>JAJQJM010000070.1 GCA_021323475.1 Vampirovibrio sp.
CACCGGCCCGCGGGAAAGTTCATTATACAGTCGGACGGGCTGACCGTTCTGGTTAGGCAGTACGAAATCCGGTGCGAGAGCCCCTACGCCCAGTGGTTGGTTTGGCGAAACCGGCAAAAATACATCTGCTGGATTGGTTTGAGTAAACGGCAATACTTGGGGTGGAGCTTGCAGGGATGGCAGGTGTGACGCGCCGGTGTTGAACAGCGGTCGCTGGATTTGATAGGAAATGGTTGAATACGGCGGTAAATGGGTCAGGGACATGCGATAAGCGGCTTTATCCGTTTCAATGGGCAGGGCTAAAGTATGACATAAATAAACCCACTGACCTGGCAAATTTGATCGTGATAAAATTCCGCCATTTTTGACTTGATTGCCGGTAGAGCGGGTTATGCCACCCCTGCCAGTTTCTCCAGTAAATCCGCATGCTGGGCCATTAAGAAATCCTCAAACACCTGGTCATCCACCTGGGCGGCGGCCAGCATCAGCAAGGGATCCGGCAATTGGCAGAGCATGCGGATTAAGATGTCCTCCGGCAGTACGGTGCAACCTTGGATTAATTCGCACTTGGAGCGTTTTTCCAGCAGTTTGAAGATAAAGCGATCGCTGAGGTGAAGCAGGAGTTCCGGATCCTGTTTAACAAACCCGCCGACTAACTGCTGAAGCACCTTGAAGGGCATCGTTTTCAGAGCTTCTGTCAGGCGTTCTTTATTCGTCTGCATAAAAATGCGGAATAAATCGTAGGGTTTCAGCTTGGAATAGTCATAGCTGCCGCCATAAATGCGCTCTAAAAGCAGCATAATGAACTTGGGTTCCAGTTTCATAATGCCCTTGGCCAGCTCCCGGTTTTGCAGTTTATGGGAACGCAGGATGCGCATGAGTTCCACGGTAGGCATTTTTTTAATCAAGTCGGCCATTTTTACGACCCGCAATAATAGTTTCAGCAGCAGCGGCTTGGGAAGGTGCATAATCATTCGCAGCAGTTTCTCTTTGCTGAAAAAGCGCAGGGCATTTACCAGCAGCTCTTTCGGCATTAAATGGAGCAGCTTGATCCAGTCCCGGCGGCGCAGCATTTTGAGTACCCTGATTTTGTTGGCGCCCAGTTTCAAGGCTTTCACAAGCTCGCTTAAGTCCATCCTTCTCGGCGGAGCTACCGGGCGCAGGGGCTTGATGGCTCCTGTGCTTCGACTGCGGGCGCCTTTTTGTACCGGGAATGAACGCCCGGTTGGCCCCATGACGAGCGCCTCTTCTTCCTTGTCATTCCATTTTTTGATGGTGGGCGACAAATTCACGGCAACATTGGGGCCTAGGCTGGCCTCCAGTCCCTCGATTCGCATGTGGTGCTTTCCCCCTGGCTGCATTGGATGCTGTCATGGCTCTCGGCGGGCCGGGAAAAAGCTTGAGGATTCTGTTACGTTTCTTCAAACGCTGAGCTTGCCATAAGAGCTGGGCCGCAGCCTGTGATTTCACGCTTTTTTGTGCCCCTGCTATAATATGGGGACTACCGCTGGGAAAGAACATGCTGGAAAGAGGTTAGAGCGCGATGAAACATACGCCCACCCTGTTGTCACCCTTTAAAATGCCCCTGGTTTATACACTGGCGCTGGGAGTTTCGCTTTCCATGCTCTCAGGCTTGGCCTGGGCGCTGACCCCGCAATCGCGTGAGGCATATGTGGCGGCCCAGCAGGCGGAACGCCGTGGTGATCTGAAGACTGCGGAGCAATCCTTGCGGCGGGCCATTTCAATGGATCCGCAGGACTACCTGAACTATGTGAAGCTGGGTTCCATTTTGAGCCAGCAGGGCAAGCTCAACGAGGCAGTCAGTTACTACCAGCAGGCGTTAACCCTGAACCCGCAGGATAAGATGGTGCTTTACAGCCTGGGAGGCGTGTACGAGCAGATGGGCCAGTACGCCAAGGCGGAAGAGGCGTATGCCTTAAGCCTGCAGAATAACCCGCAGTATCAGTTTGCGCTGTTGAACCTGGCCCGCGCCGAAATTCAGCAGAAAAAATATGCCCCGGCCATTGCCCATTATCAGCAGTTCCTGAATCGCTACCCGGATCATTATGAGGCTCGCCGTCATTTGGCCAAGCTGTACCTGGCAACGGGTCAGGAGCCGGAATCCGTGAAGCAGTACGATATTTTAAAGCAACGCTTCCCCGGTCAGTTTGGGGAACACCTGGATTTGGCCCGTGCCCTGAACGGTGCCAACGCGCCGGAACAGGCGTTGGAAGAGCTGAAGGTGGCATACGCCAAGGAAGGCAGCAAGTCCGACATTGACGAAGAAATGGGCCGGGCCCATGCCGCGTTGGGTCAAGCGGAGCTGGCCATTCGCAACTATCAGAAGGCCTATGCTCTGAATCCCAAAAAGGACGACCTGTTGCTGCGTATTGCGGACTTGTACCGTTCGCAGCAAAAACCGGCCCCGGCCATTGAGAACTACCAGGCTTACCTGAAACTGCATCCGAACGATCAAGATGTTCACCGTTTGCTGGCGAATACCTATTTTGACGATAAGCAGTATGAGGCGGCGCTGAATGAGCTGGGCCCGCTGTTGCAGGCTACCTCCGATCCGCAGCAGCGCTACGATATCCAGAAAGATATCGGCTATGCAACGCAGATGCTGGGAGATTTGCCCAAGGCCATCAGCCTGTACGAGCAGTTGATGGGTGAGCCTCAGGCGGCCCAGGATCTGCAATTGCGCTCGAATCTGGCGATTGCCTACCACAAGGACGGTAATTTCCTGAAAGCGATTCCCTTGTATAAGCAGTTGTATTATGCGGATGCCAAGGTGCAGACGACGTATCAGGTTAATCGGGCCGGTGTTGGCAACGATTTGGCGACAGCGTTGACCGCGTTGGGCGATGCGGCCTATAAAGCGGGTGATTTTAACGCAGCGCTCTCTACCTATGGTGAGGCGGTGTTGTATGCTTCCAAGAAAAATTACTGGCCGCACCTGGGCTTGGCCAACACGTATTATGCCCTGCATATGCCGGATAAGGCGTATCAGGAATACAGCGCCGTGTTGGAGCAGGATCCCGACAATGTGACCGCAAAACTTTACCGTACCAAGCTGGCAATGGCCAAGGCCGAACCGGATCCTTCCAAACCACCGACCGGAATCAGCTCTTCCAATATCAATACCCTGGAAGCATTGGCCAAGGCGAATCCGAACAATCTGGAGGTGTTGATTACCTTGGCGGAGGCGTACGTGCAGCAAGGCAACGCGGATGGGGCCATTACCATGTACGAGAAGGCGCTGACGCTGGATCCCAAGAATGTGGATTTATTGCTGTCCATTGGTACCCAGTGGCAACGGAAGGGGAATTTTGAGCAGGCCAAGAACGCTTATTTGCGGGCTTTGGCGTTGAATGACAAAATGCCGTCCACTTACTATAACCTGGGCATTGTGTATAACGAGCTGGGCCAGCTGGATAAATCCGCGGAAGCCTATAGGCAGGCCATTGCGCTGGATCCCGCCAACGCTGATTCCCGCTACGGGCTGGCGATTACCCAGGAAAAGCAGCAAAAATTCCAGGATGCGCTGGAAAGCTACCAGACTTACGCGCAAAATCCCCAGGCGCGGTACTTGAAGGAAGCCCAAAGCCGAATTGAGATTCTGAAGCAGGCGATTAGCCCGGCGCCAGTCGCGCCAGGGGCTCCGGCTAAAACCACGGACCCCTCCGCTCCGGCGAAGGTGACTCCCAAGACGGTCCCGGCAGCGCCTGAGCCATTAAAGCAGGTGCCCACGCGCATTGAGCCGACCTCACCCATGCCGAAAACGTCACGCACCTAGTAAGAGATGCACATTGTAAGAACCTGGGTGGCCCGAAGCCTATCCGTTCAGCAGTAAATCCACCAGTCTATCGCTGATGGGATAGCCAGCCTGCTGCTCAAAGTGCATGAACATGGGGCATGGGTTGCCTTCTAGAAAAACATACTCTCCCTGCGGAGTCCGGCGGGCATCAATGCCGGTATACATCAGCCCCAGGATTCGCATGATGATACGACAATCCTGCTCAATGGCTGATGGGAGTTGGATGGGCACAATCAGAGCGTCCGGATCTTCCCGAAAATCCAGGGTGCGGCTGTGGATTTCCCCGGCGAAAACCTCGTCCTTCACCATGTAAACCCGCACGTCTACCCCGTCCACATACTCCTGGAACTGAACCGGCGCCGTGGCCAGTTCCGAGAGGCGCTTGGCTTTTAAATCCTCAGGCTTTAGCCGGGCTGTATGCGCCCCGCCCCGAACCGGCTTGTAAATTACTTGGCCGTTCAGCCGCTCATAAAACTCAGTGACGGCATTCGGATCGTTGCTGATGAGGGTCTGAGGAATGCGAATTCCGGCTTGGTGCATGAGCTGCAGCTGGTAGGGCTTGTAAGCATGCTGCGCAATGGCTTCCGGGGAATTCACCCAGCGGCATGGCAGCATGCGAAACAGGCTGCCCAGGGCCGATTCAATTTCTCGTTGGGCCATCTCCAATAAAAAGGGGCCTTCAATCCCGGCAGGCCACTGAAAACCCATATGGTAGCGCCAGTAAACCGCCTCAACCTGCTCCAGGGGAACCGCAAGCGGTTCGGTTGGCAGATGCAGGGTTCCCAAATGAGGCTGTTGGGGGCCGCAAAACATGCTTAGCCGGGTTTGGGAAGGAAACGCACGAGTATCCAGATAGATGGCCTCGTGGCCCCTTTGCCGGATTTTATGGTGAATAAACGCGGAGTGCGCCTCTTCCGGCGAGCCGATGATTAAAATCGTCATACGTTTATTATAGGTGGATTATTGCAGGCGAATGATTGACGGGTTGGAGAAACAGGGTTCGGCGGATCAGAATAGGCCTGCCAGACCACCGCCTTCTTCACCCACCACGTAGGTGGTATTTTGGAGCGGTGGCATGGTTGGAGGATTTTGTAAGCCCCCGCCTTCTTCACCGATGGCCAGGGTGGTGCTTCCGCCTCCGCTTGGCGTAAGCCCGAATCCGGCCAGACCGCCGCCCTCTTCGCCAACGGCATACGTGGTATTGCCAAGGCCCAGGCTGCCAAATAAATTAGAAAGACCGCCACCTTCTTCTCCGACAGCAAAGGTGGTATTGCCTCCGCCGCCAAAGGAGTTGAGTCCTAATCCGCCCAGCGGGTTAAAGCCGCTCATGGGGAAGCTGCTGCTGAAGCCGGGGAAACCGCCGCCAAATAAAGAGCCGCTACTAAAGGGCAATAAATTTCCAATCATGGGGAATAAGCTGCCGAAGGGGGATCCGCCTTCTTCGCCAAGTGCAAGCGTGGAAACACTGCCCGCACCAGGAAAACCACCCGCGCCGGGAAAGCCACCAACGCCGGGGAAATTGCCCGCGCCAGGAAAGCTGCCTCCACCGCCTTCTTCGCCAACGGCAAAGGTGGTACCAATCCCGGGCAATCCGCCACCAAGGCCAGGTATGCTACCAAGGCCGGGTATGCCGGGATTTTGAAGGCCGCCACCCTCTTCGCCAACGGCTAAAGTGGTATTGCCTCCGCCGCCACCGCCTCCAAAGTTAACAAACAGGCCCATGTGTTTCCCTCTTCTTTAAAAAAAACCTGTAAAATCCGGCTGTCATTCTATTCTGGTATGAAACCGGGTTTAATGCGCTGTGCCATCCGCAGCCTGTTTACAACAGGCTGTTATGGATAAGAAAGCTATCTATTATATAAAAACAAAAATTAGTGGCTGAAATTGCTTGGATCGGTCATTCGCCCTCTGTTTTTTACAAAGAGTTACCCCTCCTGCCAAGCCCTGAGTGGAGATGGGTTGACCTTATTTTAGTTGCAGGAAGGCAACCTGCCGTCCGTTTTCTCCCCGGCGGTAAGACCATAAATGCTCCGGCTGACAACCGGTGCAAGCCGTTAATACCTCGATATGGATAATTCCCAGGCCCGCTAGTTGCAAACGGTTGACCTGCTTCAAGTCAATGCGGGGTTTGCCGTTTGGTTGAATGATCTGATACACGTCTTCCGGCTGATTGGGGACGGTTTTCGCCACTTCAGCAGCCACCTCAGGGGAAACCTCATAGCAGCAGCCGCCAATGGATGGGCCAATCACGGTATGCAATGTTTCCGGCCGGGCACCATGCTGTTCAATCAGGGTTTGCACCACTTTTTGAGTGATAGCCTGCGCGGTGCCGCGCCACCCGGCATGAATGACCGCCCCAATGTGCTGTTGGGAGTCATACAGAATCAGCGGCACACAATCGGCCACCTGCACCAGGGCCGGAATGCCCGGTTCCGTCAGAATAACGGCATCGGCATCCTCTTCGCAGGGTATGTCATTCGTACGAAACCGATCGGTATGGGTTTGCCGGGGCACGGTCAGGCGAGAGTCGTCCAGACCGGCATGGCGGCACAGAGCCAGCCGGTTTTCACGCACTTCCTCGGCGGGATAAGAGGGACCGCCCAAGGTAATGGGTTTGCCGGTAAATCCGTGGATCACCCGTTCGGCGTAGGTGCTTAACAGCGTGGATTGATACAATACGAATGGATGGGTCCGTTCAGGCTCTGTAAATGCTGGCATAAGGATTTTATGGCGATCTCTCAATCGAATTACTGGGCATCGTTCACCATTATACCCATGTTGCTGTGGATATTGGGCGGATACGTTTGCGCCGGAGAGGCGCCTGGCTTAGTGCTACCCGGCTTAATGCTGAAAGTAGAGCCCGCCAAGCAGATTTTTTCCAGCCGGGAAGGGCTGGTCACGCGGTTCACGTTCAAGGCGCAAAGCAAAACCAAGCTATGCCTGGATAAAGATATTTTGAGCCAGATGCAGGTGACCATTGCACGTTCCGGTTCCGGTACGTTGCCTTTAAAACCGCTGGTGCTGAAGGATAACAGCCAGCTTTTTCAGGAGCCGATGAAAGTAGTCTGGTTGGAAGCCGGGCAAAGCCTGACCTTGCGGGCCAATTTGAAACGCTACCAGTTTGACGGCGGCGAACAGTGGACACCCGGTGAGTACAGTGTAGGGGCCACGTTTAATTTATGCGAACAGACTCCGGCGCAGAAAGTGACGGATCCGGGCCGGGAAACCCCGGTGAAGTCCGAACGCCAGGGCTGGTTTATGATTATGAGTTGATGAGACGAGTGAGGGTCAATCCATGAAGCAGGCAAACGATGCGATTTACATCATCACCGAGACGCCGGCCCGCGCCGACGAGCTGAAGCGTACCGTGGTGCTGCGAGGCTACGATGAGATTCTGTGCATCCCTTATGAAGGTGCCAGCGTGTTGCTGAAGGCCAATCCACCGGCTCTGCTGATTGTGGATATGGAAGGCGATACGGAAAAAACCGCCCGCTTGATGGAGCAGTTGTCTTCCACGGTTCGTAGCCTGGTATTGGCCGACGCGTTTGATGAAAGCCTGTTTGTGACTTGTCATGATCATGGCGCGCGGGATTTCATTGTAAAGCCGGTAGAGGAAGCCTATCTGGTATCCCGCATTATTCGGGCGCTCCAGGAGCATCGCATGGAGCAGAGCATGTTCCAGAAGGATCGGATTTTGGTGGATATGGGTGTTTTATCGGCTCATTCGGGTGTGTTTACCACGCCCTACCTGCTGAAGTTGCTGAAGCAGCAAGCCGAAGCCATTTCCCCGTATGGTGAAGAGTCGTTGAGTCTGCTGGTGTTGCAGATGGAAGGCTATCAAAGCCCATTGCCGGAAGCATTGGCGCAAGAACTGCTGTCTACGGTGGGCAACGTCATTCGGGAATCTGCCCGTGGCTTTGACCTGGTCGGCGAATATTTCTCGGATAAATTCGCGGTGATTCTGCCCCATACCGGCCGTCGGGGTGCCAAGGCGCTGGCAAACCGCTTATTGGAACGGCTGCATGGTATGCCGTTTAAAGGCGCATCCGGGGCAGGCTGCCTGGAAGTGCGCATCGGCATTGCGGAATACGTCGGCTGCCGCCAATATGAAGAGCTTATCAACCGGGCGCTTGAGGATTTAAAAGGCAGCGAGCCGAAAAAAGCCGAGCTGAAGAGCGGCAGTAGCCCCCTGCATCAGGTTTAATTCATCTACCTGATGGGATTGGGGCTTGTAGTATAAAGATTTTCTTGCTCGATGTATGATGATCATGCAGGGGACGTGGCCTCTGCAGAATTACAGTTGGACAAATGCAGTCGAGAGGGAATATGAGCAAATTGGCTTCGCTTTGGGAAGGGTCTATTCAGCCGCAAATCAAAACCGCGCTACCGGGTCCGAAAACAAAGGCATTGATCGAGAAAGACGGGCGCTACCTGTCGCCGTCATACACGCGTGGGTATCCGCTGTCCATCAAGCATGGCTACGGGGCTATGGTGGTGGATATGGACGATAACGTGTTTCTAGACTATTGCGCCGGTATTGCGGTATGCTCCACCGGCCACTCCCACCCCGAAATCGTTAAAACCATCCGGGAGCAGGCCGATAAGTTCCTACACATGTCCGGTACGGACTTTTATTACACGGTCATGGCCGATTTAGCGGAAAAATTGGCAGTCACTACGCCCGGTTCGCCCAATAAGCGGGTGTTTTTCGGCAATTCCGGCACAGAGGCCAATGAGGCGGCCCTGAAGTTGGCGCGTTACCATACGGGGCGCAAGAATTACATTTCGTTCTACCGCAGCTTTCACGGACGCACGTTCGGCTCCATGTCGGTCAGCGCCAGCAAAGCCGTACAGCGTACCCAGTTTGCCCCGCTGCTGCCAGGAGTGTTCCATGCGCATTATCCGTATTTCTACCGGGATATCTTCAAGAGCGAATCCCCGGATGCCTGTGCGGATGCCTGCCTGAATTACATTGAGGACTATATCTTCAAAATGCTGACCCCGCCGGAGGAAGTGGCGGCGTTCATCGTGGAACCCGTACAAGGCGAAGGCGGCTATGTGGTGCCACCGGCAACGTTCCTGCCCAGGCTGCAGGAACTGGCCCGCAAGTACGGCATCCTGATTATTTCCGACGAGGTGCAGGCAGGCATGGGACGTACCGGCCAGATGTGGGCCTCCCAGCTTTTCCCCGGCTATGAGCCGGATATTATTACCAGCGCCAAGGGATTGGCCTCCGGCATGCCGCTAGGGGCCTGCATTGCCCGCAGCGACATTATGGACTGGAAACCCGGCACGCATGCCACCACGTTCGGCGGCAATCCGGTCAGTTGCGCCGCCGCGCTGAAGACGTTTGAACTGCTGGAAAACGGTCTGCTGCAAAACGTGAAAGTGCAGGGCGCCTATTTGAAATCCCGCCTGCAGGAGCTGACCAACCGCTTTGACGTGATTGGCGAAGTGCGGGGCGAAGGATTGATGCTGGGTCTTGAAATTGTGGAGTCCAAGGCCAGCAAAGCCAAGGCGCCGGATCTGCGGAACCAAATCGTGGATGATTGTTTCTACGAAGGTTTGCTGATTCTGGGCTGCGGAGAGAACTCAGTCCGCTTCAGTCCGCCGCTGATTATTTGCGAGGAGCAGACCGATACGGCCATTTCCATTCTTGAAAAAGTGCTGGCTAAATTGGCGCGATAAGGCGAAATTAAAGTTTTACCGGGGGCGGGTCGATACTCAAGTATATACATTCCCTTGAGTGCGATATGGCCTGAGTGTTGTTATGAATAACCTGCCCCCTCCAAAATTTAACCGCCGCTGGTATGACGGCATCAGTAACATGACGCTGGCCATACTCGTCAGCCAGAAGTTGCCGCCGGAGATTCAGGTGCTGATTGCCAAAAACCTGAACGGAGTAATTGACGATTGCCGTCGGCAGCAGAAACATAACCTGAAGCTGGCTATTTCGGTGGGGCCGCACAACCGGGTGCTGGGGCTGTATAAGGCCGGGGAACGCCAGCGCTGGTACGACCCGGACCCCAAGCTGCACCGGGCGCTAAATTTTATGGGCACCGTGCCGGAAATACTGCTGGCGGAATTCGCCGGGCGTATTCTGCGGGTAGGCCATTATGTCGAGCAGCAACACCAGGATCTGCTGATTCGCAGCAATGAGCGCCGGTTGCTAACGGATACGGTGGAAGGCATTTTACAGAAGGAAGTGGTGAATTTTTCGGAAACGAATGACGGCTTCCGCTTGATTCATGATGCCTCGCTGCAGCATCCGCCCGAACCACCCAGACGCTCCTCCACCGGGCGGTAAGTGATTTCGGTTTTTGGTTGGCTCATATCGGATGTTTGGAACAAAACGCCTGATTTCAACTTGCGGGCAGAGTGGTTTTAGCTCGGGCGTTTAAGGTCTGCTTGCAGTACAATGCCATCAGCAGCGTGTGAGAGAAGGCTAAAGACTTATGGGCGTTGTAGAACGATTTCAGGCCATTGTACCGATTGATAACCCGTCCGGGCGGGAAGATCGCATTCGGGAGCGGATTGCGGAAACCCTGAAAGGGCTGGGCGTTACGGATTTAACCGTGGATGCCGCCGGGAACCTGTTTGTGCGGGTGCCGGGCGATACGACTAAAGACACCATCATGCTATCGGCCCATATGGATAGTGTGCCGCCTTGTGAAGGCATTGTGCCGGTTAAAGATACTCGGGCGGATCGTCCGATTATCCGTTCCGAAGGTCGTACGATTCTGGGTGCCGATGACAAGGCGGGCATCGCGGTCGCTTTGGAGATTGTGGAACGCCTTTCCAAAACCGGCTTTCAAACCAATCATCCGCTGGAACTGTTTTTCTCCACCGGCGAAGAAGTGGGCTTGACCGGGGCCAAAGGCTTCGATATGGGGCAGGTTCGCTCCAAATACTGCTACGTGCTGGACGGGGAAGGACGGGTCGGCCTGATTTTTAACGCCGGGCCTTCCCAGGAGAATATCCAAATCACCTGCACGGGGCGGGCCTCTCATGCGGGAATGTGCCCGGAGAGCGGTATTAGTGCCATTCAGATGGGTGCGGCGTTATGCGCCCATTTGCCCACCGGGAGGCTGGCAGAGGACTTAACCTGCAATATCGGCGTGATTCAAGGCGGCAACGCCATGAACATCGTCGCGCCGGAATTGACCATTCGCGGGGAAATGCGCAGCCATAACGAAAGCAAGCTGGCCGGGCTGGTGGAAACTTACCGCAGCCTCTGTCGGGATGTGGAGAGCCGCTTTGCGGGTGGCCAGGTGGCGCTGAAAAACCTCCGTCGATACGATCACTTCCTGGTCGATCCGGCCCATGAGGTGATTCAGCGGGCCGTGGCGGTCGGCGAACAATTGAAAGTTTCGCCATTGCTGGCGGCCATGAACATTGGCTCCGACGCGCATATTTTAAATAAAAATGGCTTGCCGACGGTGGTGTTGGGCATGGGCTTCCATTATTCCCACAGCCTGGGCGAGTTCATCTTCTGCGAGGAGCTGGAGCAGGTCTGCCAGATGGTGGAACAACTGGTTTCCTGATTGCCTTATTCCAGACTGTTTAGACCCTGCCTTGGACTCTGCTGGGCTTTGTGTTATTTATAAAGTCTTAAGTGATAATAAGTGGGTTTCAGGGCCATTAGCGCCCTGCGCATGATGCTGAAGGGGGAATACACGATGAATCTGACAGCTCCGGTTGTGATTGGTTTAATGCATCAGTTTCATAAGCAGAAGCATCTGCTGAAGGCCGCTCCCAAGCAACGGCCCTCTTTTTCAACTCAGTACAAGCCGGATGCATTTATCAACCATCCTAAGCCCAGTGACCGTAAGGCGCCCGGTCTTTTTAACCTGTTCCGCCGGTTGGGGACCGATTATAATGCCCGTCAGTTTCTGCATCACTTGAACAATAGTTTGTAAGCTGGCTGGAGCGAACGCATTCCGGGTCGCTCTCCTTTTTTGTTGAAAGCGGCTGGCAGAGGGACTTTTGGAATCTTGTCTTAATAATTCTTAATGTTCTAACATCGAAATCCGGATGTTTGTTTTTATGCAATCACAGGGAAACAGAGAAACACTCTCTACCCTTCCCAACAAAGTTTATTTCTCTACTACTACTTACTACTAAACTTCTTCCTACCTACTTTTTTCTACTCAGACAAGTTTACCCGCCACCGGCGGGTTTTTTATTGCCTGTTTCAGGATGGATGGCGGGTTGGTTTGGATTCCCGGTTGTTGCGGAATTGACGTACAATAAAAGGCAGACCCTTGAATGAACGGTGAGCCCGATGCGTCGTGTTAAACAACCCTTTCACTTTCAATTCGGCTGGCTGATATTTGCCATCGGTTTGGCGTTGGCCGCCGGGCTTTGGGGGCTTAGCGGCCGGGCGATATCAATGGAGCCTTCCTCCCAGCCGGAAGCCATAGACTTGCGGGAAGTTTCCCTGGATGAGGCCATGCCTGCAGAACCCCAGACCGGATTGCCGGAAGTGGATGTATCGATTGACGGCAAGCGCTACCGGGTGGAAGTGGCCTCAACGCCGGAGCAATCCCGTATCGGCCTGATGTATCGTACCGGGCTGCCGGATCGGCACGGTATGCTGTTTACATTTAATCCCTCCCAAACCGTGAATTTCTGGATGAAAAACACTAAAATTCCGCTGGATATTGTGTTTCTGGATCAGGGCAAAGTGGTGCATGTGGTGCAGAATGCGCAACCCTGCCTGAGTGAAGCTTGCCCGGTGTACGGTTCCACGGTGCCTGTGGATCAGGTGGTGGAATTGAAGGCCGGTACGGCGGAGAAGAACCGCATTAGCTCAGGCTCACTGATGTCGCTTGACCCCAAACAGTTGGACGCCGTTGTCCTGCTGAAACGTGCCCCTAAAACCGGAAGGTAGATTCTGAATGTCCTTGCAGGCCCGAACCGTTAACATTACAGCGCCACGCTACCTTCTGGAACGCTTCATGGATACCCCCTGGTTCCACGAATTTATGCGCGGCTACGAGACTCGACTGAACAGCCCTGCCGCAGAAGCGCCGGAAGCTCACCTGGAAAATCTGTCGAACCCATCCATCAAAGCCTTGGTGATGGGGACGTTATTCGAGCGCCTGAACCGTCCGGTGATTGTGGTGTGCCCCGATCCGCAAACGGCGGTGAAATACGAATTCGAATTGAAGCAGTTTTTAACCGAAAACATTGAGCGTTATCCGGCGGAAGACTTCTCGCCGTATGATTTATCGGTGTTTCCGGTGCAGGCGCTGAAAAGCCAGTATGAGATTTTAAAACGCCTGGAAAAGCAGGAGCCGTTTATCCTGCTGTTATCCGCTAAAAACCTGTTGCTGAAGCACCTTTCCCTGGCGGAAATGGATGCCTATGCCATCAAGCTGCATCAGGGGCAGGTCATTTCGCCGGAAACTGTGGTGGAACAGTGTATTGCGCTGGGCTACGTGCGCACCAGCATGATTATGGACCCCGGTGAATTCAGCAGCCGGGGCGATATTTTCGACTTGTACCCGGTGAACGGGGATCCGGTGCGGATTGAGTTTTTCGGGGATACCATCGAGAACATTCGCATCATTGACGTGGAAAATCAGCGCTCGGTGGAGCGGGTGCAGGATGTGGTGGCGATTCCACGCGCCGGTCTGGTGCTGCATGATGAAAACCGCAAGCGCTTGCCAGAGCTGCTGCATGAGCGCTTGAAACTGCAACGCAAGCATCTGTCCGGGGTGGAGCTGGAAGGTCTGGAAATGACCATCGAAAACCAGATTCAGGCGCTGGAGCAATCCTTCCTGCCGGATGGCATCGATTATTATGCGCCGTTATTGCATCGCGATTACAAAACCGTGGTGGATTACATTCCGCAGAACGCCATTGTCATCATGGATGACTGGGCGATGCTGGAAAATAACATGGGCGGCCTGTCCGACCGGTTGCAGCATCAGGTGGAAGAGGGCATTCAAAAAGGGCGTCTGCTGGATTTGGGCGTTATGTATCACTTATCCGATGCCGAGGCGTTGGGCCAACTGAAAAGCCGCGCTGCCGGGCGTCTGTTTCTGGATACTTTGCCGCTGAACGCGGACGGGCAGCTTCCGCATAAAAGCGGGCCGGATGTGGTGTCTCTGGATGTGATGGGCGCCGATCAGTTCAAGGCGGATATGGTCAAGGCATCCGAACATTTCCACAAACTGCGCCGGGAGCATTACCAGATTTTTGTGACCACCGATCATCCGCAGCGAGTGCTGGATGCCTGTAAGGAATGGGATGTTCCGGCGGAATACTGGACGGAAGAGGGCGTGAACCCCACCAGCATCCTGACCGAAAGCCGGGATGTGATTATCTCAAAAATCGGCCCGCACGAAGGGTTTTACCTGCCTCAGGAAAAAATTGCCCACTTTACGGATACCGAGCTGTACGGGCGTCGCCTGAAGCGGGTGATGACCGCCAAAACCAAGCCCAGTAAGCGGGAAGATATTGATGTGATCAACTCCATCCACGATTTGCGGATGGGCGATTACGTGGTGCATGCCAAGCACGGGATTGGCCAGTTCGTGGAAATTACCCGCATCAGCATTGACGGGGAAAAGCGTGAATACCTGAGTGTTCAGTATTCCGCCGGCGATAAGCTGCATGTGCCGATTGACCAGTTGAACATGCTGTCCCGCTACCGTGGCGCCGGGGAAAAGCCGCCCAAGCTCAGCAAAATGGGCGGTATTGAGTGGAGCCGGGTCAAATCCAAGGTTAAAAAATCCATTCAACTGGTCGCCAAAGACCTGATGGAACTTTATGCGGCCCGTGCCAAGGCCAAGGGGCATATGTTCGATCCGGATTCCCCGTGGCAGGTGGAAATGGAAGAGGCCTTCCCCTATACCGAAACGCCGGACCAGTGGCAGGCCATTCTGGACACCAAGAAGGACATGGAATCCGATAAGCCGATGGACCGCCTCATTTGCGGAGACGTGGGCTTCGGTAAAACGGAAGTGGCCATGCGGGCCATTTTCAAAAGCGTACTGTCCGGCAAGCAAGCGGCGGTTCTGGTGCCTACCACCATTCTGGCGCAGCAGCACTTTAACACGCTGGTGGAACGCCTCTCGCCGTACCCGGTGCGGATTGGCTTGCTCAGCCGGTTCCGTTCCCCGCAGGAGCAAAAGGATGTCATCAACCGTTTAACCATTGGGGAATGCGATGTGGTAGTCGGTACACACCGGCTGCTGCAAAAGGATATTAAATTTAAAAACCTGGGCCTGGTGGTGGTGGATGAGGAGCAACGCTTCGGTGTGGCGCACAAAGAGAAAATGAAGCACCTCAAAACCGAGGTGGACGTGCTGACGCTATCGGCAACGCCCATTCCCCGAACGTTGTATATGTCGCTGTCCGGCATTCGGGAAATGTCCCTGATCAACACGCCGCCCATCAACCGTGCGCCCATTAAAACGTTTGTGGGCCCTTATAACCCGGCGCAAATTCGCATGGCCATATTGCAGGAAATTGACCGGGGTGGGCAGGTGTATTTCCTGCACAACCGGGTGCAAACCATTTACGCCAAGCTGGAAGAATTGCAGGCCCTGGTGCCGGAAGTGCGCTTTGCAGTGGGCCACGGCCAAATGAACGAGCGTGAACTGGAAAACGTGATGCTGGATTTTGCCCAGCAACAGTACGATGTGCTGCTGTGTACCACCATTATTGAAAGCGGTCTGGACATTCCCAGCGCCAACACCATGATTGTGGACCGGGCGGATCGCTTCGGTCTGGCGCAGTTGTACCAGATTCGGGGTCGGGTAGGACGAAGCAACGTGCAGGCGTACGCCTATTGTTATTACGATCCGGAGCGGAACCTGACGGAAGATGCCCGTGATCGGCTGCGGGCCATTCGGGAATTTACCTCGCTGGGAAGCGGCTACCAGATTGCCTTGCGGGATTTGGAAATTCGCGGCGTGGGCAACGTGTTGGGCTCCGAGCAACACGGCCATATGGTGGCAGTTGGTTTCGACCTGTACTGCCAGATGCTGGAAGAATCCATCCACGAGCTGCAAACCGGCGAAGTGGCGGAAGAAAAAGAACCGGCCATTATCGATATCAACGTTACGGCGCTTATTCCCGACAAGTGGGTGGG
>JAJQJM010000071.1 GCA_021323475.1 Vampirovibrio sp.
TACAAGCCCGGTTTTCCGCAAACAAAGGTAACCGTTTCATCGGCTTGAACGGCACAGCCCAGGATTTGCCCGGTGGCGCCATCCACGCCGGAGGGCAAATCCACCGCCAGCACCCAGGGAGCATGGCTGTTCTGTTCACGGGCGTGATTGACTGCCCCGATCAATTGCGCCTCGATGCCCGTTACCGGACGGGACAATCCGCTGCCGAACAGGGCATCCACCACGAAATCCGCCGAATCAATCTGCTGAATCGCCAGCTCGCTTTGCTCATGCGCGTTGACGACCTGAATGGGCATGCCAATCAGGATTTGCTCAAAATTGGCCAGCGCTTCATGTTTGTACTGTTTGCCCGTATAAATAACGGTTAACGCATGAAATCCCGCCTGATATAGTTTGCGGGCGCACACAAAGCCATCGCCACCGTTGTTGCCGGGGCCACAGATGATGGTTCCGCGCTGCAACGGTTTGCAGTGGGCCTGTACAGCCAGCGCGACTTGTAAGCCCGCATTCTCCATCAGCATTTCCGCCGGGATACCGGCTTGTTGAACGGCCTTGCTGTCAATATCCGCCAGATTGGGAATTAATTTCATCGCTTGGAACCCTGCCTGCCAATTGCTCGTCGTTAATTAGAAACATCATAATGCACGGGCTTAGCCCGAATCCATAGGTTGTTCTGGTGTCATGTCTGCATGTAAACCCGGCTGAAATCGGGTAAAATGCTGAGACAGCGATAGAGTGTAGTGTGCAAAGATATGGGGCAATTGACGTTGAGACTGAGAGCGAAACTGACATCCGTTTCTGTAAGACCGGCCGCGACGATTCGTCTGGCGTTGGCATCGGCGGTGTTATCCCTGTTGACCGCAAGCATGTTGGGCCAGTTTGCCGGACGGGCCTCGGCGGTTTGGACACCTGAAAAATCGTACATCGATGCCGACTTGATCCGGGTGGGCATCAGCGATGACGCCATGGTATCCCTTGAATACCCCCTGACCCGCATTTCCGCCACCGGGCCGTTCGTGATTAAGGACAAGATTACCGGTGCGCCCATTATGTCGGGCAAAACGGGAGAGATTTTTACCGTTACCGTGAACCGGTCGGGCTTTTATTTAACGAGTAACCGGGCTGTTCCAAATCAGGCGGCGGCTCCGGTGCCGGTGCCCAATGTGCAGGTGGTGTCGCTACCCCCAACGGTATCTCCCGCTGCGATTATGCCGGTGGGCGGCCCCTTGGTGGTAGAGCCCATCAATCCCAACGATCGGGTTCGGGTGATGAACATAACCCGCCGCAAGGAAATTCCCGAGTTTCGCGGGGTGGTGGAAGTGGTGCGAGCCTCGTCCTCGCCCAATAAACTCACCGTGGTGAACGTAGTGTCTTTGGAAGATTACCTGAAGGCGGTGGTTCCCAATGAACTGCCGATGCGCTACGGACTGGAAGCGGTAAAGGCTCAGGCTGTGGCGGCCCGGAACTATGCCGTTCGCCCGCGCGAAAAGCCTTGGAAAACCTTTGATATTTGCGATTCCCAGCTTTGCCAGGTGTATCTGGGGGCTCAGACCGAAACGCCGGATAGCAACCGGGCCATTGCGGATACTGAAGGCTTGGTGGGCCTCTATAACGGCGATCCGATTCTGGCGCTGTTCAGTTCCTCTCATGGCGGTTATGCGGAAGATTATTCCAACGCCTTTTCCGATCCGTTAACCAAGCAGTATCCCGCTCCGCCAATTGCCTACCTGAAAGGCGGGCCAGATGTGATGATGCCCCAAGGGCTGGATTTAAGAACCGAAGCGGGCGCCCGCAAGTTCTGGACAGACCCGAATTTCCAAAGCTTCGATGTGGAATCTCCTTATTACCGTTGGACCAAACAATGGACCCGTCCTCAGTTGGAGGCGGCCATTAATCAGGGCCTGCTGGACGTTTCCAAGGATAACAGCACCAAGGATTTTGTAAGCCCCCTGATGAAGCCCGGCGGAAAAATCGGCACCCTGAAGGATATTCAGGTGCTGGAGCGCGGCATTTCCGGCAAGGCCATGATCATTCGCATTGTGGGCAGCAATGGTCGCTGGACGGTAAAAAAAGAATTCCTGATTCGTAAGGTCTTTAAAAAGGACGGGCGCATGTTGCCCAGCGGAAACGTGGTGTTTACGCCGCACAAAAACGCTGCCGGGCAACTGATTAGCATGACCGCTCAGGGTGGCGGCTTTGGCCATGGCGTGGGACTCAGCCAGTTGGGCGCCAGTTGGATGCACAAGCACGGCTATCATTTCCCGCAAATTGTGCAGCATTATTACAGGGGTGTCAGCCTGGGCTCCCTGCCGGTTCGGGTAGGCCCGGAGACTTCCGGTAAACCGGTGTTCACCCGCTTCGATGTGGCTCGCGCCCGTGGCGTTCTCTGGGTTCAGGATGGCGATATCGGCACACTGTTGCCGGATCGTCAAAGTCCGGTTGCCGTGGAATTGAACGGCAAACAATTGAAAGTCAGTCCCCAGGGATTTCGTTCGGCATTCCCGATGGACGACTACCTGAAATCGGGTGAGTTGAACACGCTGGTGTTGTTTCCGGATGAAAAGCACCCTGAGCGGCGCTTGAAAGCCTGGTTGGAACTATACCCGTCACAAGCCACAGGCGTCACCCGGTAACGGAAACCTGTAATTTTTTATCGATTAATTCCAGCCTGTCCGGTTTCTCGGGCAGGCTGAATTATTAATGGTGTCTATCAAATCAAGCGTAGGGTAGATGAGGGGTTAACCATTTAAAGTAGTATCCCTTCACGGCATAAGACAGGACTCTGTCATTGCGAGCGACTAGCGGGAGCGTGGCAATCTGCTACCTATGTATATTGAATGACTGCATCCCGGCACGGCAGATTGCTTCGTCGTTTCACGCCTCGCAATGACAATAAATTTATTTGTAACGATCTGGATATAAATTGGAATAGAAATTCAATTGATTGTTTTTATACTATTGAGAGAGTTATTCATTTATTGGGTATAGGCGACTAAAAAGAGTGAGAGAGGACGCTAAAGAGTATGGCGGCATTTTCAGGATTTTTAGCCAATTATTTTGGCTCCAGATATGATTTGGCGGGTACTGGTTATCAACCGAAGCGGACCGTTAATACCGGGTATTTTAATACGGTAAATACGCCGCTGGCTGGCTATGGTGGCTACGGTAATAATAGCGATAGTTATACCGATTCCCTGAGTCTGGTTGCGGCCAATTCCCACGCCAGAATGTGGGGCGATCCGCATATTGATGATGCTGACGGGGGCAAGTATGAATTTCAGGAGACGGGCTTTTATAACATTCTGGAAGATAAGGGCCTGACGATTAATGGCAGCCTGAATAAGAGCAAAGACGGCAAAAGCACCTATTTAACCGAAGCCGGGCTGATGGTAGAGGGTAACAAGCTTCATATTGGCGTTGATGGCAGTATGACTTACGGCCCGAATGGCGATACCTTGAACCTGAAAGACGGAGAGTCCCAAAAGCTGGGGCAAAACAGCAACGTGACTCGCCAAGGCAATATCATTCGTTTGAACACGCCGGAGTATAACGTGGAATTCCTGACCAACCAAAACGATAACGGTAACCAGCATTTAGATGTGGATATTTATTCAAAGGAGAACGGCGTCAATGCGGATGGTATTCTACCCACCGGTTTGCTGGGAGAAACATTCGATGAGGACAGTATCGCTCAGGATAAAATCCGGCTGAAAGCCTCGGCTTACCAACGCGAAAACCTGTTTGAAACTGAGCAGTCCGACACGCCGAAGAAATTTCGTAGCTTTGGCTAGAAGGCGACAACCTGCATCATTCTTGAGAACGCGGTTACCTGGGCCTTAATGGGACCCTTTAACGGAAGCGATAACCTTTTAGTTATCAACCGCGGGAATGGCGTCTTCATCCTCGCCTATATCCGAACTCTGGTTTGAGGGCGGGGCTGAGTACATACCCATATCCGGACCGGTGGACGGACTCACGGCTGGATAGGGTGCAGTGTTGTCCATAGTCATAGCGTTTGGCATGTTGGGCTGTATGGGCATACCATTCAGCGCGGATGCGCCCGGTTGCTCCATAGGAGTGCCCATGACCACGTTCGTGACTCGCAGGCGATTGATCTTCTTCAGGCCGGTGGCTGTTTGCAAGTCAATCTTGAATTTATCCACATACAAGATTTCGCCATAAAGCTTCTCCTTGTCGCGGGTTTGCACCATGTCTTTCCGGTTGCTCAGCAGCAATCGCTTCACGTGTTCCTTGTTGCCAAACACGTCGCCTTCGGTAAATTCAATAATGTCGCCGGTTACCCGGTTGACTTTGCCGCGCATTACTTTGCCGCTATGGAAGTGCAGCACATCCGCCAGACAGGGACTGACAACGCTTGCCAGTATTAATAACGCCAGGCTGAAACTGAATCCAACGGCAAATCCGGGTTTGAAGAAACGCATGCCCAAATGCTCCTGCTTGGTACTTTGCTTTCAGCATACTGGGCAGCGTTCAACCTCGGCATCGGTTGCCTGATGGAAATTTACCGGATTCGTCGGAATCGGCGATTCGCTTATTTTTTCTTTTTGGGCGCAGCCGGTTTGGCCTTGGGTGGTTTGCGATCCGTCGGCTTTTTGGTTTTCGGCGCGGCTTTGCTGCCCGGCTTGGCTTTGGCCGGTGCCGTTGCGGCGGCCTTGGCTACCTTGGCTTTCGCTTTAGTCGTGGGCTGCTTGACGGCTTTGGTTTTTGCGGCGGGCTTTGCCGTGGATTTTACCGCAGCCTTGCTGCTTGCCGAGGGCTGGGCTGCCGGTTTGGAACCGCCATTCAGGTTTTCATCCTCATTCAACAGGTATTGAATAATGGTTTTTACCGATGTGCCGGTGGCTTTCTCGTCCGGTGTCATGTCGGCTCCGGCAATGTCCAGGTGCGCCATTGGCATATCTTCCGGCGCGCCGCTCATTACGAAGGCGGCTGCGGTTTGCGCGCCCCGGTGCTTACGTTGGGATGTGTTGATGATATCCGCGCCATCCAGCTTGCTTTTAATGTTATCGAAATCATCTTCGGTTACATCCAGCGTCTGGACAGGCTCACCCAACGAGCGCCCGGCCTTGGTGACCCGATCGCGCAGCGCCTCGTTGTTGCCCATCAGGGCAATATAGGTGCCGACTGCCTGCGAGGCCGAGCCGGTCAATGTGGCAATGGTAATAATTTCATCCGGTTGGTTCTCCACCGCTTTGGCCACGGCGTCAATCAGCGTCAGTCGGCCTTCGGCGTCCGTGTGGCGAATTTCTACCTTTTTGCCGCAGGTGGTGTTCACAATGGAGTCCGGAATCATGGCGTCGCTGTCGATTTTATTGGGTGTGGCAGCCAGGTAGGCGCTCACTTCGATGTTTTGCGGCTGCAATTCGGCAAGGGCCCGCATGGTTGCCAAGGCAACGGCGCCACCGGTCATGTCGCCCTTCATAGTCACCATGTAATCGCCGGGTTTTACCTGATAGCCGCCGGTGTCAAAAATCACGCTTTTGCCCACAATGGCAATGTGCTTTTTGGCCTTGCCGCTTTTCGGCTTGTATTGCAAATTGATGAACTTCGGCGGATCGGTTGCCACGGAGCCTTTTGCCACCACAAAGAAGCAGGGCATGTTTTTCTCAATCCACTGCGTATTGGCTTGCACGCTGACTTTAATGGCGGAATTTTTACCGATGGCTTTTGCCTGTTCTACCAGCGTCTCCGTGGTTTTCAGGTTAGAGGGATGGTTTACCAAATCTTTCACCAGGCTGCGGGCAGCAGCCAATGCTTCTGCCTGCTGCAATGCAGTGTTCAGCCCGCCATTTGATTTCTCCTGAGAAATCAAAATAGTGTTTTGCAGATCCGGGCTGGGATCTTTGGATTCCATCGATTTGTAGGTGGCCTGAAACACCGCATCCACGGCCAGAGAAACGGCGGTGTTGGCCGTCAAATTTTCGGTAGCGGCGGGCAGCAAAATGGCAACCGTTTTGGCGTCTTTCAATCCTAAAACGGACGCGACGGCCTTCTGCACATTGCTTTCCCAGTGGCGGGGCTGTACTTTGTCGGCTTCTCCCAGACCCAACAGCACCAACCGACGGGCGCTTAATTTGTTGGAGCCGGATTGGCGAACGGTCAGCAGTTTGCCTTTGCTGCCGTCAAATTTTTCCTCGTTGGCAATGGCTTCAATTTCGGCTTGCAGGGCTTTATCCAGCGTAACGGGCCATACAATGGACAGGGCGGAATCCGCTGCTTTTTTGTCGTCTTTTTTGCCGGTTTTTGAGCTGCTGTTTTTTGGCTCCGGTTTTTTAAAGACGGGAATGATCAGGCCATCCGCCTTGATGCTGGTGGCTTTTTCGCTAGAAATGCTGAAACGGGTTTTTGCAGACCCCATAAATAACTCTCCTAATCCTTAGTCGATGTTTTAAGTACAGATGATTTTGAATTGAACTCTTTATCCGAACCGCCTGAAATTCAGTGATGAGGCTGATTTAAGCTTTGAAACGGCAGACATGTGCCTGACGTTACCCATTTATTGTACCGAATAAGCGCTGATTTTGGGGAAGGCTTAGCGTGATTCGCTTAACTAGCCGTGGTGTTGACGGCATTCAGCAATTGCTGTCGAACGGGGGCAATCACCTCGTCCGGCACCGGTGCCGCCTGCCAGAGTTCAAAGGCGGAAATGCCCTGATAAAGCAGCATATCCAGGCCATTGATGGTGTGATATCCCAACGCGGCAGCATCCTGCAACAGGCGGGTTTCCGTCGGACGATAAATCAAATCGTATACAAACGAGCCAGCCGGCAGGGTTTCCAGTTGAATGGGCGTCAGCGGGCTTTGCGCCACATCCGGCCACATGCCCAGCGGGGTGGTGTTGATGATACCGTTAAACCCTTCCAGGCTAGGCAAAGAATGGAGCGAGAATGTCGCCATTTGGGTATTTTGCCGGTATGCCTGCTTAATCACTTCCGCATGGCTGAGCAGGGCGACTGCTTTGTTGGGATCTCGAACGGCTAACGTGATAGCGGCGCATCCGGCCTGAATCAATCCGGTAATGACTGCGCGGGCAGAGCCACCCGCCCCCAGAACGAGAACATTGCTCTCCGGCAGGCGATCCAGTATGGCAGCAGGCAGGCCACGCATGAAGCCGGTAATATCCGTATTGTAGCCTTTTTTATGGGCCCCATCCTGCTCGAATACAATGGTATTCACGGCGCCCGCCAGCTCCGCTTCCGGGCTGAGCCAGTCCATTAGAGACATCACCGTCACCTTATGCGGAATGGTTACGTTCAGGCCGCGAATGCCATCCTTGGCAAACGCAGGGATGGCCCCGGCCAGTTCAGCGGGCTTCAATTCATATTTTCGGTATTCGCCGTCCAGCTTCAGCAGGTGCATCAGCGTGGCATGCAGCACCGGAGACAAGCTGTGGGTCAGCGGCTGACCGATAATACCCAGTTTCAGCAAGGGGCAATACCCGCCTTAAACGGTGGCTGCTTTGGCGGTTGGGGCAATCGCTTTTAGAGCTTGCTCCAAATCGGCTTTCAGATCCGCCACGTCCTCGATTCCTACGGACAGGCGCACCAGGTTGTCGGTAATGCCGATTTCCTGGCGGACTTTGGGGTCTACGGACAGGTGGGTCATGCTGGCCGGGTGTTCAATCAGGGATTCCACCCCGCCCAGGCTTTCCGCCAGGGTGAAGACTTTTACGGCCTTCAGCAGTTTACGGGCTTCCGCCTCGCCGCCTTTGACGCGAATGGAAATCATCCCGCCGCCTGCTTTCATTTGCTTGTTGGCAAGGGCATGGTGCGGATGGGACGGCAGGCCCGGATAAAACACGGTTTCCACCCTCTCATGATTTTCCAGAAAACGGGCCAGTTCCAAGGCGCTGGCGCAGTGGGCGTCCATCCGTACGCCGAGGGTTTTCAAGCCCCGCAGGGTCAACCAGGAATTGAACGGATCCGGGTTGGCGCCAATGGTGTTCCGGTGGAAGCGCATCACCTCGTTATGGGTGTCGTCTTTTAAAATCAGCGCGCCGCCGATGACATCGCTATGGCCGCCAATGTACTTGGTGGTGCTGTGCAGCACGATGTCCACACCCATTGCGATGGGGCTTTGCAGGTACGGGCTGGCGAAGGTGTTATCCACGCAGGTGGTAATGCCGTGCTTCTGGGCGATTTTGGTGATGGCTTCAATATCCACCAGTTTCAGCAGCGGATTCGTCGGGGATTCCATGTACACCATGCGGGTGTTCGGGCGAATGGCCTTTTCCACGTTCTGCGGATTGGTCATGTCGATAAATTCCGGTTCTACACCGTACTTGGAGAGCACCTTGGTGGTGTAGCGGAAGGTGCCGCCATACACATCATCGCCAATCAGCAGATGATCGCCGGGTTTGAACAGGGCGTTGCACATGGTTACCAGCGCGCCTACACCGCTGGAGAAGCAGTAGCCGTGCTTGCCGCCTTCCAGATCCGCCAACACGGCGGCCAGGGTATCCACGGTGGGGTTGCCGCAGCGGGAATAATCCCAACCCTTGTGAACGCCCGCATCCTCTTGCGCGAAGGTGGAAGTCTGGTAAATGGGATTAATGACCGCGCCGGTCACCGGGTCCGGATGCTGATGACTATGGATGGCAAGCGTTTTAAACTGCATGGGACAATTCCTCTGCGTTTGTTTGAGTAAAAATCAATACGATAGCTTACTGCAAGCGGCAGCCCAAAACAATGCGGAATCGCTTACTATCGGAGGCTGATCCGAAAATAAAGCCGCGATTACAGCAGTTTGTTCTCGGCCATCCATTCATCATTGTAGATTTTGGTCAGGTAGCTGCGCCCGCTGTCGTGCAACATAATGACCACGGTTTTGCCGGAGAGGTCGTGGCTTTGCAGCAACTTGCGGGTGCTGGCCAATACGGTGCCGGAGGAGCCGCCCACCAGCATGCCTTCTTCCTTCGCAATGCGACGGGCTTCGGCGAATGATTCCTTGTCCGTAATGGTGAACATTTCATCCACCAGTTTCACGTCGAACACCTTGGGCCAGAAGTCGTAACCGATGCCTTCCACCAAGTACTGCCCGGCTTCACCGCCGGAAAAGATGGAGCCAAGCGGATCGGCGCCAATGATTTTAATATTGGGATTTTGCTCTTTTAAGTAGCGGGACGTGCCGGTGATGGTGCCGCCGGTGCCCATACCGCACACAAAGTAATCGAATTGACCCTGGGTTTGCTCCCAGATTTCCGGGCCGGTGGTTAAATAATGGGCTTCCGGGTTGCCGGGGTTTTCATACTGGTTCAGCATGTGGGCGTTCGGGCGTTCGCGGGCAATGCGCTTGGCCACTTCGATGTAGTTGTCCGGATGATCGTGGGCCAGCTCGGTGGGGGCCAGAATCAGCTCCGCGCCAAACGCACGGATGAGGCGGCGTTTTTCCTCGCTCATCTTCATGGGCATGGTAATCACCAGCTTGTAGCCCTTGGCGGCGCAAACCATCGCCAAACCCAGACCGGTGTTGCCGCTGGTCGGTTCGACCAGGGTATCGCCCGGCTTAATACGGCCTTCCTGCTCGGCCCGTTCAATCATGCGCAGGGCAATGCGGTCTTTCATGGAACCGTTTGGGTTTACGTATTCCACTTTGGCCAGTACGGTGGTGTTTGGGAATTCGCTGAACATGCGATGCAGGCGTACCAGCGGCGTATGCCCGATGGCATCCGTAATGGAATCGCAAATGCCCTGGTAGTGGGCGGGAACGTGTTTGGGTTCAAGCGAGGAGGTCATGGGCATAATTTAACCTTTTGATCAAAAGCTGAATAAACGTGCGTTGAAATAAGACGTGCGAGAAAAACCCATCAAACGCAATGCTAAGAGATAGAAGACAATCATTCTAGCAAAAACAGGCCGCCTGCTTATAGCGAAGCAAGTTTATCATTTACGGCGAAGTAGGCTGATCCAGGCTGCCTAAACATTGGTGAAGCACGTCCAGATCCAGGCGATTATAACCGGACTGGCCTTGCTTTCGCTTAATCAGCAGTCCCGCCTGGGTTAAGGTATTGGAATGATGGCAGAACAGGGCCAATGTAATGCCCAGGCTGTCTGCAATGTCTTTGCTGGTGCGCTCCTGGCCGTCTGCCAGTTGCTCCACGATTTGCAGGCGCGTAGGGTCAGACAGCGCATTAAACACCTTGGCTCTTTGGTTGAGATCGAGTTCCGGCATGAGGATGGGCCTGCTGATTAAAAGTGCTTCCCTGATTGTAGCGGAAGATTGGTGCCAGTTCAATACTCTTATAACTGTTTTACTAAAATAGTTAAATGACTACTTGACTATTATGGGAATGAAGTTATAGTGAAACTACAGTCCATCAAACCAGTGAACGTGTAAAAGAGGTGTCGTGATGAGTCTTTTCAGCCCGTTAAAAATCAGGGATATTGAGTTCCGCAACCGCATCGGAGTCTCTCCCATGTGTCAGTATTCGTCGGACGATGGCTTTGCCACCGATTGGCACCTGGTGCATTTGGGTAGCCGTGCAGTGGGCGGTGCAGGTATGGTGATGGTGGAAGCCACCGCCGTATCGCCGGAGGGCCGTATTAGCCCGGCGGACTTGGGCTTATGGAAGGATGAACACACGGAAGCCCTAAAGCCGATTGCCCGTTTTATCGAAGCGCATGGTGCGGTGCCTGCCATTCAGATTGCCCATGCAGGCCGTAAAGCAAGCACGGCGGCCCCCTGGGACGGCGGCGATCCGGTTGGCCTGTCGCAGGGTGGTTGGACGCCAATTATTGCCCCCAGCGCCATTCCGTTTGATGAGCAGTCCCAAACGCCGGAAGCGCTGAGCGAAGCTGGTATTCAAGGCATTGTGAAAGCCTTTGCGGATACCGCCAAACGCGCGCTGGAGGCCGGGTTCAAGGTGGTGGAAATCCATGCGGCCCACGGATACTTGCTGCATCAGTTTTTGTCCCCCTTGTCCAATCAGCGGACGGACGCATATGGCGGCTCTTTCGAGAACCGCGCCCGCATTGTCAAAGAAATTGTTCAGGCGGTGCGACAGGTTTGGCCGGAGCAGTATCCGTTGTTCATTCGGTTTTCCGCAACCGATTGGGCGGAAGGGGGCTGGGATGTGGAGCAATCCGTCCGGCTTTCCGCAAAATTAAAACCGTTGGGCGTGGATCTGGTGGATGTTTCCTCCGGCGCGCTGGTGTCCTATGCAAAAATCCAGGTGGGGCCGGGCTATCAGGTTCCATTTGCCGAGCAAATCCGCAAAGAGGCCGATATCGCCACAGCAGCGGTCGGCATGATTACCGATGCCGCCCAGGCGGATGAGATTATCCGAAATGGTCAGGCGGATATGGTGTTATTAGCCCGTGAACTGCTGAGAGATCCATACTGGCCCTTGCATGCCGCCTTTGAATTAGGTGTGGACGCTGAGTGGCCCAAGCAATATCAACGGGCCAAACCCCGGCTAAAGCAACTGCAACGCCAATAGAATCTTAAATCTGTATTCACCACGCTGTGCTGCCCTGTTTCTTTCAACCGGGCGGCATTTCTTTTGGGACTGGTGTGAAATATTTTTCTAAAGGAAAATCGAAAACGACCGAGATGCTTCATTAAAGCAGGTAGCGTGTTGACGATGAAAAGGGCCGGATAATGTCGCTTGAAAGTACAAGTTCTGAGCTGGGCAGGGAAGTTGCCGTTGAAGGCGCGGCTAATACAAATGAGGCGCTGCAATTATCCAACGATTGGAAGCAATGGCTGGCCTTTAACCTGATGAACGGCATCGAGCATGATCATTTGGCCAAGGTTCTGCAAAAAGAAGGCTTTTCCGGCGAGGTGGCCTGGCAGGAAATCAACGCGGCTAAAGATCATCCGTACCTGGCGGCCGGGCACTCCTTTGTGCAAAAGCTGAAAAAGCGGGACTGGGTGTTGCATTCCCTGAGCATATTGCAAGAGATGTCTCCCAATTTTGGGACGGTGGAAACGCGGCACCAGCTTTCCCGCGATGAGTTTTTTGAACGCTACTACTATACCAACCGCCCGGTGGTAATTACCGGCATGCTGGACGATTGGAAGGCTTTAACGGCGTGGACGCCGGAGTATTTGAAAAGCAGGTTCGGGCATCATACGGTGGAAGTCCAGTCCGGTCGCAATTCCGACCCGGAGTATGAAATCAACAGCGCCCAGCACAAAAAGCAGATGCGCTTTTCGGAATATGTGGATCTGGTTAACAGTGGCGTGGAAACCAATGACTTCTACATGACCGCCAACAATACCGGCATTAACGGCCAAGTGTTGAAAGACCTATGGCAGGACGTGCCGGTGATTGAGGAATACCTGCGCCGGGATGACGCCAATCCGGGCTTCTTTTGGTATGGCCCGAAAGGCATCGTAACGCCCCTCCATCACGATTTGACCAACAACTTCATGGCCCAGGTGCAGGGGCGCAAGCTGGTGCGGATGATTCCGCCCTGCCGCCTGCCTTACATGTATAACCACCGCCATTGCTACTCCCAGGTGAATTTGAACCAGGTGGACTACGAGCGCTATCCCGATTTCCAGCACGTCAAAACCATTGATGTAATGCTGGAGCCGGGGCAAATCCTGTTTCTGCCGCTGGGTTACTGGCACCATGTGTCCGGTCTGGATATTTCCATCACCATGACTTATACCAATTTCCTGCAACGAAACGACTTCAGCTCGTTCTATACGACTTACGGGCATTTTTAACGAACAACCCGCACAGCAGGCCGTTGTATTGCTAATTCACCGACGTTAAGTCGGTGATTTTGGCTGGTGGTGGCGGTTTTCGAAATGATTGGATCGTTCCGGTTGTTTAAAGGAGGCGTAAGCCGAAAGCCTTCTGCCAAAATCGAAGAAGATATAAAGCTTTCCCGAAATTGGGATGCTTTCCTGTTAAGATAGACGCACTTTATAGATTGAGCATTTAATGGCTTTTACTCACAAGGTATATCACCTTCATGCCGCTCGCAATATCCTGGCTTCAACTCGTATTGCTGGCTTTGCGCTGATTGGCATGACCGTTTGCCAGATGTTCAATGCTCCTTCAATGGCGCAACCTGTCCATGCTTTAGCCCATTTAGCGAATACGGCGGCCACGACTAAGGAAGAACCGGCCTGGTTGATGCCATACCAGCGTAATCGCCACAGTCTGAACCAGATTTACGAGTTTGACCGTACTCCGCTGGGTGACCGGATTCCGGTGATTCTGGTGCCGGGTCGGGCGGAGGAATTTCAACACAACTCCTGGTGGCGCGGTTTGCATCGCAGTTGCGATCGCAATCCTGAGTTCACTAAGAACTTTAAAGTGTACGTGTTTCTCTACGACTCCAAGGAAGAGCTGGACGTGCAGGCCCAGGCGCTTAGCCAGGATATCAAGCGACGTTTCTCTCAATTGCCCTCCTCTCAGCCGTTGATGCTGGTAACCTACAGCCTGGGTGGCGTTATCTCCCGAGAAACCCTTCAGGATCCGGTGATTCTGGATCAGGTGGACACCATGATTGCCATTGCGGTGCCGTTTCATGGTTCTCCCATGTTTGACCCGGACTGGTTTAGCGAGTATTTGAATCCCCCGAATCGTTCGCCGGTGCGCCGCTTTTGGGATCGCACGGTTTACCGGGGGTATATGTTCAGCAAAAGCAATTTGACCCGTGGGCTGAAGTGGGACAACTTCGACAGTTCCAAACCCCAGTTTGATGTGGAAGAAAAACGGCGGCTTTCCGTCATTAAGAAGAAGGGTAAAAGCGCCCAAGGCAAAACTATTCTGGCAGGCGATCAGGCATTGTCCCTGGTCAGCCCTTACACGGAATATCCGCATGCGGATGAAATTCGGGCAAAAACCATTGTTTACACCAGCTTTATGGTCAACGGCTATACCAAAGCCAACCAGCCGTTTAGCCCGTTAAAACTGCCTAAATACGTGCTGGATAACTCGTTGGCCTTCCCCAAGCAAATTGTAGCCACGGTGCTGCCGTTCTACGGGTTTACCGTCCATTCGGTATTCACCTATATGAACAACCAGATGGCCAACATTCCCACCTACACGCCGGAAGATCCCCAAGGAAAGAACACCCATTTGTACCGCTATAACGACGGTGCTATTCCGGTCAGCAGCATGTTGTTTCTGAAACCCAGTAAGGAGCCTTACGCTCAGGATATTCAAGGTCTTGTCGATCAGGCCACGGTGCGTAAAACACGGGTGTTTGTAAACCTGGATCATTTGCACGTGGGTGAATATACGCCGTTCAAAAAATCCCTTATCAAGCCCGATATGGAGCATCCGGTAGAGGGGAAGCGCTCTCCGAACGAGTGGATCATTCTGGATTTGTTGAGCCGCCTGCGCGAGATTCAAAAAGAGCAAATGGTTCGCTAAATCCGGCGGGGGAAACGCATCAAGCGATTTATCATTTTGTAGGATGCTTACGCTTCCCTGCCTATGCTGTCCTTGTGCCAGTATGAACCTTAGCGGTATGGCATGGCTGTTGAGTCTGACCCGCTGTCGTTACTTCAGTGGGGCGAACAGGGCGAAGACTAAAAAGACCAGATAGAACAGCCCGCTGAGGAAAAGCATTTGGGGCAGACGGTTGGGCTTTTTCCAGGCGGTTACATAGACCACAACAGAGGACAGCAGGCATAGCACAACGCTCAGGATGCCCTGGCCAGTCAGAATCCACGGTGTAAACGCAATGCCGATGGCGGGGGGAATACAACTTTGAAACACCATAGCGCCGGTAATGTTGCCCAGGGCCAAATTGTCTTTTTTCGCTTTAATCCACACCACGCTATTGAATTTTTCCGGCAGCTCGGTCGCAATCGGGGTGATGATCAGGCTGAGCAGCATGGCGGGAATGCCGAGCGTTGTGGCGATATCGTTAATCTCTTCCACAAAAAAGTGGACCAGCACCAGCAGAATGATGAGGCTGGCAGCCACTTGTCCCAAAATCAGGAAGGTGGCGGGCTCTTTTTTGCGCGGGGCAAACATCAGCGCGGGCAAGTCGAATTCCTCATCCGGCACATGCTCCCGAATGAGCGTTCTGTAAACGTACAATCCATAAAAGGCCAGCAGGCCAATGGCAATGGCTATTTTTACGCTGTGAACAGGAATAAAGGCGGCTCCGAACACACACAGGTAGGCCGGAAAAAAGTAGTGAAAATCGCGGCGAAACAGGTTGGTATCAATTTTCAGGCGGGCATCCCGTTTTTTTAGGGCCGCAAAGTAGAACAAGGCGGAGCCGGTGACGAACATGGCCAGCGTTCCCAGCAGGAAGGGCGCGCCCAGAATGGCCCCGATGCCGATATCGTGCCCGGTTTCCTGGCTGACGTTGGACAGGCCGAACAAGCCGGAGGCAATTGCAATCATAGGCACCAGGGTTTCCGGCAAGGCTGTTCCGACAGCCGCCAATACGCTGCCGACTGCGCCTTCGGAAAGCTGAAAGCGATGCCCCGTCCACTCAATGGCGTTGGTAAACAGGCTACAGCAAGCCACAATCAACACCAACAGCACTAAAACTTCTATTGCCGAGAGAAAAACGTCCATTCTTCGATTATATCGGAAGGGCGTCAATTGCAAATCAACCGTCTGGCTTAAGCGGTTTCCTTGAAATAAGTTAACTTACCGGGGTTATATCCGGTGAATCAGCCTATTATAATAAAACAATATGATGGACTCTCATTCAGTGCAGCAATCAGACACCGATATTCTGAAGGAAGACGAGTTATTCCAGCAATTGCTGGATATTCTGCGTGGGCAGGATCGCCCTGAAGCGGACTTGAATATCGTCGCCGAGGCGTTTGAGTACGCCCGGAAGATGCATGACGGCCAGTATCGCAAGAATAACGAGAACTACATTGTCCACCCGGTCAGTGTGGCGATTATTCTGGCTCGTATCCCGGTGGATACGCCCACCATTATGGCGG
>JAJQJM010000189.1 GCA_021323475.1 Vampirovibrio sp.
GGGTTACCAGCAGGCGTATGGGCCTTTATAAAATTGAACGTCTCCGTATAGGCTGCCCACAAATCCGGCTGGCGGCTCACCGACAGGGTATTGCGGTACGGCTTTTGCAAATGGGGCGACAGATGAATGAGATTGCTGATTATACTGCCCCCCAATAACAGGATAATGAGCCCTGTTGTAACCTTCAAGGAATAACGGCTTCCTTGAATCCCTTTAATCAGCGGAACAAACAGAAACGGCAAAATAACAATGATAAAGCGGGGATAAAAATCGTAGAAACTCCAGCAAGGCAGCGTAGCCAGGTACAGCGCAACATAGATGCCGGGCAGGGAATACGTTTTGTTGCGGATGGCCTGATAACACCGGAAGCCCAGCATAATAACCACCAGCGCGCTGAGGAGCGAAATAAGCAGTTCTCCCGCAAGGTTGCCCTTGTTTAATAACAGGCGCTCCAGTAGGGGGAAAAAATGGACCGCAAAATTGCCCAGCAAGTCTTGCGCGCCTTTATAAATCACTTCCGGCAAGGTGTATTCGTAGCGCAAATCCATGCGAAATGATTGAAAATAGGTTTCCTGAAAGGTACGCACCAGGAATTCACCGACAGGATACGCGGTGTCCGGGCGGGAACCCGACCACAGGAACCAGGGCAACATCAACGCGCCGCTGATGCCCCAATAAGCCGACATGGCTTTTTTCCGCCCTCGCAGCCCAAGCCATGCGCCCAGCGCCAGAATGAGAACCACACCCATGGTGCGGGTATAGAAGCCCGCCACACTCAACCCAATCAACACGGCCATTTGCCGAACAGAACGCTTCTTTCCTTCTCCCGAGCCTTCCGTGGAAAACCGTTCGGCCAGAACAATCGTTAAAACACTCAGCGCCATAAACAGGGGTTCCGACATGAGTTCCGTGGAAACCGCGACGAATCGCCAGTTCGTTCCCAAGGCCACCAACAGCCCCAGAGTAATCCAGAGCGGAAATCGCCGCTGCTGGCCAAAATGGTAGGCCAGCAACCCCAGCGTCATCATCGATAGCAAACTATTAAACGCCTTGAGCCAGACCACATTCGCCGGAAAATCCGGCAGCGGCAGCATTAGCCCGGCCAACGCCAACGGATACAACGGCGGATATTTGTAAAACAGGGGATGCCCCGGCATGCCTTCCAGCCGGTATCCATGCCCATTCGCCAGACTTTGGGCGGCCATCAGGTACATGCCGTCATCGTAGAAGAAGCCTGCCACATCCGGCCGCATCACATAAAGGCAAAGCCCTCCAAAGGCCAGCAGCAACACCGGTAGCAGCCAGTAGTACCCCTTAAACGCACTCAACTTCAAGGATATCGTTCCTCACGCGTTTGGCCCACGAAATCAATACTCAATGGATGTTCCTTGGAAACCACGAAGCCCTATTTTAGCATTTTGACCGGCACCTACAGTGCAAGCAAACACGCTACGCTTGCGCACTAAAAACGGACCTGTTCTTATGGCCTGGGCGCCGATTCAATGGCCTCCAGAAAGAATCGCTCCAATTGCCGAACGGCCTCCACATCCTCAAACAGTAAATGATTCTGCTGCAAAATTCGGGCTTTTAATTCATTGCGAACATCGGGCTCCGTTCCCAGCCGGACGGCTTTTTCCACGTACTCCGCCCTGGATGCGGCAATGCCGTCTGTGATATCCATTTTGCGGTAACAGGCAGTAGTTACCCGGCTCCTCATGAACGTTTGGGGCAGCGTGACAATCGGCGTACCGAAAGCCAGGGTTTCGTAAGTGGTGTTTCCCCCGCCAAAGTGCAGGGTGTCCAGCACCACATCCGCCAGCGCCACCAGATTTAAAAAGGCCTGATGAGACAGCGCAGGCAGCATTCGGATACGGTCGGCCACGTCCGGTATGTTGGCTTGAAAGCGTTTTAACAATAGTTCTCCCCATTCCGGCAAATGAGAGTTCACCAGTACCAGTCGGCCTTGCGGATCCTGCCGTAATATATCGGCCAGCATGGCGTCAAATTCCGGGTGAAACTTGAACAAGGTTTGCGGGCACACATACAGATGCTCGTGCTCGGACAGCCCGAAGTCGGTACGGGACAATGGATTCCCTCCCAGCGTCGGCCGCTGGTAAAACGTGGGCAGAGTGTCTAATAGCACCAGATTTTCCGTATAGAATTGCTGGGCGTTTTCAGGTTCCAGTAGCTTGCTGGATACAAAATAATCCACGGACGGGATGCCGGTGGTGTCCGGGTGTCCCCAGCCCACGCATTGGACGGGCGCCAGCCGGTTGAACGCCAGAAAATAACTGATGGGCTCCATGCCGATATCCGGGTAAAACAGCACGTCCAACTCATCCTGGGCAATGGCTGCCATCATGGGCGGCAGTTTGTCCGTCTCAAAATTCTGGATTTCATGAGCGGCCTGAATCGGAAGCTCCTGCAACAGCCGGTGAGTATAGATGAATATCTCGAACGACTGGCGGGAAAGCTGCTCCAACAGCCCGGCATAGAGCTTGGTAATAGTATGTCCCGGCTTGAAATAGGTGGAAAAGAAACCGATGCGCGGCTTGACGTTACGAATATGCGACACCTGTTTCCACGGATACGCCTGCTGGAACATGCGCCCGATTTGCTCTTGCAGGGGACGATCATCCAACCCTTGATAGGCCAGGTAGAAATTTGCCGAGCCGATTTCGGAAACCGGATCGTTCAACTGAACCGGTTGTTCGCAAACGGCCTGAAACTGCCGGGAGAAACGCTCCCGCCAAACGGCAACATCTTCCGGAGACTGATAAATGCGAGGCAATGCGCGGGCCAGCTTGATTTGGACGGCAGCCTTCGGCTCTAATTGCAAGGCGGTTTCGTAGGCGGCAATGGCCTCTTCCATCTGGTTTCGCATCAGCAGCACATCGCCCAAATCAATATACGCCTCCGGCATGTTCGGATTGAGCGAGACAGCTTTCTGGAGGGCCTGAACCGACAACGCGGTCTGCTTCATATCCCGGTACAGAATGCCAAGATTCCGGTAAGGGGAGGCATAATCCGGCTGAAGCCGAATGGCCTCCTCATAGCAGGCTTTGGCCTCTTCCAGCCGCCCAAGGGTTTTGAATGCGTTGCCCAAATTATTGTGCAGCTGCGGAAGATTCGGCTGGGCCTGAATGCCTTGCCGGTAAGCCTCAATGGCCTCTTCTCCCAGTCCCTGTTCCTGAAGCAATACCCCTAAATTATTACTGACTTCCGCAAACTTCGGATCAATCACTAATGCCTGCCGGTAATAGGAAATGGCCTCTCCCGGCTGTCCTCTGCTGGAAGCCAAATGACCCAGGTTTCTCAAAATCAGCTGATGAGCCGGCTGGTTTTTGAGAATAGTCTGAAGAGTCGACTTGTTTTTGAGAAGAATCTGATAATGGGATTCCGCTTCAACTAATTGATTTTGCTGCTGCAACAAAACCGCCAGATTAAAGCGGGCGTCCTCTAATTCCGGCAACAGGGCCAGGGCCTGCCGGTAATTGGAAATGGCCTCATCTACCCGATTCGTGGACTGAAATACAGCACCCTTGCCGTAATAAAACAGCCCGTTTTGAGGCGCCAGCGCCAGCGCTTTTTCAATCGCAATCAAAGCTTCTTCATGATTCTGTTGCCGGTGCGCCACCACACCCATGTAATACTGGGCTTCCGCATGTTGCGGATTTTTATCCAGAATGGCCTGAAGGCGCCAAGCGGCTTCCTGGGTGGCACCGGCCTGTAACGCGTTCAACGCTTGAATTAACAATACTCTATTCATTCACTCTCCAACCAAATCGCGACATTTGGATAATGGCAAGATTGGGACAGCGCCAAGTCTGCCGTTAATTTTTAGGGCTGTCTATATCATAGGGTAGCTGCCGTGTTTCAGCAATGGAGAACCGACATAATGCCGGTATACGAATGCCTGTTTCCCTCATCATGGGCCGATAATTGGAATAATCCGGATTATCCGGCCTTCCTGCGGAAAGCGGCTTATATAATAGAAAAATTATGATCGAGAAACCCGTCCGCTCCTGAACCGAAACTGCACATCGCAGAGGAGCCAGTAACCCCATGATTTACAAGACCCGCAAGATACTCAAAGAGCTATTCTCCCAGCCGAAGCCGGCGCTGGATATTGCCCACATCCGCATCCTGATCTGCGGTTATTTTCTCTATCAGTTGCTCAGCCGGGATAATGCCGTGTTTGGCCTTGTGCCCCAGGCTGTGGCCTTGCCGTTTACCGATAGACCCGGCATTTCCGGCATAACAGGTATAGAGCCGATTCAGGCAGGAGCCATACTGCTGTGTGGGCTG
>JAJQJM010000072.1 GCA_021323475.1 Vampirovibrio sp.
TTTTAAGCCGCTATATCAAGGAATTAATCACCAACCGGGCCATCAAAGTCGTCCATGTGCATACCGCCTCCTACGGAAGTTTTTTCCGCAAATGCTGGGTTGTTCTGCTGGCCCAACTGTTCGGCAAAAAATCAATTATCCATATGCACGGGGCCGGATTTAACGTGTTTTACAATAAAATGCCGTTTCCGATTAAATCCTTTATCCGGTCGGTGCTTCGTTCTTCGGATGTACTGATAGCGCTTTCCAGCCAATGGAAAACCGATCTGGCGCGTATTTCCGCGCATCCGGATATCCGCATTCTTTATAATCCAACCATCCTGAAAAAACCCGTTTATGATGCTCCTCCGTCCGAAACGGTTAACTTCCTGTTTATGGGACGTTTAGGGCAGCGCAAGGGCGTTTATGACATTATCGAGTCCGCCCGCAAGCTGGCATTGGACAATATCAAAATTCGGCTGTACGGCGACGGGGAAATCGAGAATATCCGACAGATGGTATCCGTCAACGGGGTGCAGGATAAAGTCGCCGTATGCGGATGGATTGACGGCAGCCACAAAGACCAAACCTACCGGGAAGCCAATGTGCTGCTGCTGCCCTCTTATCACGAAGGACTGCCGATTTCCGTTCTGGAGGCAATGGCTTACGGGTTGCCGGTGCTGGCAACCGATGTGGGCGGCATTTCGGAGGCCGTGAAAGATGGGGTAAACGGCTTTTTGATTCAACCCGGAGAATGTGAAAAACTGGCCGAACGCATAGAAGAGTTAGCCGTATCACCTGAACTTCGACGCACAATGGGCCAGCGGGGCTATGAACTGGCGATGGAAAAATTTGCCCTGCCGGTCATCATCCGTCAATTGGAGGCGCTTTATGATGAACTTATTAAAAAATAGGCCCGAGGTATGGGCAACGTTGCCGGGAACCGCGTCGACACCGACCATCCCCTCCTGTTTTACCGATGAGAAAGCAATGCGGCATCTGCTGCCATTGCTGGGCTATGTGCGGGATCGCAACTATGAAGGGCCGGATCTGTTTGACGGTTTGAACAGCTTGCTGTTTAAATCAACGCCGCTTTATAAAAGCCGGCTGTTTCGTCTGGCTTTAATCCAGTTCTGCAAAAAGTCGCCGGTTAATTTTCGACGACTGTTTTTCACGCCTGGAGGGTTCAATCCCAAGGGGGGCGCCCTGTTCCTGATGGGGCACCTGAACCTGTTGCGCCATACGGGAGGAGAGGTTTACAGCAATGACGCCTATTTGCTGTATCAGCGGTTAAAACGGCTGCAAATCAAACGCAGTCAGGGCATTTCCTGGGGTTATAACTTTGACTGGCAGGCCAGGGCTTTTTTCGTTGCGCAAGGCGAACCGAATCTGGTGACATCGGTGTATGTCGGGCGCGCCATGTTGGCCTACCATGCCCAAATGCATGATCCCGAAGCGCTGCAGTTGGCATTGGGCGTTGCCGAATTCATCCTGGGGGAAATGGTGAAGTTCGAAAACTCGAAATTCATCTGCTTTAACTACATTCCCGGCAAGGATGCGGAAGTGCATAACGCCAACCTGCTGGGAGCCGCCTACCTGGCCCAGACGCTTGAGTATCAGCCGCCGGCGCTACAGGATGAGATTCGCCAAAAAATATTAAAAGCAGTCCGGTTTTCCCTGCTGGATATTAATGAGGATGGTTCCTGGCCGTATGGCACCATGCCGTTTCATCGCTGGGTCGATAACTTCCACACGGCATTTAACATTGAAAGCCTGATTGCAGTCACCGCCCACTTGCAAACAGACGAATTCATCCCGGCAATCAAGCAGGTGACGGATTATTACCTGAATCACCTGTTTACAAAAGACGGATTGCCCCAGTATTTCAATAACAAGCTGTACCCGATCGATGTGCATGTATTGGCGGAAGCCATTGTATTGCTGCAACTGCTGAGGCAGCAGGGGCTTATCTGGGACTCTGCCCGTGTGGAGGTGATTGAGAAAGCCTTATTAAACCTGACAGAGCAATTTCAGGATCGACAGGGCTTCTTTTATTATCAAAAAACGGCCAGAAGCTGGAACCGGATTCCCTACATACGTTGGGGGCAGGCCTGGATGTTTTACGCGTTGTCCTCCTGTCTGTAGCGAGAAAACCACCCAATCAACCAATCAGAAAGAACGCTACACAGGCGTTCTTTTGGTTTTGAGTGAAAATCGCGCGCAGGTTGTACATTATCTGTATAAAAGAATACTGTCCGGAACCGTGTCCGGACAGAACCCCTCGTAGTCTTGTAATGAATGGTTTGATTGTAGAATTCTCAAGCGAGATTGCTTAAGCAGTATCCCGTCCCCCCAGCACCACTGGGAATGTCTTCAGGATGAGCTTAATATCCAGCCCGATATTCCATTCATTAATGTATTGGTAGTCCATCCGAACCACCGTATCAAAATCCTTGATCCGAGAGCGCCCACTCACCTGCCAAACGCCGGTCAGGCCGGGCAGGGTGGCGAACCGGAAGTAATGCCAGTTCTCGTAATGCTTTAATTCCCGTTCAATCGGCGGGCGTGGACCAACCAGGCTCATATCGCCTTTCAGCACGTTAAACAGCTGTGGCAGTTCATCAATGCTGTATTTCCGGATAAAACGTCCGATCCGGGTGACCCGGGGGTCATTAAACATTTTGAACATGCCGTTGTTCGTCTCGTTTTTATCCAAAAGCTGGGCCAGCATTGCATCCGCATTCTGGTTCATGCTTCGGAACTTATACATGTCAAATCGGTTACCATGCAAGCCGACACGCTTTTGTTTATAAATGACAGGCCCCGGCGTTTCCAGACGAATCGCAAGTGCAACAGCCGCCAACAAAGGCGACAACATCAGCAGACCGACACTGCTTCCCAGAATATCAATGGCCCGTTTGAGCACCCATTGCACAGGTTTTTCTTTGCTCAGATCATAACTTTCGGCAATGATGGAGGGATCCGCCAAGCCAATCTTGAGATGATTTTCCTGTACGGAAGCTTTCGCAAAAGTTGTTTCCAAATTTTTTGTCGATGCTTTCTCAAGGCTCTGTATTGACACGCAGCATCTCCTCTTCGAACCAGTTACTCATGCAAAGTATTAAACAGGACGCAATGCCTGTTTCCTTCGATTTGAACTGCCAAACTCTACAATTCTGACTGTCGATTCATTTAAAATCAGGTGACTAATAAACTCGCTAACTGCCTCTTTATTTGCATTTTGGATTGTTTGAAATTAGCACAGTTTGATTATCACGAATGTTAAAGCAGACTATTTGAAAGCAATGGAATATAAAATCACCTAAGTGTTTAAATCACACTCGACGATCGTCTAGTGATTGGTTTCTCAGGTGGCTAGGATGAGCTTGCATGGTAAGTTCCCAACCGGAAAACAATAGCTGAACTTAGAGGTTATGGCTGTGTTTTCAGAACCTACCCATATGGATGAGCCGAAACGCAAATGGTAGCTCTGCCATTAAGAAAAAATACTCCAAGAGATGCAGAAATTTATTCCAAATTTTTTGAACCTCTTCCATTGCAAAAACATTATTTGCTATTTTAGAAAAGCCACAAAATCCCCTGTCTATTGGATTCCAAGGGCATTGAAACCCTGCTATGTATATATATAAATAATATTGTAATGATTTCGATACGATGGTTGAGATGGTATTAGATAAAAAAATTAGACTTGTCAAAGAAATTAAAAGTTCTTATGATTTAGTCTGATGAGCAACCTACCCAAGTGGGCACCCCTACTCGGGTAGTTGACTGAATCGTTGTTGAGTAGCACGCAGTTTCGCATAATCGACACACATTCCGAGGGTCATGACGTGTAGGCAAAAGTAGGATGGAAGAAAATGAGTCGTTTTGTTTTAAGTCGTAAAATTGTCACCGTATTATCCACCGCCTCTATCTTGGCCGGAAGCATGATGGCGGCTCCACAGGCTTCCTATGCCGATGCAAGCTGGGCAGATCTATTGAAACCGTTGGTTAAGGATGTAATTGTTCCGGGCGCATCCATGGGCATGAAAAAACTCATGGAACGCAACGCGAAGAAAAACGGCACAGCCGCCCCATCCACTGCCTCAACATCTGAGAGTTCATCAACCTCAAGTAATGATGATACTTCCTGGCAGGATTCCTTCTCGACGCCGCAAGAACCGACAACCAGCGCCAGCAGCGGCGATGATGGAATTTCTCCGACACCTGAAGAGCCCATGTCGTTCAATGAGCCGCAATATTCCTCTGTGGCCCTGGACCCGGCTTCTCCCCCACCGCCCCCCGTGGCAACCCCATAAGGCTTATCTTTTCAAACAAATCACCCGAATTGCTTCCTCGGGTGATTTGTTTTGTTCTGCCGGTTCATCCCTAGTATGAATCGATCAGTTCATCTTCACCGAAATATGAATCTAATCTCTTATGTGACAGCAATGCATTTTCCCAGTATCTCTACCTCTCAGGAACCTCTGCTATTAGATCCCACTACATGATGCCTCCACTGTCCGGCTAGCCCTCTATTAGCCGATAGCATGGTGCAAGTTAGACGAATGGGCAGTGGCTTAACACATCGTTTTCAATCACAATGCAGACGGATGAGTTCTTAAATTATAGTTGAGATGAACGGGGCAGATTGTATGCAGGATAAGAAATGTCGTGCTTGCGGCAGTAAAAATCTCCGTAAAAAAGAGTTTGAGATTCGCCATATTAATTCAAGAACCATGGCGGTGAATTCTTCCCAGAAAATGCTCGAAATTCGCTGCAGCGATTGTGAATGGTCTATCACAGATGAGGTGCAGCCGGCGCTGGTTTAGCCCGTCCTGGCCTAATCTGTCATAGAGACATTCAGCAGGTGAGTTTCAGGCGAATGATGGGTAGTATCGTCTGTTTAAACATCGCTCAGTAGTGAGGAAACAAAAGCACCGGTTATCATACCGGTGCTTTGTCTAATAAAAAATAGAGTTACAGCCGATCCATACTCGTCAGAAGCTGACTTTCCGCTTTATTGTTCGCAAAGGTCATATTCGGCGATTGTTGCTGAAGATAAACGTACTTCTTGCTGGGAATATTGCTGAACGTGTTATCGGTAATCGTCAAGCCGGGAAAGGAACTCTTCAGCAGGGTAATCACGGGTGCGTTTCCGGTCAGGTTGGAAAAGCGGTTATTGCTGAAAGTCACATTCGCCGGAACCGGCATGAAGCCGTCTGCATAGGCATCGGCGCTGAACCGGAAACCGCCGCCGGTATTATTGACAATGTTATTCCTGAAGGTGAGATTATCGCCCCACTGAAAGCCCGTGGTAGCCAGCCCGTTACTGTAGCAATTAATCGCGTTGCGGGCGATGTTCTGGAACGTGTTGTTTGAAATATCCATATTGACATAACCGACGATCTCAAGCCCATCCGTACTGCTGCTACGAATATTGTTATGACGGATGGTGACATTCGTGGCACCCGCCGTTCGGCTGGCAAATTTAACCGAACCCCGCAGGTCGTCGAACGTGTTGCCCTGGAAGAGATAATTCGCGCTGCCCCCGTGAATGCTGTCATTCGAGGTCGTTGTTACCTGAAAGACGTTATTAAAGTAATTCTGGGTGACCTCGCTATTGAAACTGTTCACCCCCCGCACCGGGTCACGCTCCGTGGTGGTGATTCGAACCGCCGCATTACCGAAGCTGAAAAACCGGTTCATGTTGACTACCACGCCATTGCTGGAGCCGAAATAAAGTCCCTGGTCATTCCACACCCGCACTGTGGAGCCCGGCAAATAATTGTTGGGATTATACACCCGGCTGAGTCCGTAAAAATCAAAGCCTTTTATGCTGACATTCTGGCTGAAACGCGTGTAAAACAGATACTCGCTGGCAAAGTTGGAACCCTTCACCAATATGGCCGGGCTTTTCCGGTCGGACAACAGGGTCACATTTTTTAAGTAATTGGCGCCAATAGTGCGGTTTAACACATATTTACCCCCATCAAACCGGACCGTCCAGGGCGTATCCTGGTCCGAACGATTCACCAGATACGTCAAGGCGCTGTTGATTTGATTGGCCGCATCACCGGTATTGTGAATGGTAATGCTGTGCTGGCGAAGATCCAGACTGTAAGCCGGTGGTGGCACCGACACAGCCCAAGTGGAAGTAGTCAGGTTTGACAGTCCCGTCATCACGCCCAAAGCCAGCAATACAGCAAATCGAATCACAGACAGTCTGAACAATAAACAACTCATGAGATTACTCCCTTGTACTCAACAGTTACTCTGAAGCACACACCTCAGCCGAACGCACGGCATCCCACGAAATCAGCGACCTGCGTCACTGCATGTGCCCTGTTTGTTTGCCCTCATTGCTATCCTACTCATAGCTCTACAATTAAAATGTACTATTCCGGAAGAGCTTAAACGGAATTTTGTGCGACCAACGAAAAAAATTGACGAGTAAAAATGGTTGCTGAATTGAGAAAGGATTGGCTGAGGCGACTATTCACCTCAATGGTTGAGCTTCAAAATATTTATGGCTGAGCTTAGTAATTGGAAACATGCATTCTTGCCTGCATTAGATTGAGGCGCGGAAAACCGGCTGATTGGCGCATACAAAAAGCCACCCCGACATCGGGGTGGCTTTTGCGATGAGTGTCTAATCTATGGCGTGTCCACCGTGCCATTGAAACTGGTGGTCGCCGGGAAGGTATTGGTATTAAACCGCGGACCATCGCTTTCATTCGGGCTGAAGAATGCGTTCCCGTTGGCGGTGATAGTGCCGGTATTCGTAAACGTACCGGTCTTTGCACGGCCGATTACGAAGCCTCCAATGGTCAGCGCCGGATTATCCGCTCCCGCCTGACCGTTGCGATAGGTCAACGCATCCGCACCGATAATACCCGCATTGGAGAAGTTACGCTCGGCCAGCAGATTGACGGTAGCACCAATTTGGGCGCCATTCAGGAATTTTGGCCAGTCGATAGGCGGGTTTTGATTCAGCGGCGGGTGAATATCGAAGAAGATCAGGTTGGTCGCCATTTTGCCGTTGCTGTTATTGGTAATGTCCCGTCCCGCTTTCAGGGTCAGGCTTCCGGCATGAGAGGATTCATACAAGGGACCCGACACATTAAAGCCGGACAGCAGGGCCTTGTTCAAGGAAATCGTAATGAAGTCGGTATTGTTGATGATATCCTGCGTGGCGGCCAGGTTGATACTGCCACCGGACCACAGCCCCCGCGTCATAACGATCTGGTTGTTCGTGATATTACCATTGGCCAGCCAGGAGATATGGCCTCCGCCCACCGCCAGTTCCATATCGTGGAATCCTTCCCCCACCAGATGAACGCCAGGCGTCCACAAGGTGCCGTTGGAGAAATTTCCGTTATTGGAAACGGTCAAGGTGTTCAGATTGAAGAATTTAGGGTCCGTGTTGGCGTTTACCACATCGGCGCCAAGCACCAGGAAGGGTGTTGAGCTGCCAATCACCAGGTTCGTGGATGAGAAGGCATCGGCCAACGCATCGCCACTGACTCCGGCCGGATTCGCCAACGAGCGGATCAGGGCGTCCGACATCCGTCCGGTCAGCGTGTTTCTGGTATTGCCAAAGCCTCCAGCCTGAGTAAATAAGATGGCCACATCCTGATTGCGAATATACTCATTCCGACGAGTGGCCAGAATGGGCGTGTTATCGCCTGTTACCGCACTTCCGGGCGTGGAAGCCGTTGTTACTTTCTCATTGGTGGTAATGGTGCCGTTTTGCACCAGAATCCGTCGCTCGGTAGCGGTGCCCGTGCTGCCCAAACCACCGGCCTTGGCAGAGATGTTTTGCCCTAAGGCAACCGTTAAAGGGTTTGGGGTAACAATCGTTCCAGCGGCACCGCCATTACCGCCACCGCCTCGAGTTGCACTGGCTTCAGCGCCTGGCACACCCGTACCAGAGGCAAACGCCTGCGTATCGGCCCAGGCGTTTCCACCGCGCCCCCCTTGGCCGCCATTAGCGGAAATAGAACCGCCACCCGCAGGATTATCGTTGCCACTGAAAACAATCAGCCCGCCTTTACCGCCATTGCCGCCCACACCTGCCACCGAGGTCGCTTTGGCGATGGGATTGGTGCCGCCGGACTCAAAGTCCAGGGCATTGGTATGAGCGCCCGCGCCACCCACGCCGCCATTGGCTTGCAGGGAGCCACTATTCGTCATGGCGCCGGTGTAACTGAAAGCCAGAACTCCACCGTTACCGCCATTTCCGGCATGGTTATTCGCCACCAGGTTCAGGCTCCTGCCCGAGCCTGTGGTGATCGAAAAACTTCTCGCCAGGGAGCCATTGTTAATATCGCCCAGCGCGGTAATGGCGACCGTTCCACCGCTGCCACCGTCGCTGCCGTTGTTGTTCTCATCAAAAATGTTATCGATACTGCTTGCCCCATTCGCCCGGATGCTGGCCGTATTCACCACATTGCGCGCCGCAGAAATAATAATGGTTCCGCCGTTTTTGTTGAGGGCTCCATCAGCCTGGATCGCGCCCCGGTTAAAGATATCACCCTCGTTTTGCGCAACCAGTTGACTGTTGCGGCCGTTAATCATGTTCTTGTCGGCCGCGCTGAGCAGCGCACTGTTTGCGTTATTGATAAAGTCAGTCGTAGAGTTGGTTTTGCCGGTGGCTACCAGGCGAATGGTACCACCCCGGAATTCCGCAGAGGGAGGAATGGCAAACAGGGCATTTTGCATCACCCCCGTGTTTCCGGTTCCGCTACCACCCGTAATGGGGCCGGGCACCGGGTTATTGGCCAAATTCGGATTGGCCGCCATGACCGCCGAATCCCCATTATCCGCTTTCAGATCCGATGCGGCCTGCCCATTGGCCCGAATCAACCCCTGATTGTTCACCACGCTGCCTTCGATATTGATGACATTGGTATCAATCGTTCCCAGCACTTTACCGGAGGTGTCGATAATCGACCCGGTCTGCAAGTCAACGGTGCCGGTGGAATTAATACTGACGGAGCCGCCGTTGCCACCAAAGCCCTGGGCAAATATTCTGGCGTTACTGCCCATGGTTAAACCGCCCACGTTAAATTGCACCAGACCGCCGTTAGCGCCGTTGGCGAAGATGCTCCCGTTCTGGAAGAGGTACGTGGAGTCGACAAATACTTTCCCGCCATTGCCGGTGTATAAAGAGCCATTTCTGACCGCGCTGACATCAATGTTACCGTCCAGGCGAATGAGAGGCGCGCGGAAATAGAGCGTTCCACCATTGCCGGTGGGTACTTTGTTAATATTGGATTCCAGACCCCGCACCACATCGCCCGCATGCAGATGCAGACTGCTGTCGTTCTGGAAGGTGGTTCTGGAACCGGGCGTGTTGAAGTAGGTACCCGCTTGAACATCCTGTCCCGTATTGATGGAGTTGACATCTCCCGGTCCGGCGTTGGCAACCGGCATGGATAGAGTGGTTAGCCCGACTGTCAGCGATAACGAAAAAAAGACGCTGAAATATACTCCGCTGTTTGCGACTGCTCTCATCGTATAGCTCTCTCCTTGATAATGACCTTATTTACCCAAAAAACAGAAACTTGTTTTATACAACTGGCTGCTAAAAAATAACACTAATGACCAATTTAATTTTTTGTCCTTTAGACTAGAACATGAAAGATAATCGGATAGTGATAAACCTTTGTCTACTAGACAATTGGCTATATTCTAATGACTTAACCTGTACAAGTCTGCAATGTATTTTGAGCGCGGATACATCTATAACTAATTCAGGGCATAGTTATAGATGAGTCCGCCTCAAATTACAATCAATCAAGTATGAAGAGACCCGTTTTGATAGTCTGTTCTTTCAGTGGGTTTAAACACCGTACTCCACTATTTATAATTTGCTTGCTGTCAGGACTGTTCAGTTTGACATTGGACACGTTTGCGCAAACCATCCCAAATAGCCAGGTCATACCCAATCAGCAAAATCCCGCCCTACTAACAGCCCCCAACATGGCGCCCTCCAGGCTGAATTATCCAGACATGGAACGTCAAACGCCGGAGGAAACCAGGCTGGATGCGCCGACTCAAAACTCGGAAGCACAGTACCATTCTCCGCCGTTTTTAGTCACGCATATCCGGATTGAAGGGGTTTCATTGCTGAGCCGCGCCGAACTGTATCAATTGGTTGCACCGTATGAAGGCCGAGAGCAAACGCTGGAGCAGTTAAGCAAACTAGTGGCATCGCTTACCGCCACCTACCGGCAGCGCGGCTATTTAACCGCCGAAGCCTATATCCCCCCGCAGGATATTGAAAACGGCGTGCTAACCATCGGGGTGCAGGAGGGCTATGTTGGAAATATTTCCATTGAGGGAAACCGCTTTTACCGGGCGCATGTCGTCAAACGGGCAGTCAGTCTGAAACCCGGCAAGCTGTTGAATTTTCGCGCGCTGGAAAAGGACCTGAACCGTATGAACCGGCTGAATGACGGTTTTAAGGTCAAGGCGTTCCTGTCCGCCGGAGACAAGCCGGGCCAGACCAATATCCGAATCAAGGTCGCGGAAAAACAACCGCTCCAGATTGCGGGCACTTACGATAACCAGGGACGTCCGTTCATCGGTTGGTACCGGGGCGGCGTGGAACTTCGCAACGACAGTCTGACAACGCTGGGAGACAAATTTTACGCCCGCTACCTGGGTTCCGAGGGAACGCGAGTGGCAATGGGCTCCTATTCCTTGCCGCTGAATCGCTTCGGGACGGAATTATCCACCAGTTTTGCCTACAGCCATGTCAATGTGAAACTGCCCATCAAGGAACCGCCGGACATTCTGGCCAAGGCGTATAACACCACCCTCAGCCTATCACAGCCATTGGATCCGGACCGCAAGTGGGTCGCGGATGTGGGCGTCAACTATCAGCGGGTCATGAGTTATTTTGATCGGCAGCAGACGTCCAATACGGACATACGGGCCATTCAGACCGGTTTGACCTATAACGCCTCCGATCGCTGGGGCAGGACTTATAACCGGGTGCAGAACACGTTCGGCATCGGGGTGAATGCCACCACACCGCGTTTCTGGAAAGTGGAAGATTATTTCAACCGGCTGGTTTACCTGCCCAAGGGAAACCTATTGATTCTAAAGGCTTACGGGCAAATGACGCCGGATGGGCTGCCCGCTTCCGAGCAGTTCCAAATCGGCGGCGCCTATAGTGTGCGGGGCTATACGGAAGGTCTGCTGATAGGCGATCGTGGGTTTAATCTGGGAATTGAGCATCGCTTTCCCATTCCCTACCTGAAAAAGGTCAGCCCCTGGCTGGGCAACCGCATTCAGGGCGTCTGGTTCTACGATATGGGAAGGGTCTGGCTGGATAGCAGCAATGCCAATTATGTGAAGGGGCTTTCGGATTCCCCGCAACGGACCTTGCTGCAAAGCGCTGGATTTGGACTACGAGCCCAGTTAACTCAGTATTTGCAGGGTTTTCTGGATGTCGGTTTTGGGTTGAATAACCGCAAAGCGGTGGAGCCGCAAGGGCGTCAACCGACCGCGCGGGTGCATTTCGGCATTCGTACGGAATTACTGCCGGAAAGCTACCGGATGCGCAATCAGCACGTCACGACCTACCTGCCACGGCCGCTCAAACACCGCAACTAAAGACATCAACATCCTTTTATTCATTTTGTTTGAATTGTTTGTTTTTGGTAATGTTTATTTTGAGATGACCACGCATGAACTCGGTTGAGGGGCCGGGTTAGTTTGTACTTGTGATGTGTTTTTGGATTTTATTTGAAATGAGGGGGATTCCGATGAAACCAGCGATGAAAAAGATCTACCTGTTCAGCGAGGGGAACGCGTACATGAAGGATTTGCTGGGCAGCAAGGGCGCTAACCTGGCGGAGATGGTTCGGGCCGGGTTACCTGTGCCGCCGGGCTTCACCATTACCACCGATGTATGCAACGAGTACCTGAGCAACGGCGGCCGGTTCCCGACGGATTTAATGCCGGACATCTTGAACGCACTGAAAACGGTGGAAACTGCCATGAACCGACAATTTGGCGATGTGGACAATCCTCTGCTGGTTTCGGTGCGGTCCGGCGCAAAAATTTCCATGCCGGGCATGATGGAAACGGTGCTGAACCTGGGCTTGAATGACCAGACCTTGCAAGGCTTAATCCGGCAATCCGGCGATGAGCGCTTTGCCTATGACACGTATCGCCGGTTTATTCAGATGTTCGGCAGTGTGGTTTTGGAAATTAATAAGGAATATTTTGAGGACATTCTGGACTATAAAAAACAGCATTTGCGCGTTCAGAATGATGCCGATTTAACCGTGAATGCGCTAAAGGAAATCGTGCTGGCGTTCAAGGAAATCGTGCAGGATAAAACCGGCGCCCCCTTCCCTCAGGACCCGATGACCCAACTTCAGCAGGCCATTGAGGCCGTATTCCGGTCGTGGCATATCCCACGGGCTGTAGCGTACCGAAATTACATGAAAATTGAGCATGACCTGGGAACGGCGGTAAATATACAAGCCATGGTATTCGGCAACATGGGCGAGGATTCCGCGACCGGCGTGGCGTTTACCCGCAACCCGGCTACGGGAGAAAAAGAATTGTATGGGGAATATTTATTAAACGCCCAGGGTGAGGACGTGGTGGCCGGCATTCGAACCCCACAGAAAATTTCGGACATGGCCCGTGAAATGCCTGCGTTGTACGAGGAATTTTCCGAAATTGCCTACCGGCTGGAGCATCATTATATGGACGTGCAGGATATGGAATTCACGGTGGAAAAAGGGCGGCTGTTCATGCTGCAGACCCGCTCCGGCAAGCGGACCATTCAGGCGGCGGTAAAAGTCGCCGTGGATTTCGTCAACGAGGGCATCATCACGCCGGAAGAGGCCATGTTGCGCATTGACGCCAATCAGCTTCCGCAACTGTTACTGCCCGCGTTCAGCCAAAGCGCAATGGCCCAGGCCCGCAAAAGCAACCATCTGTTGGCGACCGGATTGAACGCTTCCCCCGGTGCCGCGACCGGGGAAATTGTTTTCAATCCGGATGAAGCGGAAACATTGGCGGAACAAGGCCGAAACGTCATTCTGGTACGCACGGAAACCTGCCCGGACGACGTGCATGGCATGATCGCCGCCCAGGGCATTCTAACCACGCGTGGCGGCAACACCAGCCATGCCGCCGTGGTGGCGCGGGGCATGGGCAAACCTTGTATTACCGGCTGTGAAAGCTGTCGAATCGATCCGAAGGCGGAAACGCTGAGCATCGGTGACAAAATCCTGCAAAAAGGCGAGCTGATTTCGTTGGACGGCGCGACAGGCGAGGTGTTCGAGGGCGCCATTCCCACTGAAATTCCCAAGCTGGGGCCGGAATTGGAAATTCTGTTGAACTGGGCGGATGAAACACGGGTGCTGGGAGTCAGGGCCAACGCCGACACCCCGGCGGACGCCAGAAAGGCTCTGGAAATGGGTGCCAAGGGCATTGGCCTGTGCCGAACCGAGCATATGTTCATGGCCCAGGATCGCTTGCCCGTGGTGCAGGACATGATTCTGGCCGATAGTCTGGAGGCGCGGAAAAAGGCGCTGACCCGACTGATGCCCATGCAACTGGAAGATTTCAAGGGTATTTTTCGGGCAATGGCCGGGCATCCGGTGACAATCCGGCTGCTGGACCCGCCGTTGCATGAATTCCTGCCTAACCGGGAGGAGTTGCGAATTGCCCTGGAGCAGCAAATTAAGGCGGATCCCTACGAGGAGAACGTGAAAGCCCAGGCGGCCATCCTCAAAAAGGTGGGCGAGCTGCATGAGGTGAACCCCATGATGGGCTTCCGCGGATGCCGACTGGGACTGGTTTACCCGGAAATATACGCCATGCAGGTGCGGGCGATATTTGAAGCCGCCTGCGATCTGGTATCGGAGCGCATCAACGTGCAGCCGGAAATCATGATTCCGCTGGTGGGGCACGTCAGTGAGCTGAAAGCGCTGCGCGAACAACTGGAAGCCGTGGCCAACGAGGTGATGAACCGGCGAGACATCTGGTTCCACTACCTGTTCGGCACCATGATCGAGGTGCCGCGCGCGGCGCTAACAGCGGACGAAATCGCCCAATACGCCGAATTTTTCAGCTTCGGCACCAACGATTTGACGCAGCTGACGCTCGGTTATAGCCGGGATGACGCCGAGGGCCGCTTTCTGGTGAAATACCTGGAAAAAGGCATCCTCAAGGAAAACCCCTTTGAGGTGCTGGATGTGGCCGGGGTGGGGCAACTCATCGAAATCGCGCGCGAAAAAGGGCGCATTATGCGCCCGCACTTGAAGCTTGGAATCTGCGGCGAACACGGCGGCGAAAGCCGTAGCGTCCAGTTCAGTCATCAGGTGGGGCTGGATTATGTAAGCTGTTCGCCGTTTCGGGTGCCGGTGGCCCGGCTGGCGGCGGCCCAGGCAGCCATTTCCGGCAGAGACCGGCTGGAGGCGCTGCATTCCGCTAAAACCGTTTTGTTGACCGAGCCGTAAGCAAGCATCAGGCGTCTGATTTCACCCTTAACCTGACAACCTGCGAGCGACAGTGTTTTCCGACACTGTCGCTCGTGTTTTGTCTACGCAGTTGCTTGTTCCATAAACCAATCAGTGATAACAATGAAAACAAGCGGCTTACGCGCCTTTCAACCCTGCGGAGGGATGTCAAATCGCCAACAGTATAATGGCTGAGCTTTGAAAATCATACCGGCTAGTTAGTCGGCAGGTTAATTTCAGCCGTTGGGTCGCTGAGCTATGATAATCCCACGTTGAACGAAGTGACCGCGCTCAAGAGAAAGGAAGTTTCTATGTATACCATTGCCGTATTACTGGTGATTGCCTGGTTATTGGGTCTTGTTGGTGGCTACACCCTGGATGGAATGATTCATATCCTGCTGGTACTGGCCATCGTTTCCGTACTGGTCCGGGTCATTCAGGGAAGAACCGTTTAAAAACCGCTCTAAATCAGGACTCTCCTGATTCCATCAACAAATTTACTTATTACACGCTCACTGACTTATGAATGGGGGATAACCAAAAATACCTGCCCGCTGCCGGGTTCAAATGGTGGCGGGCGGGCTTTTCTTTCGCGTGTCAAAGCGAGAGACTTTCAGTTGTTTTTTTAGTATCCTAACGCATATATCCTCGAAAGAAAGGGTTTGACTGTGTTGGAAGGCGACTTGGAACAGCGAATTTTGGAGCGGGTCCGAAAAATTCCCGCCTTTGACAAGCTGGGCTTGCGCGTGGAGGAACTCTCACCGGGCAGGTGTGTGGCCGTTGCCCCGCATGACAAGTCGTTCGATGGCATCTTCGAATCGTTCCACGGCGGCATGTTGATGACCGTGGCGGATACCATCGCCTGCTTCGCCATGATGACCTATACCGGGCCGGATATCCGGGTGGCCACCACGGATATGAACATCCGTTTCCTGGCCCCATGCCTGACCGATGTGCGGGCCGAGGCCAAGGTGATTAAGATGGGACGCACTTTATGCCCCATTCAGGTGGACCTGTACGACATGAACCGGCGCCACGTCGCCATTGCCCAGGTTAATTATATCCAGCTATAAGAAGGAGTATATCCGCTTGAGAGATTCGGAAAACCCATCCTTTCTGTAAAATATCTTAACCAAACCGGAATCAAATTATCTTGAGCTGTTTTTAGTGCATGTACCCAGAACAACCGTAAGCCTGCTTCTATGTACTTTGTCCCGACCGCAAACAAGGTTCAAACGCCCGTCCCCCAACAGGGTTCGGCGCCTCAGCCTGCCGAGGAGAACAAAGCACCCAGACATTTCTATACATCGGCCCTGGATCAATTTGTAAACAACAAAGACGGGCTAGCAAGCAGCGTACCGGATTCCAAACAGCCAAAACCACCGAAACATCAAACCATCACCCCGGCCGCTAGCCAGGCAGCTCCTCCACAGGCTGACTTAAAGTCCCAACCCGCTCCCCCGCAGAAAGCTGAAGTCAAGCCCGACAAGCCTCAAAAGTCCGATAAACCGGATAAAAACCGCCACGATAAGCCGGAAGATCCTCCCGCTGACGCGGCCAAGACCGTAGGCACGTTTAAATTCGTTTGGTCGGCCGTAGCAGGTTTTATGAATTCCTACCTGTTTGGAACGCCATTATGGGTAGCCACGGGTCTGTCCGCCGCCTTTGCCGCCACTCAGACGCTTGCCACCAAAAAAGTCGAGCGCGAAGATACGCCAGTCACCAAATCGATGATGAATTTAAGCCGAAAAGTTACCCATACCGAGCAGGATAAATCCGCAGCAGGAAAAGAACGTGCCATAGCCCTTGTCTGGGCCACCTGGGCAGCCGTGCTGACCACGGGTGAATCCATCCTGAATCATGGGTACGACTACTTCATCGGCAAACCTAAAAAAACGCTTACGGAAATGATCCAAAGCACAGAAGAAAAAGTGCGCAATGCCTCATCCTGGGTAAAACCGCTACACAAATTTAAATTGAACGGGCTGAACTTTCGAAAAGAGCTGGAAAAAGGCTTGCCCAAAGAAGGCGTTTCCCCACTCAAACAATGGGTAGGCAGAGCATGGAACTACTCCAGTCGACATATCCAGGGCAATAAACCGCTGGCATACAGCCTTTCCGCCATTAGCTCGTTTATCGGCGGTTACATTCAAATCCATATGGCCGCCCAACTTCAGGAAGGACTGGATAAACATAAATCCTGGTTCAACTGGTTCAAAAGGCAAGGCCCGGCATAGCCGAGCCTTGAGTCCAAAAGCGGGAAACATGCCTTCGTTATTTTGAAGCCGTCTGGTGGAAGTTGACTTTCACCGCGTTGCTAGTCGATGCCCCGCCTTTATTCACGGCTTTAACGACATAATAGAAGTCCGAAGCGACCGGCACTTTGCGTAACTTGTGGGTAAACTGATCTTTATTGGCATATAGTTTGGCAATCAGGCTATATTTTTTGCCGTCGTTGCCGCCCCATATCTCCTGCGCCGACTCGTTACTGGCGTTATCGGTCCAGGCCAGTTTTACGGCAAGGTTACCGTCATACTGCGCTCTCAGGTTGGAAGGAGCCGCCGGCTTGGAAGTGCTGGAAGTGCTGCCGCCGGAGGAGGCCGGTGGCTTCTGGGTTCCCCCGGTGCTTCCAGTGTTATTATTACTGGGCGGTTTCGGACTTTGGGCAGGCGGAGCACTGCCATCCAGGGCCTCTCCTTCCGCCAGATTTCCCCCTTTGGTCACATTCGTGCAACCTTCGATAATATCCAGATAATTTTTGCTGGCGATGTTATACAGCTTGTTGCCGGAAACATTCAGACCGTCCACTTTGCCTCGAATAATGGCAATGGCGGGCACATTTTTGGCCCCATCCTTTAGCGTGTTCAACGTATTGTCCTTAATGACCACATTGCGCGGCACGGACTGATAACCGTCGAAAAACTCTTCATGACAATACCGGATACCGCGTCCTCCGCTTTTAATCGTGTTCTCGGCAATTGTCACATCACTTCCCCAGGGGAAGCCTTTGGTAATTTTATCCTTGTCACCCGCCGTATACAGATTAATGGCGACACTGGCAATATTCTGAATGGTATTTCCCCGAATTTCGATATTGTCGTAATTATCAATTTCAAAACCGTAATGATCCCCACCGTTAAAGGTGTTGTTGTTCAGGAACAGGCCACGGGCCCCATCGGTTCGGGAGGCAAATTTTACCGAACCCCTCAGATTGTAAAATGTATTATTTTCCAGCCGGTAATTACTGGTAGCCCCATGCTCTTTATCATTCGATGATGTGGAAATCTGATAGATATTGTTAAACGTATTATTGGTCACCGTCGTGTTAAAACTGTTGATCCCCTTGATCGGATCCACTTCGCTGGTCGTGACGCGCAAGGCGGCATTTCCAAAGTTGAAAAACTTATTGCTATCCACCGTCACGTTCTTGCAAGAGCCAAAGAAAACGCCTTGATCGCCCCAAACCGGTTTTTTATTCTCACTGAAATCCGTCCTGCCGTAGAACTCAAACCCGCGTATTTTCACGTCATGACTCATCCGGGTGTAAAACAGGTAATCCTGCTTGGCAAAATTTTTGGATTTAATGATCTGGGCCGGGTTTGCCGGGTCGGACAGAATATCGACATTATTCATTCCAACACTGTAGAGAGGTAATTTTAAATAATATTTTCCGGGTTGAAATTTTAAAATCCAATGCACATCCTGATCGTCCCGATAACGCAAAAAGTCAATCGCCTTCCGCGTTTCCGTCGTTGTGACATCCGCATCCTCACTGGGTGACACGGTAATAACATGGTTGACCTTATCCATTCGCAAGGCAGCCTCCGCAGGAGCCATGGACGAGGCTATCTGTTGCGCGGTTAATAGCACTACACAAACCGGCATAAACATTCTATTCCAATGCATGGTGGGTTCTCTCCCTTTATCACGAATAGTAAACATCAGGCGACATCGCCTTACGGCACGCGAATAATTGCTTTGCAGCAAGATTCCTGCCGTATAGGCGTGACTTTAACTGTAAAAATCACCTGCAGCCTGTTTTAAGTAACGACACTCTAACGATAGGGCTGTAAGGCAAGCCCTGCCTCTTTTCTCCTTCGATCCTTTTCAGAAATGCTTATCAATACTACTAAGAGGGCAATCGTCGATTAGGTGAGTTTATATTAGCAGCCTTCTCAGCAATCGACAAACTCATCAATTGGAAAATCACACTACCAGGCAAGGGGTCTATTAGACCTCAATTAGCTGGTAGTGTAGTTCTTCATATATATGGATGGATCAATATAGTCGCAAGCGCATCTTTTTTTATTTATTTAAAACTGATCGTGCAATTTCAAAGCATTTTGGGTAGCAATTTTTTCTTCCAGGGCGGCTCTGGTTTCTTCACGGGAACCGTAATGATCAGCGGTCTCTTCATCAGCGGGATGCGTTTCACCCAAAGCCGGACCGCCTCCGCCACCTGCGAAATCTCCACCGGTGGGCCCGCCCAGGCGTTTCCCCCCAAGGTTCATATCCACCGCCTGAACCGAAACATCTTCATCCAGTTCAATGGAACTATGACGCTTTTCTTCAGCAGGAATGCCCCGATGAATGTTCGGGTTGGCTCGTTTCGACGATTCTCCGGCTTTGCCGCCGCCTTGTTGACCCATTGCTATATCCCCTTATTTCACTCTGCACATATTTTGCGGTACAACGCGCCGCAAAGCTATTCCCATATTGTCTAGATCGACAGGACGACCGGGTTATCCTTCTATTAGGCGGCCTTCTACTTAAGTGTCACTAAAAAGCAAAGGCAAGTGACCGGTTACCGGAGTCAGCGAATTGTCTCCAAGCCCTTTGCGGCAATTATTGGCGGCCTGATGGGCCTGCCGGGTAGGTTCCGGCAATCGGTAGCGGGTCAGGCAGCGAACGACCCATTCAATCGCCGTTTCCAAACTGATTTTGTGTCCGGTGGAAATATAAACCGGCGCTACGTTAGGCCGGGTACGCAATACCGCTCCCAAGGTATTCCCCCGCCATACCAAGGGCACATAATCGCCCACCTGGTTCCCCGGCTCACTGAGGGGCTTGCCCACCAGGATTGATTTGGCGACACCTATGGTCGGGCAATTCAACAGCACCCCCAAATGGCTGGCAATCCCCAGCCCTCGGGGATGACTAATGCCATGCCCGTCCACCATCAGCAGATCCGGCTTGATCTGCAATTGCCCGTAGGCTTCCACCAGGGCGGGCACTTCCCGAAAGGCCAGAAATCCCGGCATATAAGGCAGCGTGGATTGAACTTTGGCGCACGTGGTTTCCATCAATTTCAACGCGGGAAACCCCAGGCTGGCCACGGACGCATACACCCAATTTTCCGGGTCCCGCAGGTTATTACTCACATCCAAACCGCCAATTCTTTCAATGGCAGGCAACTGATCCTCCCGAACCACCTTTTCCGCCAGCAGACGCTGTACCTGGGCCGCATCTTCCAGCGATGCCGGATATAACCATTGAGTCGGTATGTCCATTCCCATCTGGCTGACCTCCACAAGGCTTTAAACTATGGCATGCGCCGGATGTGTCGCCATTAAGAGCCGGATCGAATAAAAACATCTCCGGGTGAGTTATCCGGCGGTAAAAAAGTTCTGAATCCGGACAACATGGACTGGCGGTAGCGATGGAAATTGGCGAATCCCGTAGAAAGCGCAAATAAGCTGAACACTGGCATCCCCTTCCTGAGTTGCTAGCGATGAATAGGATCTATTCTATCAGAATCCGGTTTGTATCGATTTTATCAGGCCAGGCCTGTCATGGCAAAACTACACCAGGGCGAATTCATGAGTTTCACCCACCCGCATATCATAAACCCTATCGCGGTAGCCAACCTGAATCGTTCGGCCGCGACACTGACTGACCTGAATGGTGAGGGTTTGATGATTAATGCTGATTTGCAGCAAATTATTCCGGTAGTGAATAGAGTACCGCATGCGCTTTAAATCCCTGGGCAGGGTGGGGTTAAACCAGATCACCTCATCCCGCAGCTCCATACCGGTATAGCAGCGCTGGATCAAATCCAGGGTGCCTCCCATCGCACCCAGATGAATGCCCTCCCTGGCGCTTCGCTTGTGCAGGCTGCTCGCGTCGGTCATCAGGGCCTGCATAAACAGGTTCCAGGACTGCCTGCGGTGAGACCGGCTGAGCACCCAGGCGTTCGCCACCCGGCTCAGGGAAGAACCATGCACCGTTCGGCGACTGTAATAATCCACGTTCAGCGGAATGGCTTCCGCCGAAAGAGAATACCCCAGACGCTCAAACATCTCGCGCAGCGTCTCGGCGGAAAATAGGTAGAACAACATCAGCACATCGGCCTGTTTGGCAATTTTGTACCGATTCAGTTCATAGCCGTCCGCGGCGGCGACTTCGGTCATGTTCTCGTAGGAGCCGTGCTTGTTGCGGAATTCCAGCCAGGGAAACTCCTCCAAGGCATCGTACCCTTCAAACTGGCTGATAATCCCGTTCCCGAAAAAGCAGATCCGCATTTTCCGGCTTAATTCATTCCAATGCTGAATTTCAGCCTCCGTCAGGCTCAGGCGATCCCGCAACTCGCTGCGGTGATCTTCGGGCAGGATGTCCAGCGATTCCAAGGCCCGGCACAGGCACCAGACCGCCATCACATTGGTGTAGGCGTTATTGTCCACCCCAAACGTTTCCCGGCCCATATAGCGCTGATGATATTCATCCGGCCCGACGACGGCGCGGATTTCATACCGGCCATTGTCCGGATTATAAGTGGAGGCGCTGGCCCAAAAGCGGGCAACCTCAATCAGGATTTCCGCCCCATACAGGAACAGAAAATCCATATCCGCCGTAACCTGGTAATACTCCCAGATGTTATACACCACGGACGCGTTGACGTGCCGCTGCAAATGAGTGTAATCCGGCAACCACTGTTTTATCTTCGGCAGATATACCAGCTCCGGGGTTTCCTCGCTACCGTCGCTGCCGCTTTGCCAGGGATATAAAGCACCTAGAAATTCGTTGGCTTTCGCCAGCAAACGGGCCTCATTCAGGCGGCGATAGCGGTACTTCAGAAGCGATTCCGTGATATCCGGCATGCGGTAATTCAAAAATGGAAACACAAAGCTGTTATCCCAGAAGATATGGCCCCGGTAGCCTTCCCCATGCCAGCCCTTGGCCGGAATGTTGGTGTCCAGGTCAATGGAATTGGGAGACGCCGTTTGCAGCAGATGAAAAATATGCAACCGGATGAGCAGGGAGGGCAAGGCCTGTTCTTCCGAATGGTGGGTCTCAATCTCAATATCGAACCGCTCCCACAAATGCTTCCAGGCCGTCTCGTGGGACGCCAGAAGCGCCTGAAACCCCGGCGCATGGCAAATGGCGTTTTGGGCCGCCAGTCCGCATTCGGAAATGGCATTATCCTGCGAGGTATACAGAGCGACTACTTTTTCAATGACAATCTGATCCCGGGGAGCGGCATCCAGCGTATACCGCTTGCCGATGAAAGCTTCCTCCATCTGCTCCGAAGCCAGCGTGACGGGCTCCCCGTTGCGGGTTACCATCGTTCGGGCAGTCTGGGCCATGTGAATTTCCGACTGGCTGGTCCGCACCTTCAGGAACAGGTGACCGTCTTCCAGCGTTCGGCATTCCACCGGCAGCAGGTGGCAATTGCTCAGTCCCCGAAAACTGGCCACATTATTGTTCACCACCCGACCGTCCAAAGCGGATTCGATTTCCAGACGGCCATCCCAGTTTACAGGCGTAATCACCACCTGCAGGGCAGCCAGATGGGGCTGTTGCATATGCACCAGCCGATGCTCGCTGATAATCGTTTCCTGCCCGGCCCGATCGCAAAAGCGGATTTTACGGTGCAATGTACCTTGCCGCAGATTCAACACCTGGTAATACGAAAGAATCTCCACCTGATCAATCCGAAACCAGTCGCCGCCGTTAATGCGGAATGAAAGCCGAAGCCAGTTGGGAAAATTAACCAAATCCTCATTCTTCACCAACTGGCCGTCAATTTCAGATTCCAGCCGGTTATAGCCTCCCGCCAGATAAGTCCCCGGATAATGCAGTCCATCGTCCACTTCGCTGAACAGGGCGCCCCGGCTGGCAAAATAACCATTCCCCAGAGTACAGAGGGTTTCCCGTCCGCCTTCGGTTTCAGGATCGTACCCCTCATACACCAGTTGCCAGGGGTTGGCCCTGGTCTCCCGGACCGGGCGAAGGGGCTCCACGGTAATCGCCAGTTCACTCAGGTCACTGACCACGATATCCGCGCCATGACACTTCAGCAGATCTTCCTGGTTACCCCGGTTCAGACCGATAATCAGCTCGAAATTTCCGGCGCATGCCGCCTGAACCCCGGCCAGTGCGTCTTCAACCACAATGCTGTGAGCGGGATCCGTTCCCAACTGGCGGGCCGCCTCGCAAAACACATCCGGGTCCGGTTTGCCTTTCAAGCCCAGGCGCTCCGCATCCAAACCATCCACTTTGGCGTCAAACAAGTCTATCACCCCGGCGGATTGAAGCACTTCGGTGGCGTTTCGGCTGGCGGAAATAACGGCCACCCCGATTCCGGCCTCTTTCAACTGATGAATCAACGCCACCGTGGAGGGAAAGACTTCCACTGGCTGACTCCGCAAGCGCTCCAGAAACAAAATATTCTTCTTGTTCCCTAACCCGTGAACCGTCCAGTCATCCTGCGAATCATCCGGGTTACCCTCGGGTAACGCAATATCCCTGGACTCCAGAAAACTGCGGACGCCGCTGAGACGCGGTTTACCGTCTATATACAACCGGTAGTCCGTTTGCGGGTCAAAGGGCTTCACGGTTCGCTGTGTCTCTTTGGCATATTGCGCCAAAAACTCATCAAACAGGCATTGCCAAGCGGCAGCATGCACCAGGGCGGTCATGGTAATCACCCCGTCCATATCGAAGATGGCGGCTTTGTACTGGAGATTGGAAAGATGTAAAGGCGCTTGCGGGGCGCTTTTTCTGGTGGATGTTTCCAGTAAGCTCATGATTGCCCCCCTTGTATCGTCTGCCAGCACTATAACGGTATTTATAAGGCATCTCAATTGGCTAATGGGCTGAGTCGATATCCCATCGGTTAACTGCATCGGCCTGTCCGGTGACCACCCGGTTCCCGTTGCAAGGAAGTAAGCCCCATCCGTCCTGACAACACGGCTTTGCGCTGCGTAAACGGATTTTAACAAGCCGCTGGACAATGAAGGGGGTTCGAAGTAACATGCCAACTTGTTACCTACTGCCAAAAACAAACCGTCCCGCCGAGCCGACTCCCGGCATCAGGGGCGGGTATTCTATTGAAAATTGGCATGAGGGCGCTGGATATGGCCAGCCAAGACATCGACTAGGGGTCTCGTCTGGAAACCATATAAATATTCACCGAGTTTGGAGGACTCCCCACAAGGGGATCAGCCTGACTTACAGCTGTTGGACATATAAGGTGATTCCCACTTAATGCACATCGCCTCAACCTCACTGAACAGCAAGCCCCAACAGACCGTTAATTCGCGAAAGCAGGAACGGCCCCGATTTGGCTCCTCTCCAGTGACCGGCTTGCTGCATGCCCTTGAAAAACAACCCCTGGCCGAGCTGGTCTTCAAGGATATCGCCGCGTTCAACGCGCCCAAAATCATCTTCTCCCGCAC
>JAJQJM010000073.1 GCA_021323475.1 Vampirovibrio sp.
CCATGTTGGCCAAACCACCCGAACCAACGGCCGAGCCCGCGTTAAAAAACAAGGCCCTGGTACAGGCGAATAAAATACTGGCCCTGCAAAAGCAGTACGGGTTAAGCAACGAGGAAGTCCTTCTGCACGGAGAAATTGAATCCATCAAGACTCTGGCGGAAGAAGGCAAGGTGGATCTGCTGGCAAAAGCCTATGAGAAACTTGCGGATCACGTTCGGTTGCTGAAAGCGATTTAAACGGCATTCTATCTCTCTCCTCCATATCTAACAGTCCGGGTGAAAGCCCGGTTTTTTTTGCCCTTTTTATGAATTAGCCGACTGGATAATGAGAACCCGGCTTTTGACGATAACCGGATATGTTTAACCGGTTAAAATCCCCCCTGAACATGCTATTAATACGGTAGAAAGGAACATTTGCCACTGAAAATCATCTTTTGCATTACCGGTTTTTTGAAAATTTTAATTTATTTGAATATTGTCTGGCGTGCTTGTGCCGGCCTTATCTCTGGAATGTTGACTGGCAATTTTAACGTTCCGAACAAATAAAATCGATTGAATTTCTCCAGAGCTTACAGTAAATTGCCCATAATAATTTTTTCGCGCTCTGCGCACCGACTTTTAATATCGCATTGGAATGATTCATGAGCAGTGTTTCGCCGTTAGCCGGCTCTGTAAAAATTGTGTTATCCGATACGCTTGGCCCTGCCATTCGTAATATTGTTCATCGCGCTAAAGCCTATGAAACCATTATTCTGCTGTACGAAGACGAATTGAGCGGAAACGTACAGGCAGCATGGGCGGAACGGGATCGATTGCAATTAAGAACGAAAGTGCTGGGGCAGATTATGGACGGCCTTCAGGTGCATAGCTTCGGCATGGATGATTTCCCCATGAGCACCGTGCTGGAACTCAGCCTGCGGGAAGCCAGCCTGGATGCGATGCGGCAGGACTTGAGGCGGGTGGCATACAGAAGTCTGTTAAACGAGCTTTGCCTGATTAACGTTCGGGTGTATCAGAACGAAACCGGTTCGATGCTGTTGCAATAGGTGGCAACCCGCAAGACGAACGCGCCGGTTTATGGTAAGTTGAGATAGGAACGTTCCGGTTTCCGAAAGTTTTCATGTTGCACGGAACGGAACGACCACTAGCGTTTTAAATGCGGGAATGAGCGACCATGAGTGATATTACCTATTTTCAGGGAAATTTCGTCCCTACCGAACAGGCCAACCTGAGTGTTAAAAACCACTCCTTCCTTTATGGAACCGCCCTGTTTGAAGGAATCCGGGGCTACTGGCTGCCGGAAAAAGGCTGCGCTTCCGTTTTCAGAATGAGAGAGCATTACGAGCGAATTCTGGCGAACAGCCGCATCTTTTTCATGACGCCGGAAGCCACCCTGGATGAGCTGATGGACCTGACCACCGAACTGGTCCGCAGAAACGCCCATCAGCAGGATTTTTACATTCGCTTTACCCTTTATAAGTCCGGGGTCAGCATTGGCCCGTACCTGGACAAGGTGAAAACGGACTTTACCATCTGGACGCATCCGCTGGGTGATTACGTCAACATCAACGACGGGCTGCATGTCACCATTTCGGCATGGCGCCGGGTGGATGATAACGCCATTCCGCCTTGCGCCAAGGCCAGCGGCGCCTACATGAATACCGCCATCATGATTACGGATGCCAAGCGGAAGGGTTTTGACGAGGTCATCGCACTGACCCAGGAGGGCAATGTGTCCGAGGGCAGCGCCATGAATATTTTCCTGGTGCGCAAAGGCAAGCTGGTCACCCCGCCGATTACCGAGAATATTCTGGAAGGGGTCACCCGCGACAGTATCATCACGCTGGCCCGCAATGAGCTTGGCCTGGAAGTGGAAGAAAGAACCATCGACCGGACCGAGCTGTACCGTTGCGAAGAGGCTTTCTTTACCGGCACCGCCGCCCAGGTGGCACCGATTACCAAAATCGACCATCGTCCGGTGGGTGACGGCAAAATCGGCAAAATCACCCAGGCGGTTCAGCAACTGTACTTTGACGTGGTGAAGAACAATCATCCCAAGTATAGCGACTGGTGCACGCTTGTGGATGTGGACCCCTCCTACGAACCCCCGACCGTTCCCCCGAGCAGGCTACGTGCCCATTAATTGATAGATATACGCCATCTAAAGCACCGCAACGAACGGCGGTGCTTTTGGCATAAAAAAGGAGTCTTTCGGTCTCTCTGAATAACTGCTACACTGAGAATATAAAGAAAAGAGTTTTGCAGATTCCATGAGATCCCGGATTACCGCCGCTTTTTTGATTGTCGCAGCGTGGTTTGCCACCCTCTGCGTGTTTGCGGTGCCGTCTCATGCGTGTTGCAAGTCCGCACCGGCTTCCAAGGCCAACACGGTTAAAGAATGCTGTGTGACGCCGCTGGCTAAAGCAGCCTTGGTGCAACAGTCTTTATCTTCCGCTGATGGCCCGACACCTGATCTCATCGGTCCGCCGATTAAGGTATTTGAAGGGTTGGATCTTGGCCTTGAGCCTGTCCAGCAATCTATTCTGGCGTCCGGCCATGTCCCGGATCAGTCCGGGCGCTATCTGGAGTTGCGTGTACTCCTGAATTAAAACGCATCTGCCTATGGTATGCGCTGTAGCGCTTTATGCAGAGTATTTTAATTTCAGGAGAAACTGACTATGAAAAACATTTTCGTTGCTTTGGTACTGCTCGGCTCCGTATTGACGGGCGCTTCACTGGCAAACGCCGCTGTGAACTGCTGCCCGCAATCCGCTTGCTGCGAGCAGGCTGCTGATTGCTGCCAATAGCTAGCGTAATTCGCTAACGAAAAGCCCCACTGGCCTAAAACCAGTGGGGCTTTTTATATGTGTAATTCGAAATTCCAGCCTATGCGCCAAACTGAAGCTTGGTGAGGGTGGCATGACCATCAATCAGCAGGCTCTTACCGGAAACTTTCATGCTGTCGGCGGTAATCACCAGGCTGTTTTTGCCCAGTTTTTTGAAGTCGATCATTTCATTGATCTTGTCCTGAAACGCTTTGGCGACGTCCAGGGGCAGTTGCAAATCGTTACCGCCGGAGGAAATCTGCATATCCGTAATGCCCAGTTGGCCGCTTTGAATGCCCAGCTTGCCGGTCATTTCCAGGGGAACGGTCAGTCCTTGCAGTAGAACGCCGGTGACGTTCATTTTCACCTTGTTGCCGCCCAGCAGGTTCAGGCTGGGATTGGAGAAGCTAATCAGCTTGAGGCCGCCGGTTTGTTTCTGGATGGATTTTTCGATTTTCTCCAGCGTTTTGGGATTGGCCAGAAAGCGATTGATACCGGTTTCGGAAATGACCAGGTTCACTTTGGCCGTAACCGGTTGAGCCAAGATGAAGGCCCGGTTGTTCAGAAGCTGCATGGTATCGAACGAAAAGGCCGGGGCGTTCATGGAAAGCTTGTCTACTAACAGATTATTGAAATCTCCTTCGACAATATCCGCCTTCAGGCCCTGCAAGGTGCCGTTCCGAAAGTCGATACCGGAGCCGGTCAGGGTGATGCGGCCCACGGAATAATCGGAAAAACGGCCTTTCAGGATGTCCAGCGAAACGCTTTGCGCGCTGCTGTCCGGCAAGTCCAGCGCCATAACGCCGCCGGCTTTAATCGGGGCCCGCATGACCGGGCTGTTGGCGGGTTGTGCGTTATCAGACTGGGCAAAGGCCACTGGTACTGCCAAAGCCAGTACGGAAAAGGCTGATAATAAAATGCTTGGGTTCAGTTTCATTCAGAACGGTCCTCAGTTTGTGGGTGCTTATTGTAAATCAAATGGCCGGGCCATAGGCTCAACCGGAAAAAAGTGGCTGGCTACCGAAAACGTTATTGCGTGGGAGGCGCCAGTCCCAGGGATTTCAAAAAGGCGGGATCCTTGCGCCAGTTTTCACGCACCTTAACGTTCAGCGCCAAATGCACCTTGCCTTCTATCAGTTCCTCGATTTCATGGCGGGCCTGGGTGCCGATAGTCTTGATCATGCTGCCCTCATGGCCAATCACAATACCCTTTTGGGATTTTTGATCCACGTACAAAGTCGCGTCAATCCGGGTCAGTTCTGGCTGGGTTTCGTCAAAGCTTTCAATCCCAACGGCCACGCTGTGTGGAATTTCCTCCCGTGTGTTCAGCAAAACCTTTTCCCGGATAATTTCCGCCGTAATCTCCCGAATACGCTGATCGGTCACTGCGTCTTCCGGGTAATAGGCCGGGCCTTCAGGCAGTTTCCGGATGACCGTCTCGGCCAGTTCGCTCATGTGCTTTCCTGTCTTGGCGGATACCCCTAACAATTTGGCATGCGGGTACCCGGAGAATAAGTCGCCGTAGAGTTTGCGATGTTCCAGTAATTTAACGGGCTTATTTTTCAGCACGTCAATTTTATTGAGCACCAGCAACACGAATTTGCCGGTTTCCCGAATTTGGGAGGCCACCCACTCATCGCCTTTACCGGGAGGCTGGGACGCATCCACCACCATCACGAACACGTCGGCTTCCGACAGCGCAGCCAAGCTCTCGTCCGTCAGGTAATTGCCCAGTTTGTCCAGGGGCTTGGAAAAACCGGGGGTATCCAGAAAAATAATCTGGCCTTTTTCACTGGTAAGAACCCCCTTGATACGGTGGCGGGTGGTTTGGGCCACCGGGCTGGTAATTGCAATTTTTTGACCGACCAGACGGTTCAGGAGAGTGGATTTGCCGACATTAGGACGGCCCAAAAGCGCAACGAAACCGGAACGGAACATGAATAAGCCATTTCTAAAAACTTGCTGAACGGTGAAATACGTGGACCGGAAGGTGCAAAGGCGGAAACGATTTACAAGCCTTCAAGTTCTGCTTAAAAAACAGGACCGTGGGGAATATTGCTGATAAGTCCCATTTTTAATGCGGGCTCCATTATACCGCTAACAAACATTGCGCATTAACAGGAGTTAACTGGCTTGTATCGAGAATCCCCCACGGCTGTAAGCCGAAATAAGGAAAGCACTCCATCCGTATTGGACCGTCTGGCCTGCTGGGTATTTCTGCTGGCCTACTTTACGTTTCTTCCGATCCTCATTACCATCCTGCTGAACTGGGCGGTGTATTCATTTGCGGTGAACAATCTTTATCAGGAAAGCTGGATGATGCCGTCCTTATTACTGTTCAGCACCTTTCTCGCCGGTGCCCTGATGCGGCAGAAAATGGAGGATGAAACGGGTGGGCTATCCCTGTTCGTTATTGGCATTCTGGCGCTCATGGTTTTCTCGGTATTGACGTATGAGGATATTCACCGCCTGGGCGGTATCTATTCCCAATTTATGCCCCGTTTCCTGGTTCCCACAATGGAAGACTACGTGTATATGCTTCCAGGTGTAGGAATTGCAGGCATGCTGTTCTATAAATACTTTACTCTCAAGCATTACAGCTGACTTTTATCAGGCTTTCTAATGCTCGTCTATTTGCGGAGTATTCTGCATGTCATTTTCAATGGCGTGTGCCGGGAAAAAGCCAGCGGTGCTTTTCCATTGGCATTCAATTCGTCTACTTCAAACGGCTGAGCTATGCCTATAGCAGGCAAATTCCCCGACACGCTGGTGCCGGATAGGGTATAATCGTTCAGTAATCGTGCGGTTTGAAGGTGCGGAAGAAGATGGACAGGGTCAACTATACCGAATTTGAAGGCGGATTCAACCAGGTGGTGCTGGAAGAAAGCTTCGTGCTGAACCTGAAAACCACCATGAGTTTCGTCGATTTCCCAATGGAATTTGCCGTTAATGAGAATTACCCACTGTATACCCCACCCCCGGAGAAAGATGAAGACGGCGAAGGGCCCATCTACAGTTACAGACGTGGACGCATCTTTTTTCCGAACATGGAACAGGTTCGCTGGCAAAGCCGTATTCAGCCCTACATTGACCCGGCTTCGGGCAGTGTGGATTACGGGGCGATTGACTATTTTTACCTTCAGGACGGCACATATTACCTGGCCGGTTACTGGGGTGAACTGGAAATTGTGTGTGGCCCGCCGATTTTAGAGATTGACGAGCTGAAAAACCTTCCCCGTGAAAGCGCTCCTTCCCAGGGCAATACGCAGTCTCCACCGGCTTGAGTGAATTCCCATGCCGGAAGAAGCGTTGACGTGCGATGTCCTGATTATCGGGGACGAGGTTGAGAGTATCCTTACGGCTGTTTCCGCGGCCAGAGCCGGGGTAAACGTCATGCTGGTCCGTCGAAGCACCGGTCGGCTTGGCGGGCTTTCCGTGCGGGGCGGACTCAGCTATATGGACATTACGCCGGAATTTGTTACTGGCCTGTTCAAAGAGTTTCTACAGCGCGTCGGTCTGATTCGGGTGGCATTGAACCCGGATAAGGCGCATCAGGTGCTTACGGAAATGCTGACGGAAGCCAATGTGGATGTTTACAGCGGCGCGGACGTTTCCTTGGAAATGGGCGGCGAAGGTTTCCCTGCCCGTGCTACGCTGCAACTACCGGATAAAACGCTAACCGTTGCTCCCCAAGTAGTCATCGATGCCACCCCGGATGCGGATATCGCCCGCAGCTTAGGGGTTCCCTATCTGGTGGGGCTGGGCGGTATGCTGGGAGCGGATCAGAATTTCCTGGGCGTATCGCCGGTGTTTCGCATCACCGGGGTGAGCGTTGAAGGGTTGCAGGCATTTGAGGCCGGTTTGCGCCGGAAACCTGGAACCCCGCAAATATTGGCGGAGGCCCTACCCTACCATGAGCCGGGCCTGAGAGCCGAGTACGTTACCCGCCCCACCTTTGCCCCGGCGGATATGGATTACCTGGATATCTTGAACCCCCTAATCGGGATTGACTACCACATATGGCGGCATGGCGATCCTGCAAGCTATGCCGATGCAGGCATTTTTATCGACGGTGGAAACGTTTCCCGCCTGTCGGACGGCAGCCTGGGCTTCAATGGTTTGGTCGCTAAAGCCGACGCGCTGGATCTGGATTTTAAAGATTTGCTGGCCCTGTCGCAGGGCGGCCCTATCCCAGCGGAACTCATCGATGAAATGGCGTATTTTGAGCATTACTTGCGGGAAGTGGGAGGCTTTACGGAAGCAAAGGTCATTCCGCCGGAGGAAATGTACGTTCGCCAGAGCGTAACGTTGCTTTCCAGGGATAACATGACCGCCCGAAAAGCCATTGAGGGTGGCGTCCCTGTAGAAAAGGCCGTGGGGACGTTCTCATACTGGCTGGATTTGCGCGGGACTATGCTGTGGAAACATTTTCCAGGCGAGCATTTGCCGAAGCCTATCTTTAATGTGGGTCTGGATGTGGCGTTGCCACTCGCGCCCGCATTCCAAAATGTCGCATTCGTTAGCCGATCCGCCGGATATTCGCCCATTGGGCAAGGCACCGGACGGATTGTGCAGCATAACGCCATGCTCGGCGAAGGGCTTGGCGTAGCGGCGGCCCTAGCGGTACTCAGCCATACTGCATTAACGGATATTGCGGATAATGGTATGCCACAAGTGCAGGCTATTCTTAAAAACCGGCATGGTGGTCGGCTGGAATTAAGCGGGCACTCTGTCTGGGAGCTCGGGCAAATTGAAGCAAGCGCCTTATTAAAGCAAGATGAAGCCGCTATTGAGCGTTTACGCTTACAGGCAGCGGATTTTTCTCTTTTATAAAATTTTGGAAGCCACTTTAATAGCGTTTAAGACCGACTTAAACGGGCAGCATCGCGGGCTTGTTGTCGGTCGGCTTGTTGGTATCCCGATCTACAAACACCAGCTTGGGTTTCCAGGTTTTGGCTTCCACTTGAGGAATCTGGGCATAGGAGGCGATGATGATTAAGTCGCCTGTACGGGCTCTGTGCGCCGCCGCACCGTTAACCTGAATAATACCGGTATGCGCTTCCCCCACAATGGCATAAGTGGTAAAACGCTCGCCGTTGGTGATGTTATACACATCGATCTGCTGGTATTCAGCCAACCCTGCCAGTTCCATCAGGTGCCGGTCAATGGTAAGGCTGCCTTCGTAATGCAATTGGGCGTCGGTAACGGTAGCCCGGTGAATTTTAGAGTAAAGAACGGTAATCTGAGTCATGACGATGCCTTCCGCTTAGGCTGTTTTGGGGTCAATAGTATTCTTGCATAGTCGCGAATGTTCATCAACCGCAAGCGAACGTGTAAACCGGGGGCTTTTTGCAGGTGGTTCTGATAGAATGGCATCACACTTCAAATCAGCTTAGAAAGGTTTTAAATACAAACATGAGTATTCAGACTATGACGGAACGTCCGACCGATGTCAGCTCTCATGCTGGCGGTGCCATTCAACTCAAGCGTCAGGTGACCGTGAAAACCAAGGTGACGGATGCTTTCCGTGCCCGCGCCAAGGACGAGCTGGATAACGAGCTGAAGCTGATTGACACCCAGTTGCAACAACTGGAAGCCCAGTACCAGTATTCCCTGCAACAACTGGAAAAAGTGGCCCAGCAAGGTCAAAACGTTCAGCAGCAATTGCAGCAACTGAACCAGGAAGCCCAGCAAAAGCGCAGCCAGTTGGCCTCCCTGAAAATGCAGGTTTCTTCGGAGCTGGGCAACCTGGACAAGATTGAAAACGGCCAGTACATCGTGACCGGCATGCTGGAAAACGTTGTGGATGTTCACGTTGGCGAGAACATCTATGAAAAACTCCAGAATGCCGAGATTCTGGTGGAAGATGGCATTGTAACCAGCATTAACGGCTAAATGGCACCAGAACAGGTTCGTATCGGAAAAATTGTTGGCTGTCACGGAGTCCGGGGCGACTTAAAAGTGCGTCCCGCCTCCGAAGACGCCGAATGGGCGGATTCCGTGCGACAACTCCTGCTGAAAAATCCCCGCACCGGTGAGGAAAAGATGCTGTCCATCCAAACCATCCGGCACCAGGGACCGCTCATTGTGATTCGTTTTGAAGGGCTTGATAGCCGCACGGCGGTTGAGCCCCTGGTCGGCGCGACCCTTTATGCGGATGTTTCCGCTTTGCCTGAGCCTGAACCGGATGAGTTCTGGGTGGATGACCTGATTGGGTTGACGGTGGTTGATATTGAAACCGGCCGAGTCCGGGGCAAAGTCAAGGATTTGCTGTCCTCTGCCGGGTCAGATTTTCTGGAAATCCAGTTGGAAGACGCCAAACAAACGGTGGTGATTCCCTTTATCAACAAATTTTTCCCGGAAGTCAGCCTGGAAAACGGCACCGTTTCCATCGATCTCCTCAGCGATTTCCTGTCCATCTCTAATGAGCCTGTTACGGCGGAACGACTGGAACAATAGGCAAGTCCTGTCCCGTTTTTCAAAAGAATAACCGCTAAATGTTTTCAAATTGCCCTCGTGAATGACGCTTGCATGAAATTCAGTATTCTGACCCTCTTTCCGGAGATTATTGAGGCTTACGCCTCGGCCAGCATTATTGGCCGGGCCCGTAAAAATCAGGTGATCGAGGTGGAGGCGGTTAATTTCAGGGATTTTACCGCCGACCCGCACCGCAAAGTAGACGATTCCCCATTTGGGGGCGGCAGCGGCATGGTGCTGGCCTGTCAACCCATTGAAAGCGCCTTTGAGAGCCTGCTTCCGTTGGCGGAACCTGCCAGAATCCTGATCACCACGCCAGCCGGGCGACGGTTTGATCATGCGTACGCCCTGGAACTGGCCCAATGTCAGCAAATTGTAATGCTGTGCGGGCATTATGAGGGTTTTGACGAGCGGATTATGCAATTGATTCCCCATATTGAAGAAGTCTCCATCGGGGATTTCGTGCTGACCGGCGGGGAATTGCCCGCGCTGTGCATAATGGATTCCGTGACCCGTTTAATACCGGGCGCGGTGCAAAAATTTTCCTCGGTAGAGGCGGATTCGTTCTATGACGGGCTGTTGGACTACCCTCACTATACCCGCCCTGCCGACTATAAAGGCCTGAAAGTGCCGGATGTGCTGCTTAGCGGCAACCATGCCGAAATCGCCAAATGGCGCAAAGCCAAAGCTTTGGAGAAAACCCAGGCCCTGCGCCCTGATTTGTTGAATTCGAATCTGTCCTCTTAGATAGACCTATTAGGATGTTTTAAAATTCACTAGCATCAAATGTCAAATTATTGTTTTTATAAATTTGTAAGTGTTTCAATGATAGTATGACATTGGGTATGGGGGATAACTGAATATGAATAATTATTCTGTGAATAGCAATTCTCATCAGCATCAGGGTGTAAAGGCGCACAGCGCAAAGCCCAAAAATCAGCCGCAATATCGGGGCGATTTGAGCCTGATTGCGCTCAACAACGAGCCACCGAAAGTCAAAAAGCAATCCAACCACGGTGATGGAACATCTCCGTATGGATATGGGAATTCGTTAAATGTAACGATGTAAGATTTTAGCGCCACAGGCAATATCGTAAGCGATATTTCTATTGGATTTAACAGGCTCCGAAGGGTATTAACCCTCGGGGCCTGTTTGTTTAACGGTTGGTAACTCGCAGGCAATCCGCCTTTTTAATGCCACGTAGCGATCGATTAATTCATGCGGTGATTCTTTCACAATCAGCTTTTCCCCGCTGGTCAGGGTCACCACCGTGTCGGGCGTCGCTTCCAACGTCAAAATCATATCCGGGTTGATGAAATAGATGGTGCCGTTCAGGCGAGTCACTTCAATCATCAGAAGCCCGTCCTTGCCGTGGATTGGCCTTGTTCGGCAGTCATCGTGGAACCTTCCAGACGACTGAATTTCAATTGATCCGGGTGGTCTACATCGACCTCTACCAATATCTGATCGCCGTCCCGGAAGGTGCCTTTCAATAGCAGGCCGGCCAGCGGATTTTCAATGTATTTGCGAATGACCCGTTTCAGCGGCCGTGCGCCATAAACCGGGTCGTAACCCAGGCTGCCCAGCATTTCCTTGGCATCATTGGTCAACTCAATCACGATATGCCGATCTTCCAGCATGCGGCGCAGGCGAACCAGTTGAATATCCACGATTTGCCGCAGATCTTCAGGGCGCAGGGCCTCGAAGAAGACGATATCATCAAGCCGGTTGATGAATTCCGGGCGAAACCGGGCGCGCACCTCTTCCATCACCCGCTCCCGGACAATTTCTTCATCTTCCGGCTGGCCCATGCTGGCTTTCATGCGAGCCTCCAAAATAATGGGGCTGCCGATATTGCTGGTCAGAATAATCACCGTGTTTTTGAAATCCACGGTACGCCCTTTGGAGTCCGTCAAGCGACCGTCGTCCATCACTTGCAGCAGCACGTTAAATACGTCACCGTGGGCTTTTTCCACTTCGTCAAACAGCACCACGCTGTAGGGCTTGCGTCGCACAGCTTCAGTAAGTTGCCCGCCTTCCTCATAACCCACATAACCGGGGGGAGCCCCAATGAGGCGAGCCACGGCATGTTTTTCCATGTATTCGCTCATATCAATACGCACCACGGCGCTTTCATCGTTAAATAGATATTCGGCCAACGCCTTGGTCAGCTCGGTTTTACCGACGCCGGTGGGTCCCAGAAACATAAAACTGCCAATGGGCCGGTTGGGATCTTTCAACCCGGCGCGCGCGCGGCGCACAGCCTCCGATACCACTTCCACCGCCTGGGCTTGCCCGACTATACGGCGTTGCAGGAATTCTTCCATGCGCAGCAGCTTGTCGATTTCGCTTTCCACCAGCCTGGTGACCGGAATGCCCGTCCACCGGCTGATGACTTCCGCAATGTCCGCTTCGTCAATTTCCTCTTGCAATAATGCACGACCGTCTTGTTGAGCACCTTTGGTCAGCTTGGCCTCTTCTTCCTGAAGTTGGCGCTGTAACTCCGGCAGGCGGCCATATTTTAGCTCGGCGGCCTTGGCCAAATCGGCTTGCCGCTCCGCCTGATCGATTTCGATTTTAACGCGCTCAATATCCTCTTTAATCCGCTGGAAGCTGTGAATTTCTTCCTTCTCCCGTTTCCAACGGGTTTCAAATTCTTCTTTTTCACGCCGAAGTTCGGCGATTTCAAATTCCAGCCGGTTCAACCGCTCGCGGGAAGCCTCATCCGTTTCCTTCTTCAAGGCTTCCTGCTCAATTTCCAACTGAATCAGGTTGCGGGAAATCTCATCCAGTTCCTGCGGCATGCTGTCAATTTCCATGCGGATTTTGGAGGCCGCTTCGTCAATTAAATCAATGGCCTTATCCGGCAGGAAACGATCGGCAATATACCGATGTGACAGCGTGGCCGCGGCAATAATGGCGGAATCTTTAATACGAACGCCGTGATGGACTTCATACCGCTCTTTCAATCCCCGCAGAATGCTGATGGTTTCCTCCACCGAGGGTTCATCCACCAGCACCGGCTGGAAACGTCGCTCCAAGGCCGCATCTTTTTCTATGTACTTTCGATATTCATTCAAGGTGGTGGCGCCAATGCAATGCAGTTCTCCGCGAGCCAATAGCGGTTTCAGCAGATTGCTGGCATCCATGGCCCCTTCCGTGGCCCCGGCGCCCACCACGGTATGCAATTCATCAATGAAGAGAATTACTTCCCCTTCGGCGGCCTGGACTTCTTTTAGCACGGCTTTCAGGCGCTCTTCAAATTCACCTCGGTACTTGGCCCCCGCAATCAGCGCGCCCATATCCAGGGATATTAATTTGCGGTTCTTCAGCGTTTCCGGCACGTCCCCTTTGATGATACGAAGCGCCAGCCCTTCCACAATGGCGGTTTTCCCGACCCCAGGCTCGCCAATCAACACCGGATTGTTCTTGGTGCGGCGGCTGAGCACCTGAATCACCCGGCGGATTTCCTCCTGGCGCCCAATCACCGGATCCAGCTTGCCGCTACGGGCTACTTCGGTTAAATCACGCCCGTATTTTTCCAAAGCCTGATAATTCTCTTCGGCGTTCTGGCTGTCCACCTTCTTGCCTCCCCGAATGTCCTTCAAAATGGCGTAAATATTATTCTTGGTAATGTTCTGGCGCCGCAGGATATCGGACACATCACCGCCGGTTTCCAGCATGGCCAGCAGAATATGCTCCGTGCTGATGTACTGGTCCTTCAACCGCTCGGCTTCCACGGCGGCCTCATCCAGTAGTTTTTTAAGCCGGGGCGTAATATAGACTTGGCCGGATTCGATGGAAGATACCGTGGCGCGCGGGCGCTTGGCCAATGCGGTTTCCAAATCCTGTCGCACCACCTTGGGGTCGATGTTCAACTTGTGGAACATTTTGGAAACCAAGCCTTTGTCGTTTTCCAGCATGGCCAGCAGCAAATGCTCGTCATCCAGCTGGTTTTGCTCGTAGCGCTTCAAAATGGCCTGAGCGTCCACAAAGGCGTTTTGGGCCTGGGTGGTTAAACGATCCAGATCAATCATGGTGTGCAAGCCCCCGTGTTTTAGTCCGTCAATAACCGCAAAGCATCCTAGTCATGGCGGTAATTAATTTCATTATCCCAGCCCTGAGGCCATTCCGTCGAAATATTTACGATGATTTAATGATTCCGGAAATTAATAAAGCCAAACCGGGTGGCTGCGAGCTGACGCTTACAGCCACCGTTCGTTTTCCAGTTGAACTTCTTCGCTGGTCAGCGCGGGGGCGGGTAAATGCCGTTCCAGCGCTTCGGTCAGCACGTTCATGGCTTCCCGGTCCCAAACGAAAATCAGGTGCTTCACGTTTGCCTCCGCCTTCACCGACAGCGAAAACGAGGATACTTCCCGCAAATCCACCACCCGGCCCCGGCCCGTCAGCACCCAAATGGGTTCCCGCGCATCCGGCGGCTGATACATGGGTTTGGAATGCACCAGCGTTTCTTCGTAGCAGAAGTCCATTGCCAGGCCGCGTTTGCGGTAATGCTCTTCCAGCGCTTCGTAAACGGGCCGAAGTTCTTCAATGGACTGGCCTTCAAATCCATATTTGGCCAGATCCACGAACTTCAACAGGTTATGCCGCAGCATGCGGCCGGCCAAATCCGACAGCAGTTTATCCTGCGAATAATTGGCCCATTTGTTGATGCTTTCCCACAGGTAGCAATCATCCATGCGCAGGTATTGCTCGGTGGTCAGGCGCTTGCCGTCCGTCATCAATTGGTACAGTTCCTCGGAAGGCTCCCCGGTGTCGATGTTCTGCTGCCGTACCCATTGGAAGCGCTGAAGCACCTTTTTCAGCAGGGCTTCCGAAGCTTTATCCAGGGAGTGCAATGCCATTTTATAGGCCTGGTGCCGACCGAACAGGTAATGCTCAATCGCGGGCACAGCCTCTTCCCGGACCGCCACCACCTCTTTGCCGTTGGACAGGTGAGCGATTTCCATGTTGGAGATAATACGGGCGGCTTCAATGCGACCGTACTGTACGCCTAAAAAGTGGCTATCGCGTTGCAGGTAATCCAGGCGATCCATATCCAGCTGGCTGGATACCAGTTGGGCCAGAAAATGCTTGGGCGCGCCGTCACCCATAAAGTTCAGTACGGCTTCCGGCAATTCCGGGCCAAAGCGCTTCCAGAGTTTTTGCAGCTCCTTGTCTTCCACCAGAATTTTTCGGTTCCAGTATTGATCGTGCAATAACCCCTGGCTTTTAAGATCCAGTACATCTTCCAAGGTGTGAGACAGCGGGGTATGCCCGATGTCATGCACCAGAATACCCAGCAATAATAAGCGGCTGAGCGGAATGTTGGTGTTGCCGTACGGGCTGTCCAGAATGCTTTTCCCTTGCGGAGAACGGCTGAAGTGATCCAGCGTCTGCAGCATCAGGTAGGTAGCCCCTAGGCTATGCACGAAGCGCGAATGGGTAGCCCCCGGAAACACGAACTCCGCCAGGCCCATTTGCCGAATTCGCCGCAAGCGCTGGAACGCCCGGCTGTTCATTACATTCAACAGCAGGTTCTGGGTCGGATCGTTCCGATCGAACTGGATGAGACCGTGAATGGGATCGGCCATGCTGGTCCGCCGGGATGGCGGCAGTTCCGTCTTTTCTGGCCGGGCATTAGGCTTGGGTTCGGTCATCAAATCAGTCAGCCTCTCACTCTATCCCCACCGATGCGGATTCCGTAAAGCCCGCTCGGCGCTGGGCATTATCCAAACAACAAAAACAGGAAGTTCCGTCTGTTTTGAAGGATTGGCCGCATCACGGCAGATTACTTTCAAACAGACTCATCCCCTTGCTTTATTATCCCGCTTTTTCAACGCCTTGGCTAGGGGTTACGCCTATGAATGGGCAACGCAAGCCCAGATCAATAAACAAACAAGCGCCCCAATAATATCGTTGGTATTGCCTTGGGGAAGGGCAACAGCCGCCATTCCATGCGAATTGTAAGCCCCACCTCGTATTTTGCCGGAGCAAGGGATGCCCATATCGGCACCGTTGTCGATCCGGTAGATGCCTGCGAAGTTTGAATTGGGCTGCTTGCTGATTGTATGAGCCGGAATCTCGCTTGGGGCTATGTTTGACTACATGCAGACCTGGCGCGCGTTAATCTTCAGATTCTATACTGATGAGCGTTTAATCCTCTTCCGGATTTCCGATACCGGCTAGCTCTATTTAACGTTGCCGAACCGTGAACCCAAACCGGGATGTTTCTTCTTTTTTGGCCAGATTCAGACGGTTCTGCCGGAGCAATGATTCCTGCTGCAGGCGGCGCTGCTCATCCGCCTCTTCTCGTTGCAGTTCCTGAACGGTTTTAACTTCCACACCGGCCTGATTCGCAGTCGTTTCGCTGCACTTTAGGCAATAACGGCCCTTACGTTGATGTTCGCCACACATGGATCCGCAGGATTGGCACGGCATTTTCAGGAACAGGCCCGCAGTACTCAGCCGGCCTTCCATATACCATTTTTCAATTTGGTCGGCCGACATACCGATCCTGACCGCCAGCGTATTGATGTCGATACCGCCGAAGCCCGCGCTATTC
>JAJQJM010000190.1 GCA_021323475.1 Vampirovibrio sp.
CACCCTGGCCTGGCAGCCTTCCGTTACCCGGTTTAATTGCACCAACGGCGTTTTACCGATCAGCTCGGTTACATCCTTGGCGATTTTCATCCTGTCCTCATAGGGGCAATCCTGGTAGCACAGGGAGCAGCCGGTGCAGTTTTCACGGGTAACCTGGGCATACTGACCACGCAGCGCCTTCTTTTGTAGGTAAGGCTGGTAATGCTGGTTAATGGCTTTCAGGGTCAGCTCCAAATCGTACAGATCCTCAAATTCTCCCTCGGCAATTTGGAAAACATGGTCCTGGGGGCGTAGCGTCGATTCCAGTTCCTGAGCGATTTCGGCGGCATCGCTATCCAGTACGATGCAGATGGGTGCATTCAGGATACGGGCAAACTCCCGGTACAAGGCCGTTACATGGTTCTTACCGCCGGCAGGCAGAATATCGATGCCCAGCGCGTTAAAATCAATGTCCATCGCTTCCGCGAACAGGGGTAACAGCATTTTCTCGGTTTCGCCTTCCACAATCACCAATTCCTGTACGGGCCGGGGAATGGTATAGGCGGATGCGATGGCTGAAAACGCTTTGCCGGTCATTAATTTCCGGGTTTTTTCCACGCCCGTGGCTAGATTCGCCGGAGTGACAGGCTGCTTTGCCCAGCTTTGATTTTGTAGCAGAGTGTGAATGGCTTTCAGGCGGGCCAGTCGAGTGTATTTCAGTTCATCTTCTGAGGGTAATAGATTTAAAAGCTCCTGCCAGGGCAGCGGCGCGCTTAACCGCCGACATGCCAGATAGGCCAAATGCAGCAGACTCTCATCATTTGTTTCCAATTGGCTCAGGAAGTCGGTCCGGTATCCGTGGCCGGTTAAAAACGCGGTCATGTCGTCGCGGCTCAGGTGTTCCCGGTAGTAATAGCTATGCAGGGTGCCGGTATCCCGTAAGCCGATTTGGTTAATATCTTGCGCCACAAGCTGGGCGCTGTTGAACTCCTGGAGTTCTTCCGTCAGCAAAAACAGGGTTAGCCATTGGCTCGCCGCCGAATCGCCCAGACCCACGCAGGACTGCCAGAGTTCCCGGTAAATGGTTTCCAAAAACGGAAGCGGCAGGGTTTCCAGCACTTTTTTGGACAGCCCGGCAGAGAGCACATGGGTTTTAATCAGCCGCTCATAGACTTTCGGGCCGCGAATCGGCGGGAATTCGAACTTCAACAGCCGGTTGGCCGAGGCCGCCATGCTTTCCCAGGCAGGAGCCTTGAACAGAAAGGCGGTATCGCGGTACCGTTCGTCCGGTAAAACCACCTCGATTGGGCGGGTTTTTGCCTCAACGGCAGCCGATGAATTGGTAGCGACTGGTTCCGCCGGTTTCTCTTTGGCCAGCTTGTCGGGTACGGAGCGGTTTTCTGGATGCCGGAAAATAACAATAGTTCCAAACATTGCTAACGGAAGCATTTTAGCAAAAATCCGTTCCTCAGCATCTCACTTGTGAACAAACTGCATCAAATTCGCGCGCAAATTCTACTGAATAGATGGCGCACCATCGCTTTTAGGCTAGAATAAGAAAACAGCTTTGCGTCCGGGTTTGTGAGGTCTTCCGGGGTCTGCAATCCCAGAGTATCCACGGGCAATCACACGCATTGGTCATAATGAATGTATACAGGCCAGCCATGATATCCTCATCCGAACCGATACAATCCAAAGTCCGCGCCTCCCAGCTTGAGATTCGTCGCATGCGGGCGCAGGACGTGCCACAGGTGATGGAGATTGAGTCGGTATCCTTCGGGCGTCACCATTGGTCAGATGATTCGTTTTACAACGAGATGAACAATCAGGTGGGGCGCTACTATTCGCTGATCCATACCGACATTCCCAAGCTGGTTGGCTATCTGGGCTTCTGGCTGATTGCGGATGAATCCCATATTACGACCGTTGCGGTGCATCCGGATTACCGGGGCAACGCGCTGGGCGAGCTGATGCTGGTGCAAGCGGTAGAACGCTGCATGGGCAGTTCCATCCATTGGGTGACGCTGGAAGTGCGGGTGACCAACTATAACGCCCAAAACCTGTATTACAAATAAGGGCTCACCTCAGTGGGGGTTCGACCCAAGTATTACCAGGATAATCAGGAAGACGCCCTGATTATGACTTCGCCGGACATCAATTCGGCGGATTACCGCAAACTTTTCAAGCAGCAGAAACACCTGTTGGAGCAGCGGCTTGGCGGCCTGCCCAAAGGGTTCGGGGAATAGCATGAGCCGAGATACCGTTATTTCCATTTCCGGGATAGAGAAAGCAAACGAGGAAACATTAGCCCCTCCTGTCACAGAGTTGCCGTTGGAGGGCAGTTCCCAGCGACCGCTGTTTCAACGGGCGTCATACCCGCCGCGTATCAGCCTGAACGGTTTGCTGATCGGCATGTTGAGCGTTTTATTATTGGTGGTTATGGGATTTGTGCCGGTTTCCCTGCCCAGTGTTTTGAATATCGGCTCCGATGCCACTTCGTATGAGCAGCTTAGCAAGCTGCAATACACGTTTCAGATTCCACTGGCCCTGTTTATCGGTGCGTTGCTAGGGCCGTTTATGGGCACCGCTTCCGTTCTGCTGTTTTTGGTGGTGGGTTTAGCGGTTTACCCGGTCTTTGCCAACGGCGGAGGCTGGCAATACGTGTTTCAGCCGGGCTTTGGGTATCTACTGGGTACGCTTTGCATGGCCTACCTGTTGGGAAAGACCTTCCACAAGGCTTTTCAGAAGCATGGCAATGTTAGTCGTTCGCTTAAGATCTTTACTAGCGCCTTTACGGCGGTGTTGCTGGTTCACGTCATCGGTGTGGTTTATCTGTTGGGCCTGGCTATTGGCGGGCAACTTGCCTGGGCGGAACTACCGGGCTGGATTCTGCGTCTCAGCGTGGAAACCGCCCCTTACGACATGCTTGCAACCGCCGTTTTCCTGTGCATGGTGCGCCAGATTCGGCTGGCATTGTGGCTGGTGCTGTACTGAGCTTTTAAAAAACGCGCGCTTGCCATAAGATAGAGTCATTGAGAATAGGTTTATCCAATGCCCAAAACTGTCGATTTAGCCAAAAAGGTCCTGCTGAGCAACAAAGTGAAACGCTTTGTGGACTTGAATACTGATCTGGGCCAGACCCGGGACCAGGCCTTTTTTGCCAAAACCAATTATGAGCTGCTGAACGCGGTCACGTCCGTCAATATTCCTTGCGCTGTGCATGACGGGGACCCGAAAGATATTCTGGAGGCCATTCGGCAAGCCAAACGTTTTAATTGCACCATTGGCGCCCATATCGGCTATCCCGATCCGGCCCGTTACGGCTATGAGCCAATGCAGCTCTCCGAAGAAGATTTGACCGCCTGGATTTATGTGCAGGTGGGAGCCTTCCAGGCCATGTTGCGTTCCGAAGGCTTGGATATCGAGCATATTCGTCCGCATGGCGCGTTGTACACCGCGATGGTCAATACCCCGGAGGTGGCGCTTACGGTGGCCAAGGCCCTGCACAAGATGAACAACTGGTTCGTGCTGGTGGGCCCGGCGGGCCCGGTGCTGGAGCAGGTGGAAAAGGAAGTTGGCTTGCGCACCGCTCCGGAAATCTACCTGGGTAAGCGCTATACCAGCGAAGGGAAGCTGAATTTGAGCCGCAGCCAGGATTTTCTGCCGCCGCAAGGTGTGATGGATCAGGCCCGGCAACTGATTAACCAGTCCGCGTTGACGACAGAAGACGGCAAGACCGTACCGACCAAGTTCAAGACCTTGCACATCAGCCCAAATATGCCGCAATGCATGGATGTGGCCGAGCGGGTGGGTCAAATGCTGATTCAGCCGGTTTCCCTGTCACTGGCGGATATAGGAGCATCGGGATGGCTATGAGCCCCACCAATCAACCCCAACCCAAGTTTGATCATTTTCTGGTTATTGGCACCGGCGGTGCGGGTGTAACCACCGCGCTGGACATCTTCGCCGATCTGGGATTTTTGACCATCACCGGTGTGGATCCGGAGCAGTTGCACAATACCGTAGTTCCATTAACCAAAGGGCAGGCGCCGGTGGCGTTTTCTATACGGGTTGGCCCGGAGGCCGATCCGGCAGCGGTGGTGGATGCGGTGACTTCCCTGAAGCAAACCCTCCCAACGCTTAAGATTCTGGCCCTGGATGCGCCGGAGGAAGTGCTGGTGCAGCGTTATTTGAAGTCCGAAAAGCGACATGCCTTTGAAACCTCGGAACATCCCGGTTTGCAACTAGCGGTGGCGGCGGAAAAGAAGAAGTTCGCGCCCATCAAGAACCTGAAGGAT
>JAJQJM010000074.1 GCA_021323475.1 Vampirovibrio sp.
ATTTGGATTTTTTCATCCGAGTTAAACTCCTTATTTTCTAAACGGAATTTTAACCCGATTTTCTCATTATCCCTGGTACGATTTTCGGGAGGCAGACCAGTAGCATGTTCCCAAGGAGAATCTCCAAATGAAGAGGAATCGGTTTACGGAAGAGCATATTGTGAAGGTCTTGCGGGAAGTGGAAACCGGGGAAAGAAAGCGATAGACCTGCAGTGTGAGTGTCGTGGGTTTGATTTTTTATTTAGGCTTTAAAATCTATTGATTTCGATGCTATGCATTCGGTTCCCACTGACTACGCTGGCCATTTGGAAATTTATAGTGTCTCCATAGATGACCAACAGAATATTTCCAGCCTGCGGGGCTATCTGGCCTAGTGGGCTCCCATTGACTGCGTTGACCATTTTGATACTTGTATTGTTTTTGCCGCATATCATCAGAATACTTCCAACCTGCAGGGCTACCTAGTCTAGGTGGACTAGGTGGATGTTGTAATTCAATGGTCTTTTCATCAATTAAATCATTGATAAAACTTACGGCAGCCGTATAGCCGGCTTCTTTATTTAGCTCATGCTCCTTATCTGCTTGAGTTTCCCCGATATAGGCACTTTTATTATAAGCTACAGCCTCAGAAATTAAATCAGGTTTTATCTTTTTTAAGTCATCGATATCATACGCTTGCCGCAAATTGCTCACCAAGTCTGAATCGCTTCTGAAAAGTTGCTTCCAGCTATTTTTATTATGAGGCACGAGATTAGCACTTACTGCTCGATCTATAATCCCCTCTATCTTATCCAATTCGCTAACAATATTTTCATCTCTGGAAGGTTCAATTGAATTGCCTGCCAGTATATGCAGTGCATGAATACCTTCATGAGCAAGGGTTAGAAAGTTATCATTTGCCATCGCAGGATTGGCAAAATCTATGTAAGTGTGGATCATAACCTTGCCGTCTCCTCTTCGATTGGTATATGCGGCAGTATGAGCCCCTAAGTCATTATCTGCAGCCTCTTCAGGCCTACCTTCATCTACCATCACATTAGGAATCGCGTTCAGGGCGGTTTTAAGCGCTCTGAATTCTCCCTGGGTCTTTGCTCTGAGTATTCCTAAAATATTGGTTCCTTGGGCAGTTTCAACGTTTCGAACCACTTCCCTCCATTTTACTTCTGCATCTGCGTATGCAGTAACCTGATGCTCAGTAAGCTTTGGATCGAGCTCCCGATAATAGGCTTTATTATTACCAAATTTTACGGCACTAGCACTGGAATTTTTATGGGTTGAGGAAACAAATTGAGCAGATTTTGGTCTAACCTGATACAAATTGGATGCATTCACAAAAATAGATGACATGTTATTGACAACTCCTGTATACCAAAAGTTTGCATTGATGATGAAACTAAAATCAACCTGCTCAAAATTGACAGGCTTGGACATATACACAAGGTTCAGATTAAGTTATGAGGTGATGCAAAAAAGCTATAGAACAGCAGCATGATTAAAACATGCTTATCTCGATTGTCAAGTTTTGAAGTGTAAGAATTCTTAATAAAACTCATTAGAACCAAGTGGCATATATCGCTGTCAGAATGATGCCATTTGACGATGCATCTTACGATTGATATCTGTAAAAGGGAATTTTTGAGACGGACTCTTCCGGTCTTAGTATGCTATGCCTAGTTATTACGCCAGCTTCCTTACCTATTGAGCATTACCAAAGGCATTCTGTTGCTCTGCTGATCGCAGTGCCAAGCAGGAAATGATGTACTTTAACATCAAGATTTGCAAATACCGCTCGAAGAATGTGTTTAGGCTCAGCGATGTACGAGGAACTGCATATTGATTACATTGGCTGAGGCTACAAGTTGAGGTGAATTCCTTGCAAGGTCTTCGGTCAATGAGACGCAAATTTTTTATGATCAGACATATTTTATTGCAGTTGTGGGCTATGGGAGCCGGCAACGGGAGGTTCGAATTCAGGCTTGTTCGCCATTAGTTAGTGGCAAAGCAAACCACCACTGTGTATTGGTGGGGCTGCCCGAAAAGACAGCCCTCAGCCTTGCAAGATCCCTCTACGCTTTGAGGAACACTGGGTGTTAAAGATTTTTAAAGCTCCCTCAACGGCTTCATTCCTGCAAAAAGGAGAGCCACTCACCTATAAATCACCGGACTATGTTCTTATGTATAGATTTCGACAATTGCCTTTGGCGGCAATCCCAAAGAAACGAAACTCGAATCTTATTTTGTGTATAATATCTCTTTCTCCCTTAAAGCGTATAAAGTTGTAAATTTTGTCTAAGTTCTAAAACTGCGCCATCTTGATTAGAGACCTAATAAGATAATTCCTATGTTCATCAATGATTCAACCTCTTATTCAGCAATACCATCCAGTTATTTAACTCATCACAGATTAAGACAGTCAGCTCCTCAACTTGCACCTTCCACAGATACTATTGCCCTCAAGTTTTCAGGCCGCGTAGAACTACCGGCCAATATTAAAAATACCATTGAGGAAGCCTGCCACCCTTTTTACACATTTGCCGTGGATGAGGCTCGCAAGAAGTCTCAAGAGACATTTATCGATTGGGTTGCCACGCAAATCGAAGGAAAAGAAGAAGCAGAGGCTCAGAAATTTCGCGCAGATTTATACAAGGCTGCCAGAGAGTACGCTACAGACTACTGTACAAAAAAAGGGTATGACCCCAAGAAAAATACAGAAGTTTTTACTCAACCATCAACTCAGAAAGCAAAATTAAGCCACAGGCGTTCTACTAGTCGAGAATTCGCTATCAACTCAGCGGAAAAACTACTGCAAGACAAGGTTTTACGTAATGACGCAGGCATGATAAAGCTTGCATTAGAGGGCATTGAAAGGCTAATGGATCAAATAGAATTTGAGCGGAATCATCGGCAGCGCTCAAGCAATCCATTCAGCCTGAATAATAAGCCTCCGTCCCAACGCTGGACTACTGTTCACAATGCCCTTACAGAAGCTATACAGATGACAACACAGTGGGAGAATCTGGACACAGAAAGAAGGAAACTAGTTCCCAACAGCATCATTCAAGATTTAACCAGACTTTTGAAAGAAGGGCTTGACGAGGTAAAGCCGGTACATCGCAGCAAATCGTCTCGCTCCATCACAAATTCGATAAATAAAACAAGAGAATCATTAAGCCGGGCACATTCACAAGACGATTTGTTGCCGTCAGAAATGGCATCTCCTGCGCCAAGCGATAATGAAATTGATGATGATGAACTAGCAAACCTGAGATGGAATAAATTCGAAACTGATGATACACCCTATTTTCCTGGTCGGAGGACAGTATCCAAACCCGGGCCCAGACTTGACCTCACTGGACTACAACCCCCTTCGGATTTCCTATTTCCCAGGCTTGGTTCAGGCCATTTATCTCCAGTCTTGCCAGAATTCCGGCTCACGCCGAGTCCTGGTTCAAGCAACATGAAAAAACGAAAGACAGACGGTACAAACTCTGTTGACTCCACTGAATCCAAGGAAAGTACAGAGGAACTCATCGCCGATCTTATAAAAAAACTCGGTCGGTTAAATCCTGAATCCGATGCTGATGAGATTGAGCGTACAAAACGCCTTACAGCGAAACTTAAGAGCTATCGAGACAAACAATAATTATATTGATCTGAGCCCAGTATCGGGGACCGTTTAAAAGTCGAGGGTTTTTGTTTTAATCCCCATGAAAGGAATCCCCATGAAGATCACAAGATTTGCGGAAGAACAAATCATTGTGGCGATTCGCAGCCAGGTATCGGGTGAAAAGACGGTGAAGAAGGTTTGCCGGCAGCTAGGCATCTCAGCGGCCATTTTTTGCACCCATTCGGGTATCCATATCCGTAAGCCCTCCGGGCAATGGCTCTGGACAAATGGAAGCAGAAGTCTGGTGGGAGAACCGTATTTGAAGCGAAGCGTCTGCGGGCTCTGGAATCCGAGAATGTCAGGCTGGAAAAGCTACCGTCCGAGCGCACTTTGGAGCTGGATGCACGCCAAAAAACTATTAGGGCCTTCGCGCCGCCGAATCATTCAGCAAGCCCTGGTTCGTGACTTGGGTTTGTCGATTCGCTCCAGTTGCCGCTTGGCTGGTATGAGTCGTAGCCATTTAAATCAGCCCCGGTTGATTTTAGAGGACACTTTAAGGGCTGATATTCGCAAAAACCTCGCTTTGGTTTCAGGATTGCTAATTTTGACCTGACAAAAAATTGAGTCAAGCGGTTTTTAGAATATTGAGGTTCCCCTCAGTCCTCCTAATTTTATAAGAATCGCCCTTTTACCTTTGATGTGAGAAACAACTTCAGTATGCCTATTGCTTCAGCTCCTTTCTCATTACATTACCCCACTAATTCTACGATTCGATTTCAAGGACAGCGTGCAACACGTCTTGCCCAGCAAACTTTGCTTTCGGATATGGAGCAGTACGAAAAACTCAAACATGCACTTCAAAGCGATGATACACCTTACTTGGGGCAATTACCGCAAGAATTCACTTTGTCGGGCATATTGAACCAGAAGCAGGCATTGCAAGCTCTGGATGGAATTACAAAAAAACTTTGGCTGTGCCAGAGGCAGGTGAGAAGTGATGTTCCAGGTTTTTCTATTAAACCAGCCGGAACTGTGAGTCTTTCCAACCGTTTTTTAATGGCTTTCAATCAAATTGAGCCTGCGGATATGCTTTGGCAGAAGGCTGCGATTGAAGTTCTGGGAGATGGGGGAGCTGGCATCGTATACAAATTTACCCTGGATGACAAATCCTTTGCCTTAAAAACAATTAGCCCAGGTTGGCTAACAGACCTGAATGACTTTACTCCATTTAACGAGGCTGCAAACGGCTTATTCTTTACTGCTCTTGGCGTGAGGGATATGTCACGGTTTTATGCAGCCAATCCATTTACGGGTTGGTTAGTTACTGAATATATTGGTCCTGATGCAGACATTAGTAAAAGACAGGGAGTGCTCTTGCAGGAACTGGGATACCATCTGCATGATAATAAAGCCGCAAATTACATCCAAGGAATTCGAATCGATCATGGTGGCATAGTTGAGAGGTTTTCTAACAAAGGATAGAAGCCGGAAATGAGTGTCTCTCTCAGTCACCATGCTCTTGTCGTATCTACTGAACGGCTTAAGCCATTATGGAAGTTTTTGAGCGCCAGAATACCACAGATCCGTGTGATGGAGTTCGCCGAAGGAACGAGCCATTGGACAAAAGAAGATATTTTAGTGAACCATAAGCGGATTCACAGGCTGATGCAGTGTCACTGATGCAAAAATATTAAAAAGCAATCACATGCTTGGTATTCAAAATAAAGTCTTACTGACTGAGACAGGATGTTGCAGGCAGTGTAGCCAGGAATTGAGACTCGCTGATCTGCGCCCCGTAGTGGGCGCCGTTTAAAACGTGAGGTTGTATGCTTATTATCCCTTTTTGACAGCGCTTGTTCCTGACAACACTATTATTCAGCCTGAACCAGCACACAATTGTATACAATGTCTAAAGTTTTTCGGCGCAATGTCGAAGCCTTTGTATGTAATATGGATAAACCACGATGATTCAACATAAGCGTGGGCAAACCATCAGTGAATATGGCTTAATTATGGGACTGGGTCTTTTGATTGGGATAGCTGGTCTGCTTAACCTCAGTGGCTCCCTACAGAATGGTTTTTCCAACATGCTGATGAACCATGCCCATCCCAATTCTACCCCCGATAATGCAAGCCAGCCTGTTACCGCTCTTGCTAAAAATACTCAGGCAAATACGGAAATGCCTGTCGTTCAAAACTCCCAGACACCGACAGCTGGCAGTTCGGTTCAGGTCAGTGGGGCCAATGGTGGAAAGGTTTATGCCAATTCTCAAAAATTGTTTGCGGTAGCGGCGCCTTATCAAACCAGTAACCCGGCGCTTTATAACCTTTTAATTCAATTGGGCTATAGCGGTTTAACATTAGGGGGTAAGCTGAGCGATATAGAAACAGGAAAAACTACATCAATCGAGAACAATTTCAATCTCGATTACCATGACTATTCCTCCTTGGCGGCACAAGTGAAGACTTCCGAGGCTTTTAAGTCTTTAAGTCCTGCTGATCAGGAGTTGGTAGTTACTTTAACCAAAAATACAACCCAAACTACCATTGATTGTCTGAACTCCATAGGAGGGGAGACCATTATCTCCGCTTCTGCAGTGGTACAGCAGAATTCCACCACCATTAAGGGTTGTGGGGAGAATGGCCATTGCTAGCCTTGTCCCTTGTTTCCTAGGAAACGCTTAGAAAAGCTTCGTGATATTGTTCATTTTCAGTGACTGGCAGGCGGTGGCACATAGCCCCGGTTATCCACTAGCAGCAAGGCGTTTCCTTGTGTGACCAAGCGGCGCAAGCAATACTGTCTATCCAGAATCACTCGGCCCGGCTTGGGTCGATCCACTGTTAGCACATCCCCGATAGAAATGCTCTCAATTCCGTCAACTGGGGCCAAGGGCACATACGTAGCAGCCTTATTTTGGACAAGGAAGGCATTCAGGTCTGTATTCAAGTATCCGTCTGCAACATCTTGAATCAACGCCTTGGATTCCAAGCGTGACAATGCATCACCCCTGGGGGCTCCTCCGTAAATATCGTTTCCGGTTAGTGACAATGAATCCCGACTGTAGTCCTGACTACTCGAATTCTCTTTCGATGCAAAGTCATGTATTTGTTGATTACAGTCAAACCCTAATGCTGTCAGAAATATAGCAGTAAACCATTAAAACCCCATTGAGGGGCACAATAAAAACTTAGGCAGTTGACGAATACTATAATTTGAGTATTCTGGAATTATGGAAATATTTGCTGCTGTTGAGGCACTTAGTGCTTTAGCCCATGAAACCCGCCTTGAAATCTTCCGGCTCCTGGTAAGAACTGGTCCTTCCGGCCTGGCCGTTGGTCAAATCAGTGAACATGTGAAAATTCCACCCGCCACCATGTCGTTTCACTTATCTCATTTGCAGAAAGCAGGCTTATTAACCTCTAAACGAGAAAGTCGCCAGATTATCTATACCGCTAATTACCAAACCATGGGCATCCTGATGGCCTTCCTCACAGAAAACTGCTGTCAGAAAGACACACAGACTCAAATGGAAGCCAATTGTTGTATGGAGCTACCACCCTCATGCTAAAAGTGCTTTTTCTCTGTACTGGCAATGCTTGTCGTAGCCAAATGGCAGAAGGATGGGCTAAAGCGCTAAAAAGTAATGTGCTGGAAGCCTACTCGGCAGGTACCGTCCCCCATGGGCTTGATCCCCATTCAGTGACCGTGATGGCCGAAGCGGAGGTAGATATTAGCAGCCATTATTCCAAACATGTATCTGATTTAGATCACATTCCCTTTGATGTGGTTATTACCGTCTGTGACCGGGCCGCAGAAGCCTGTCCTTTGTTCCCTGGCAAAGCCGCTCTGATTCTTCACCACTGCTTTCCTGACCCTCCTCAACTGGCCAAAGCCTTTCCGGATTCAGACAAGCTGACAGCCTATCGCCAAGTGCGAGATGATATCAAAGCCTTTATTGAAACCTTGCCCCACAGCTTACCGATTAAGGAATCAATACGATGACTAACGCCAGAGCCCATATCAATCTGCCGGTTTCAGATTTGGAGGCCTCAATTTCCTTTTACAGCAAAGTATTTAATATGGCCCCTTCCAAACTCAAGCCCGATTATGCCAATTTCCGTTTGGAAACCCCAGCATTGCATTTAGCCTTGGTTCATCAACCGGGAGCAATGCCAAAAACCGTTACCAATGGGGAAGGACAACATTTTGGAGTCGAACTGTTTGATGATCAAGTTTTAAATACCTGGAAAGAAACTATTAAAACCCAAGGACTTTTACCTCATCTGGAAGAGGAAAGCGTGACCTGTTGCTATGCCGTTGCCAATAAGTTCTGGCTGCACGATCCAGACGGGAACGAATGGGAATTTTGGGTTCGCCACGATGATGAGGGGGAAACCCTATATTCCTCCAATGAGGCAACCAGTTGTTGTGCTCCCAAAGTCGCATCTGTCAGTGAGCCGGAAAATTGCTGCGGTTCATGAAGCACTCCCCCCTTTGTCGTCTATCCACGCTGGATCGCTATCTCACCCTCTGGATTTTTTTAGCCATGGGGGCAGGGATTACCATTAGCTCCCTTACTCCAGGCATTGAGGCGATCATTGGACAGTTCCAAGTTGGCACGACCAATATTCCCATTGCCCTTGGCTTGATACTTATGATGTATCCCCCACTAGCCAAAGTGCGCTATGAGGCATTGGGAGAGGTTTTTCATTGGGCTAGCCCGCTGTATTGCCATGGTCCTGGTCTGGAATGATTTGGCTCAAGGGGATAGCGATTATGCCGCAGGATTAGTAGCATTTAACAGTATTTTCCAAGTCTTGTTTTATAGCGTCTATGCATGGCTGTTTATTACGATTATTCCCCCACTCTTGGGTTTGAAAGGGGCCATCGTCCCCATTAGCATTGTGGAAGTGGCGCAAAGTGTGTTCATTTATTTGGGTATTCCCTTTATTGCCGGGATGCTGACCCGCTATAGCCTCTTAAAAACCAAGGGAGTCAATTGGTATTCCAAGACGTTTATTCCTGCCATCAGCCCCATCACGCTGATTTCGCTGTTGTTTACCATTGTGGTCATGTTCAGCCTTAAGGGAAATTTAATTGTCCAGATCCCGCTGGATGTGGTCCGGATTGCCCTTCCCCTACTCATCTATTTTGTTGTGATGTTCTTTGTCAGCTTTTATTTGGGTAAAAAAGCTGGAGCGGATTACTCAAAATCAGCCACCTTGGCCTTTACGGCTTCCGGGAATAATTTTGAACTGGCGATTGCAGTGGCTGTGGCTGTCTTTGGCCTCAATTCAGGAGAAGCGTTTACAGCGGTCATTGGGCCATTGGTGGAAGTGCCGGTTTTGATTATACTGGTCAATGCGGCCCTGCGGCTTCAAAAGTTGTGGTTTCCGTCAGCATAAAAAGGACATGACTACGATGAGCAAGAAAACATGCTGTAATGAAGCATGTGGCAGTTCCGGCCTAGCGCTCAATGGTTGCTTTCACTTAAAAATAGTTGCCAGGAAAGTTTATGGAAGGAAAAGAGGAAATGCAGCATTTTGAATCAACAGATCCCATCCAGCAGGTTATTGTCGGTGTAAAGAAGTTCCAGGATAGCGTTTATCCTGAGAAGGCGTCCCTTTTTAAAGCGCTTGCCAGGAAACAAGACCCGAAAATTCTTTTCATTACCTGTTCAGACTCTCGAATTGACCCCTCCCTGATCACCCAAACTGATCCTGGAAGTCTTTTTGTGCTGCACAATGCAGGGAACATTATCCCACCGCATGGTACTCCCTATGGGGGAACTGGAGCATCCATTGAGTATGCTCTGACCCTGTTGGATGTGGAGCACATCATTCTCTGTGGGCATAGTTTCTGTGGGGCAATGGCGGCGTTGTTAGACGACAGTAAGATAAACACGGTGCCGCCTATTATCAAGCAATGGATTACCTATGCCGAAACAACACGAGCTCTTATTGACGTCGAAGCCAATCACCTGAGTGAGGAAGAACGGCTGCATCTTTGCGTGGAGCGCAATATCCAGGTTCAGATCCGTCATCTCAAGACTTTCCCTTCGGTTGCAGCGAAACTGGCACTCGGGAAATTAACGCTACATGGATGGTTTTACCATATTGAAACTGGAGAGATTGATGTGTATGACCCGGATGCAGAAAAATTTATTCCTTTTTCAAAAGCATATGCCACTTCACTAGCAGCTTTAAGCAACCCCTGATGCTTTTTCTTTAGAGTTGTACTATATTGTCGGTAGCGACAACCCTTAAGCTAAGGAATGTCCAAACAGTGACCATTCCCATTTCTTGGTACCCCTCAAAAGTGGAGGAATTGGCATCTTATCACCTCCCGCAGAGATGTCCTGGAGTTCGTAGAATTCCGGCAAGCACAATCCTTCACCTCTTGTGTCTGTTCTACGAATTGCAACAATCTCTGGCAGATCAGGCTCTCCACAATCCACTTATCCGGCATTATCAAAGAATACCCATTGCCGGAGGGATTCAACAATGCTACCAATCAGTTTTAAAGAGGCGGCTTGTCAGTATCTGGGGAATCTGGAACTGGAAAACGGCCGAAATATCAAGGGCAAGACCCAGCAAATCTACCAGGAACTCATCTCCTACTTTGGGGAGATGCCTCTGGTAGACATCAACCGCTTTGATGTCGAGCGGTTCAAGCGCTATTTACTAAAAACCAACCGATCCGAAGCTACAGTGAATCGATATCTCGCGGTTTTGTCCCAGCTCTTTCATAAAGCCGTGGAATGGGGCTGGCTGGATAAATTGCTCCTTGAATACGTACAAGAAACGACGAAACTTACAGGCTATAAGAAGATGCCCTAATTTTCGGATTTACAGTAAATTACCGGCTCGATACATTTTTTTCAGTTTAAAGATATATTACAATGATGTTTTTTATAATTTAAATGGGGAATAATAGACAAAGCTGTTATAGTCTGAGTTTTGTGTTTGTTGAGGAGTACGCTAAATGGATCGAATGAAATCGGTTATGTCTGCATGGCCAAAGCGTCAACTAATAGCAGGATTTTTGTCACTATGCCTGATTGGACAGGGGCTTGCTTCCGCGTATGCCGATCTTCCGCCTGTACTTTACCCCAAACAATGGAAGGTCACTTTTGAAGACCAGTTTGATGGAACCACTCTGGACACAAGCAAATGGAACACGACATACCTTCGTGGTCTGCGCAACCTGGAGGGCAATGGCGAGCAGCAATGGTACACTGACAATGCGTTCAAACTGGAGAACGGTATTCTCAAGATTATGGCGAACAAGCGCGATCCCAGTGATACCAGTGTCCCGACGCAATTTAAATATACATCTGGGGTGATCGCATCATGGAACAAGTTCAGCCAGGCATACGGGTATTATGACATCAGGGCCAAGGTGCCTAAGGGTAGAGGTCTGTGGCCGGCCTTCTGGCTAGTGCCCAATAACGGAGCCTGGCCGCCGGAGATCGATATTTTCGAGATTCTTGGCCACCAGACCACGGTTTCTTACTTTGCTTATCATTACAAGGATTCCGTTACCGGGAAGAAGGTAAACCTGGGCGGAAGAGCAATCCTGCCCGATCTTTCCACGGACTTTCATAACTATGGGCTTTTCTGGGCGCCCGACCGGTTGGTCTGGTTCGTGGATGGTAAGGAAAAATACCGCGTATATTCACCCGCCAATGTTACCAAGCTTCCCATGTATGTGATTGCCAACCTGGCCGTGGGAGGTTATTGGCCCGGATACCCGGACGGTACTACCCCGTTCCCAACCTCTCTGGATATTGACTATATTCGTGTATACCAGAATATATATCAGAAATAATTCATCAATTACCTCGAAAAGAGCCGAGAGCATGCAGTTCTCGGCTCTTTTTTCGCCTTGAGTACGTTAACAAATGTAAAAAATAGGCCGCTTGGGAAACAAGGGAAGAAATTTTTGGTTTTTTCCTAGGGATAGAAGTACGTTTAGTTCATTGCCAGCCATAAGGATCCCCAAATATGTCTTGTCTCCCCTGCTTTGCTATGACGATGAAGCGGTATGTATATTATCGTCTAGGGGCCATCATTTTGACTGGCCTGTTGCTCGTTTTCACTATTCCAAGTGCCATGTCCGAGAATGAACAGAAACTCAAGGCACACGCGAGCTATCAGGATCACAGCTACCGTTTGGGGCCCGGTGATACCTTGCAATGGCAGGTATTGGCCGAACCGGATTATCCGCAGGAGGACGTTCTGGTGCGTCCGGATGGCATGGCTTCTTTCAGCGGCGTCGGGGAGGTGCAGGTAGGCAATCTGACCGTGACCGAAATCACCAATAGATTGCGCGAGGAACTCAGCTACACCATCCGCGATCCGCAGGTGGTGGTCTCGGTTAAAATTCTGCGCCCGATTACGGTCTATCTGCGTGGCGCGGTGATGAAGCCGGGCATGTTCCAGTTCGTGAGCGATCCCAATCAGAAAAACATTACTATTCAGGGCAACGATGCCCATGTACGTACCGATATGCGCCTGTCCAACGTGCTGGGTAATGCGGGCGGCGTGAATATGGACGCGGATCTCTCCGACGTTACCGTAAAATGGGCGGATACCGGTGAAGAAGCCCACGTCGACCTGTGGAAACTACTGAAAGAAGGCAAGCTGGATGAGGACATCTGGTTAACTTCGGATGCCACCATCACAGTGCCGGAACTGAAAACCGGTCAGATCATGGAAGACGATTACCGTCTGCTGCTGACCTCCAGCCTGGCCCCCAAGGATTTCCCGGTGAGGGTGATAGGACAGGTTGCCGCTCCTGGCGTGTATCAACTTGACGGTACCTCGCCTTATTTGCAGTCAGCCATCGCCAAGGCGGGTGGACTGACGGATGACGCCAACAAGAAAGTGGTCGCTATCCGTCGCTTCATCGGTAAAGATGGCAACACGACCATCTTCCACCAAATGAGCGGCAATGATACCCTGCTGAAGCCCAACGATATCATCTTTGTTTCGGAAAATTCTGCGTACAAGGCAGGCCGCTTTGGGGAAGTTGCCTACAAAATTTTGCAGCCATTCGCTGCGCTAAGCATGATAGGTGCTCAGAATGCGCAAACCTTCAAGTATGGCGGTTGGAGCCCCTCTGCGCGCTTCGGAAAACGCTAGACGCCTGAAGCAGACGTATACAAAGCATTCAGAAAAGGTACCCTAAAATGAAAAATAACGACTATACAAGCCTACCGACACTAAATCCGGAGTCAGTCAAACTAAACGGCAATGGCAGCAATGGAAATGGCATCGACAAGACAATCGCAGCTCCTGTATCCGTGCAGACGCTGGCCCTTATACCCTTGATTAAAAAGAACAAGGGGCTGATCATCTCCGCCACGTTGTTCGTAACTACCTTATGCGCTACTTATGCGCTATTCCTGCATCAATCCAACTATTCGGCCAGTGCAGGAGTCATTATCAAGGATTCCGCGGTGAAAGCCCGCTACGTTACGGATACTTACAGTACGACCTCCTCGCAGGATACCAGCCCGGTACTGAACACCATTGAGTTGCTGAAAAGCGACAAGGTGAGCGAAGCGCTATACTACAATTTCATCACCAAACATCCGCAGGAAATGAAGCGCCTGAAGGTGGAAAGCCTGGAAGACTGGCAGAAAGCATACGCTGACGGGAAAGGGATTGTGGATACCCGCAATATCCCTGGCACCGATGTCATCAACCTGAGTTTCAAATGGCAAGACCCGGAACTTGCCAGAGAAGGCATGAATGTGCTGTTGGGAGCTTTTCAGCAGGCCAGCCTGGATGTCAATCGCTCAGAGCAACGTGAACGCTACCTGTACCTGGAAGAACAGGCGTCAGACATCCGTGGACAACTGGGCGCGATACGCGACCACATCCGGGATTTCAAGCAAAAGTACGGCGTCACCAACATCGACGAGGATCTCAAGAACTATTCCAAGAGCAAGCAGGATCTGGAATTTACGCTAAATTCGGTCGCATCGGATGCCGCTAGCTACTCGACGGTGACGTCCTCCTATCGCTCCGCGCTGGGCATGCCGTTGAAACAGGCCCTGGCCGCCACGGCGCTGGGTGAGGATGAAAACCTGAAAAATCTCTACAACGACTACTATAAACTGGCCGAGGAATATGCCTCGCTGAGCAGCCGCTATACCCCAAACCACAAGCGGGTAAAAGAGATGTATGCCAAGCTGAAGCAAACCGAGCAGAACATCTTAAAGCAATCGCACCGCTCCCTGCCGGGCGGCGCAGGCTCCTTACCCGCGTCCGCCACGATGGACGATTCCGTGCCGTATAGCCTGAACGTGCCAAACGGCAACGTGATTGCCGATAAAACCCGCGGTGACGCGGTAAAGTCAATGCTGGACGCCCAGGCGATGGCCAACGGATACGGTCGCAAGGCGCAAACCATCAACCGCTACCTGAGCCAAGTCAATCAGCGCATTAAAACGCTTCCCCAGATTAAGACAGCCCTGGAAAATCTGACCCAGCAGGAACGAGGCCTGAGTACAGCCCTGGATGCGGTGGAGCAGCAGATGATGGATGCCAAGATTCGTGAAGCGCAGACCTTCAGCAACATCAAAATATTCCGTCACCCGCTGACCCCGAAAAACTCACTGCCGCCTAGCAAATCCCAACTCATCCTCTTCGGGCTGCTGGCAGGTTTGGGCGCCAGCACAGCCTTCGTAATGCTTCGTGAGCAGTACGGCAAGACCGCTATCGCCTTTCTGAAAAGTGGCACCTCTGAGCAGGTCCCGGCTTGATGAGCACCCCTTCGGCACAAAACGGTAGCGCACTTCTGTCAAAGGATGCTGAGCGTCCGATGTGGCAGACCGGGCTGGTCAGTGTCCTTGCGGCGGCGCTGGTCGGATTCCTCTTTTATTATCTGCTGCCTGCCGCTGAATTGGAATTGCCAGGAAGCCTGATGAGCGGAATGAACATCATCTTTCTGCTTGTCCTGCTCATTGCCGGTTATGCCTACCTGGAATTTCTGAAATACATCCACAAGCACCCGCAAGACTTTTTATTGTTCTTGTCCTTGGCCGGGCCCTGCATTATTTTCAGCGCGATTTTGGGCCACGAGGTTGGCGTCAATCCCCATCCGACACCACTCATTGCAGCACTCGCCCTGCTACCGATGGGCCTGATGCTATGGAAAAAGGTTCCGGAGCTATACGCCCGTTACCCGTATATTCGCGCGATTTCGATTTATACCGGGATGGTAACGCTGTACTTCTTCTTTTATCACAACAACTTTGCCGCTTCCCAGACCGCCACGGCCGCCTCGCAGGGCTTGGACGGCAACCAGAGCCAGCATTCCATCCTGTTTTTCGATGGGATTTACCAGTTTTTCATTTGCTGCGCGGGCGTTTACATCGTTGGCCAGGCGCGAGACTTCATGAAACTCTTCGGCCGCTTCAACACCTGCCTCAGTATTTTTGCGATCGCCTCATCCGTCATCCCGTTGTTCTTCTTCCTCACCGCCCAGCGCTTCGGCATTTATCTGGAAGGGCTATTCCGTTTCAGCGGCATTTACTACCACCCCAACCTGAACGCCCTGTACCTGGATTTCATCAGCTTGTACCTGCTAGGCGTCGCGCTATACTACCGTACCTGGACAAAGCGGTCTTTCCTGCTGCCCGGGCTCGGCAGTTTCTTTGCGCTGGTAGGCAGCCTGTTCAGCATGTCCAAAACCAGCCTGTTCTCGTATGCCGTTTTGCTGGTGGCGCTGCTGTTTGCCTACATGCTGCTGAACAACATTAGCCTTAAGCGCCTAATCGGATTTGTCCTCACCTTCGCCTTCGCCTGCTTTCTGCTCTCAATCATTGTTAACGCCCTGACGGACGGCATGTTGCTGACGACTCTGCTGAGCCGCTTTGAAGATAACGGCTCGCTGGAATGGCGTCTCAAGCTATGGGGGGAAATCATTGACGGGTTTGATTTGAGAACCCTGCTGTTTGGCAATGGTTTGGGCACTGCGGTACCCAAAGTGATTGGCATGCGATTCCACGTGGCCGGCGACATGCCGGACGCCAACGCATTGAACATGCACAATACCGTGTTGCAAAACGTCTACGAACTGGGTCTGCTGGGCCTGTCCTCCCTGGTCGGCATCGTCTTCGCCATCCTGGATCCGCTGCGGCTGGTAAAAAATAATGACGCGCGCAATAAAAAGGAGTTATACTTCCTCATCAGCTTGCAGGCCATTATCACCCTCTTCTACCTGGCCTATCTGCTCGTCAACTTCAACTCATACATTTACGCCTCCATTTACTGGCTCATTACCTCGGTGCTCTATACGGTCATAATCAAACGGTTCTGGGCCCAACACCACTCCACACCGCTCGAAGGTTATCATGAATAACAAATACATTACCCAGATCAATGCCCTGCGTGGATTTGCCGCCATTGCAATCGTCTTTCACCATGCCGCCAGCATGCTCCACAACCGGTTGAACATCCAGTTACCGTTTGAAAGTTTCTTCATCGACAAAGCATACCTGGCAGTGGACCTGTTTTTCATTCTCAGCGGCTTCATTATGATGCATGTCTACCAGCACAAATTTGCGACGATCTCCGTTTCGCAATACCTGTCCTTCATCAAGAATCGTTTTGCCCGGGTGTACCCGATCTATTTTACGGTCCTGGCCATGATGGGCCTGGGCTACTACCTTTTCGATCAAGTGCTGCTTAAAGGCGCCATCAGCAGCATGCCTGCCTTCCATAATTCCCATTATGAGCTCAGCGGCTTTTCCTTCCTCACCAACCTGCTGATGATTCAATCCTGGCACCTGCATGAGAAATTTTCCTGGAACATGCCGGCCTGGTCGGTAAGCTGTGAATGGTTTGTGTACCTTCTGGCGCCGTTCCTCATTCAGCAGTTTATGAAGATGAAAGGGCTGATCAAGCCTGTCATCATGTTTATTGTCTGTCTGGTGCTGTTGACCCAGATGCCGCAGTACCTATTCCAGACGTCCGGGTTATCATTTATGACCGTTTCCTACGGCAACCTGAGAATTGTTTACGAATTTAGCATGGGCCTTTGCACTTACCTGATTTACCGCAGCCTGGATAATGGCCCGTCGCGGGTTTTTTATGACATTTGTTTCCTGCTGGTTTCCATTCTGCTATTGGCCGTACTGAGCGGCACCGCGGAAGAGCATTACGGACTGACGGTCAGTCTGTTCTCCTTGCTAATCCTGTTCTGCGCGCTATCCTCGTCACACATCAGCCGGTTCCTGTCTGCCAAATTACTGTTTTATCTGGGCGAGATTTCATATTCCCTCTATATCATTCACTTCGTTCTGCTGGGCGGACTCAGCCTGCTGCTGAAAAAATTCATCCACGTGGATACGCTATCCACGCCAGAATATGTGCTATACCTTGCGTTTTCGGCCGTACTTTGCGCCGTGGCTGCCCATTTTGCATACCAGTACATCGAAATCCCCGGTCGCAAGCTGTTACGCAACGGGAGCGGTCTGAAACTCCCCTTCCTTGCTTCGCCATCCCAGCTTCCCCGGAACAATGAAGGTTCAGTCTCGTAATGCGCTCAGATTTTTTGAAAGGGTCCTGCACCGGTACTGTTGGAGTACTGCTCAAAATTCTGTTGAACCTTGCCGTCATCCCCATGCTGATCAAATACCAAGGGCAAACGGCATACGGTTTTTACATTTTCCTGGTTACTTTTATCGAACTACTGCTGGTCTTGGATCTGGGGCTCACCACCGGCCTGATTCAACGGGTAAGTTCATATTACGAATTGCAGGATACCCAGCGTATCAGGAATACCCTTTGTAATGGACAGTGGCTATATTTGGGCCTTTCCGGCCTTTTGATAATCCTGGGCTCATTTCTGGCCAAAGGGATGCCCCACTTTTTCAACATCACAGGTATCGATCCGACCGTAGCCACCATTGTTTTCCAGATCGTCGTGATAGAGGCTGCCGTGAACCTGATGGCGCACTTCTACAAGGCCATTCTGAAGGCCAATTGCATGTACCAGTGGCCTAACATGATTGAGGCCGCCTTCTCCATCCTGGTCGGCATCGGTATCATCGTGCTGGTGGGCATGGGGCACAATCTCATCGCCATCATGATATTTCGTCTAATCACTGCGATACTGTGCCTGGGCTTTTGCATGGTGAAAGCCTGCCAGGTGGACCGGCGCTCGCTGCAACTCAATTTCCGGATTTCGCTGCATGAGATGAAAGAACTCTGGGCCATCAGCTTCCACGCCATGGTTCAGCGCATCAGCGTGTATCTCTCCTATAACGTGGATGACCTGGTGATTGCCCGCTTTCTGAGTATGGGCGATATCGCCATCGTGGGTGTCATCCGCAAAATCCTGTCCCTGCCGTCTCAGATCTGCTTCAAGATCCTGGAAGGTATTTTCCCCATCTTTGCCCGGCTAGACGCCAGTCAAAACGTGAAAGAAAGCCGGTTTTTCTTTCTGCGGCTCACCGCATTCACCAACTTCCTGGTGCTGGTGATGCTGCTGAATTTGGTGATCATTTACCCGGAGATTGTCCGCATCCTGAGTAACGGGCAGATTCCGCCCCAAAGCACTTATCTGATAGCCAGCGCGATTGGTTTCAACGTTTGGTCCGGCATCATCCAGATGCCCGCCAGCAACTACCTGTTCGCCTCCGGTATGCACCGATACCAGACATATACTTCGCTGGCCACTGCGGTGGTGAATTTCATCCTGAGCATTCTGCTGGTTCAAAAACTGGGCCTGATCGGCGTGATCGTCGCCACCCTGATTGCCCAATGCACACAGCACCATCTGCTCACAATCCTGATGGCCTGCCAACGGCTGGGCATTCGTTACCGGGATTACATTACAACGGTATACCTGAAAAACGCCCAGCCGTTGGCAGCGCTGATTCTGGGTTTGGCATTGATCAGCTACCTCAAGAATCTTTTTTCCTGGTCGTTGCCGGTGACTTTATTTCCGCTAGGCTTGGTTTCTCTGCTTAGCCTGATGGTCTGGCTGCAATATTCCGCTTCAAAAGAGGAGCGGGCTTTTATTACCGAGAAACTCGCCAAATTCCGCGCAATCAAAATTCCCGCACTGCAAAAGGTCAATTAAAATGCCACAGCCTCGCATTTCCATCATTATGCCCGCCTTCAACGCGGAAGCGTTTATAGCCCGCTCGATTGAGTCCGTGCTGGCCCAAACCTGCCCGGACTGGGAACTGCTGGTGCTGGATGACGGTTCCACCGACCATACCGCCACGGTCGTGGAACAATTTACCGATCCACGCATCCGGTTGATTAAATTGCCGCATATCGGGGTCATCAGCAAAATCCGTAACATCGGCCTGCAAGAAGCCACGGGTGAATTCATCGCTTTTCTGGACGCCGACGATTTGTATGAGAACGATGCGCTGGAACTGCTTTCCCGGCATTTGGAACAACACCCCGAAGTCACCGCCGTACACGGCTATTTTCGCTGGATTAACGAGCGGGATGAATTTATCGATGTCAAAACCGACCTCACGCTGTCCACTGACATGCCCCGCTATACCTGGCAAGATATTCTAGGTGCGAAAATTCCCACATGGCTGCAAGGGCTAATGTTCCGACGCAATGTGCTGAGCCGCGTCAACTCTTTTAACGAGGAAATTTTAATCAATGAGGACTACCTGTTTTTCCTCGAATTGTTCCTGGATAACTTCGAAGGTGTGCACTCCCTGCCTGTCTATGTATTTCGATATCGCAACTACCAAAACAGTGTGACCAAAACTGCCAAAAACTTCGAGCGCATCCTGGCCAATCAGGCCGCCTTCTTCGATTACCTGTTACAACACCCTGGCTTGCGGGACAAATGGCCTCAGTGCGATGTCTCTGGTATCCTGTCCCGATTCATCTATGCCATCGCCATCATCCGGCTGCGCCACGGTCAGCCGGAAAACGCCAGAACCGCCTGCATCTGGGCGTGGAAAAATTCACACATCCGCAATAAAGACTGGTTCCGCATTTTCTTCCCCATCATGGCGTTGTCCTTTATTCCGGTTTCAATGCTGGAAACTACCATACAACTCCGCAAGAAACTCAAGAGCCTGCTGTCTCCAAAATTCGCAAATACACTAGCCCCCCAGATCGCCCCAAACTAGTCAAAAGGCCGTTCCTCACTATGCCTAGCCAACAACCCACCGTTTCCATCAGCATGCCAGCCTATAATGCCGGCCGCTATATTGGCCGTACCATCGAGTCCATCCTCGCGCAGTCATTCCAGGACTGGGAACTCATCATCGTGGATGACGGCTCGACCGACAATACGATCGATGTCGTTCGCGCCTTCAGTGACGAGCGTATTCGAATAGTCCCTAATCCACATATCGGCAATATCAGCACTATCCGCAACATCGGACTGACGGAATCGAAAGGCCACTACCTGATGTCCGTGGACGCCGACGATCTGTATGAGCCCGATGCTCTGGAAACGTTGCGCGATTATTTAGACCTGAATCCTGACTGCACGGCGGTTTATGCGTTCAATACGTTCATTGATCAGGACGATCAACCCATCAGCATCCCAGGATACGACATCTCCTGGCTGGATGAACAGGGGAATTTTCATCTCAATCCCAAATTTCACCACAGTTGGCGGAACATTCTGGATGACTTCTACTACGGCCAGCTTCAATCCCTGATGATGCCACGCGCCACGCTGGACCGGATCGGACTGTTCAACGAGCAGGCTATCGCGGAAGACACCGAATTCTATCTGCGCCTGTTCGCGGATAATTTTAATGGGGTCCGGTTTATCCCGAAACCCGTTTACCGGCACCGTATCCACATCACCAGCTTCAGCAACGATATTTCCCGTTTGCAGGAGCGCCTGGACAATATCACCTTGAACGCCAATCAGGTGCACGATATTGTCCATGGCATGGCCGGGCTGAGTTATCCAAAGTCTGCCCTGGTGACAAAGCAATACAAACGGCATCTTTCCATCCAACTCAATCACCGAAATTTTCATGCGTTGCCGGTCATTTTTCGGCATGCGCTGGCCAATGCAAACATGCCGCTGGGCAGCCTGCTATTCGTTACGTTGTTGGAAGGCTTCCGGGTTATTGCTCCGGGCTTCTTCCATAATTTGCTGCGCCCGGTGGGCCGCAAACTGAAAAAACTATTCATCCGTGAAAATCGCTTCCAGAAGAGGGTTATGACACCATGAAGCTGCATTATTATCCCGTTCCCGACGGCAATTTCGGGGACTACCTGAATGAAATGATCTGGGAAAAATACCTACCCGTCCCATTCGATAACAACGACCGCGAACTGTTTGTGGGCATCGGCACCCTGCTGAATGATAGCCTGCCTAAAGCGGACAAGATTATCGTGTTCGGCTCTGGTGTTGGATATGGTGGTGGGTTGCCCAGCGTCGATCACACTTGGAAAATCTACGCCCTGCGTGGGCCGTTGTCCGCACAGAAATTGGGGCAGGATGCCTCACTGGCCGTCACCGACCCAGCCGTGTTGATGCACCGCGCCTTCCCCATGCAAGCGCGTCCGAAGCGCTACAAGTATAGCTACATTCCGCACGTCCATTGCATGCGCATCGGCATGAAAAGCTGGCAAGACGTTTGCAACCGGTTGGGCATCCAGCTGATTGACCCGCGCATGCCGGTAGAAAAAGTCGTTGACGCCATGGCTGAAACGGAAATCATCCTGGCTGAGGCAATGCACGGCGCCATTTTGGCTGACACGTACAGTATTCCCTGGATTCCCATCGTATCGAACCGCACCATTTTGCCGTTCAAATGGCAGGACTGGTGTTATTCGCTAGGATTGGAATATGAGCCGCAGCACGTCATCGGGCTCTGGGATCCACCACCGCTGTCCAGTCGTTGGTTGAAAAATCCCTACATCGCTCTGAATCCGATCCGCAAATCGATCGTAACGCAGCAACTCCGCAGCATCGTCGCTAAAAGCAAGCCTGTTCTCAGCGATCGCCGCACAATGGGACGGCTGACCGATATTCTGGAAGAGAAGCTGGAGCTGCTGAAAGCCAACGAACTGGCTCTGGCCCCCCGCTGATCAGACCTCAAAAAATAACCCGCCGATCGCAATGATTGGCGGGTTATTTTTTGGAAATATTACTTACGCTTTGGCAGGCAACGCAGAACGTATCTGGCTTTTCAGCGCATTCAGGACCACACCGTCACGAAGGGCGACGGCCCAATGTTTCAATACCCGATCGGCCTGACGAGGAAGCAGGCAACGCGCAATGGTGGTTCCGCATACTTTCAGCCAGGCACTTAGTGTGGTTCGGGAATCAAGCAATGCTTGCATCACAATCCGCAACGCCATCATTTTGTAGCCGCAGGTCAAGCATACCCCAGCAACGTAGTTGTAACCCTTGCAATAGCCGATCGGCTTGAGGGGTTCGACCTCCGCTGGCAGTGCAGGGTTGGTGTAGAACCAGTCCACCACGCGCATGTAATTGCGTAGCAGTTTCTCAATGTTGGATTTCTTGCGGGTCAGGCTTTGTGCATTGTAGCGGTATTTCAGGAGGTAATTCGGCACAAAACCGATGGCGTTGATATCGCGCAGGAACAGTTTGAGGAACAGGTGCAGGTCTTCTGCGGCATCCAGGCTCTCATCGAAGCCGCCCACCGCATCCAGGGAAGATCGTTTAATCAGAAGAAACGTGCTGGCCATGAACTTGAAAATGCCCACCCGTTCCCAGGTATGCTGGTAAAAATCGGGCGCCTTATAGCTGCCATGTCCGTCGGGAATCAGCTTGAAGCCTGCTGCCGGGAAGTCAGAACCGTTTTCATCGATATAGGACATAAACGAATACACACAATCATAGTGGTCGTTTTCGGCCAGCTTGGCCTGCATCTCCGAAAGCGCGGTCGGTTGCAGCACATCGTCTGAATCGAATATCAGCAGCAATTCTCCGCAGCTTTTATCAAAGCCGATTTTCCGCACGGCGGAGGGACGACCCTGGTGTGGCACTTTCTCGTATACGATGCGCGGATCGCGGAATGATCGCGCCACAGCCTCCGTCCCGTCAGAGGAGGCGTCATCAATGATCACCAGCTCCCAGTTAGTGTATGTCTGATCCAGCACGGATTGGATGGCCTCCCCGATATACCGCTCAGTGTTGTGAGCGGCCATGATGATGGAGATGAGAGGGTATTCCGGGGTCATGGACATGGGATTTCCCTGCGGGTGTAGTGGGTACTAATTTTCACGGGCGGGTGCGAAGCCCGGCATGAATGTCATCTTGAAGGCCTTGGCGGCTTGTTTCAGGACAACACGGGTAATGAACCAGGGATTACCAACCAGATATCGATGGTACAGCCGTTTGGGTTCGCAGAATAGGCGGAAGATCCACTCGCAGCCCAGGTTGCCCAGCCACACCGGACAGCGCGGCTTGCGGCCCACGACGTAATCCATGCTGGCGCCAATGGCATAAAATACGGACACATTTAATTCGTGCATGTGTTCGGCAATCCATTTTTCCTGCAATGGGCAGCCGAAACCAACAAACAAAATATCCGGCTTCAGGCGGTTGATTTCGGCAATCACCTGGGCTTCCAGTGCCTTGTCTTTGAGGATGTAGCCATGATGAACGCCAACCACCGTATGCCGAGGGCGCGTTTCCTCGTACATGGATAAGCCGGTATCCACGATGCCCGGCTCGCTGCCCAGGTAGTAGATTGTGCAGTCATGTTTGGCAAAGAAATCCCACATCTCGAAGAACCAGTCGCCGTTGGCATGACGGGTGGGAATGGGATTCCTCAACAACCGAGAGGCCACCATCACGCCCGCACCGTCGCAATAGACGATTTCGGCATTTTGATACATACGTTTCAGGAAGGGATTTTTGTGCGCCATGTTGGCGTTGTGGGCATTCATGCCTAAGCATAGGGTTTTGCCGGGTTTTTTAGCCTCCCGTACAATTGCAGCAAGCAATTCTTCCTTGGTGACGTATATGGAAACAGGGATATCATCCACAGTGACCGTTCTGGTCGGGACGACAGAAACCACTCCCACATCAGAAGTGGCCGCAGGTTTTGTGAGCGACATATCAAGTTTTAACTATATTAAGGTAACGTATGAGAGTGTCAGGATCCCAAAAACATCCCGCCTTTTCAAGTTTTTTTAAAGATTTGAATTCAGAAATTTACGCTCTATACATATTCGCTCATTGCAAGGGGCCATGAGTATCGTATAGGTCACTTGGGGTGCGAATGATTCCAAAATATTTTTTTCGATTTAT
>JAJQJM010000075.1 GCA_021323475.1 Vampirovibrio sp.
GAGCGTCCAAACACATACACAAAGGGGAGCCGATGGATCGGCGCAGGCTCTCCATTGACGCGATTGAACCCGGCCATAGGATCAAAGCCGTGTTGCTTCAGGAAGTGCAACATTGACTCAAAGGGAATAATGCCCCCAGCATCCGCAATATGGTAGCGAATGAGCGGAACGCCGTTATCCCCGGAAAAGAGCAGGGTGCCGTCATGGGTTTCAAAAAACCGGCTGGCCGGATCGTATTGAACCAGTGTCGGCAAGCGGGATTCCCTGAACAGTTCACGCGCCGTCGCCGGATTTTCCGCCAGAAACCGTCGGATTCGGATACTGAGCGGGGTTTCGTTACCCAATACGCCCGCATCGGCGGTGCCATATAACGAGGCGGAATCAAACCAGGGTTGGGCTGAACCCACACGCTCCCCAACCAGACTGCGCCATTCCTCGCTGAACACCTCGCCGGCCATCACCAGTTTGACCTGCATGCGGGACCACTCGACGCCCTGAGTCAGGCCGCTATCGATGACATCCTTCAGAAACGGTGGATAGCCCAGCAGTACGACCTGCTCGTAAAGCGGCCCCAGTTCCTGAACCGCGCGAAAAATTTCATCCTTGTCATTGCCGGGTGTCACCACGGTAATTCGGTAGCCTTGTTCCGCCAGATAACGGCAGCAATGCGTGGTGTACATACCTCCCACCCAGGTGCCCAGCGCAAAGCAAATGACGGCCAATGTGCTTTTTTGCTGCGCCTGAAAACTGTCTTGGAAAATCTGCGCAAAGCGCTCCGTAATTTGCAGCTCATCCTGCTTTCGGCGGGGCCAGAAGGTGGGCTTGCCTGTTGAGCCTGAGGAGACGGCGATCATCTCGGTGCGATCCAACTGACCGTGACGGCATAGCTGGGCCAGCGGAAACTGGTTGATGTAGTTGCTTTTGTTTAATAACGGCAAGGTCCGAAAGTCGTCCGGAGTTTGAATGGAATCCGGTTGAATGCCGTGCGTTTGCAAAAATTGTTGGTAGGCCGGTACCGTGGCTGCCACTTCTCTAAACAGGCGTAGCATGGATTCTTCGGGATCTGGAGAATTCGGGCCTGAAAAATCTGACAGGTTTTCCAAAGTAGAGACGGCTTTATGGGCTTCCGGTGTCGGCATAGGTTCCCCTTCCTCAAACAGGCCATTCTATTTTACGGAAAAGATACCGAATTGTTGATGGCTGCGACCCATTACGATGAATCCCGACAGCGCCTTATTCATGCCGAAGCAGATTGCCGTTCCCGTTTTCCGTCCTGTCAATTAATGTGGCCGTGTGTTGAAGGGCTTCAGCCAATTCTTCCGCAGTAAACAAAGGTTGGCTGCCTGGCTCTGCTGTTTGCCGGGTTGCCGTATCGGAAATGAAGGGATTCAGCAGCATGTGCAGCTTTTTTAATGCCGCTAACAGATCGGCGGCGTTTGCAAAAAGCCTGGCATCCAACGCCGCCTGTCGGCTGGTGGATGGGCCTGTAATGCCGACCAGCCTTCCATCTGTTGTCAGGATCGCCATAAATTCGGTAATGCGAGTGAATTCATAGGTGGGCTTATAATAGCCTACTTTGTAATCTGTCATGCTGGCCTTCCTTGTAGCGATTCGCTGACAAAGCCACTACTAAAGTTCTGCAAAATGAAACAATACTTTCAGTTGAGGAATGTAGTTTATTTTTGGATTAAATAATATTTTTGCAATCAAATATCCGTTCGTTATTATGCCTGTGAATGAAATTAAAAAATATTTTTTAGAAATCCGAAAAGCCTTTCCCTGAAAGGATTATAACTTTGCTATGTAATGATAAAGCCAGGTTGGGTAGTATCATTTTTTCAAGCTTAGTGCATAATAAACAATGGATTATGATCCCTAACACAGGGCGGCCTGCAATTCGTCGTTAGCATCTCCTTCAACTTGCAAAAACAAGGCCAAACACTATGTTTCTAACAGGACTCGACTTTCGAATTCCGATTAACTGAACATATGGATTCATAGCCAAAGGATAAATCTAACAGGTAAAAATGATCCTTATATTTTAAGGGGATATCGTTATCCTGTCCAGTGCTATCCTCGCTTTTCCTGTATTAGCAGGCCATAATGTCACAAATTCAACCAATAACAGTCGCAAAACAGTAATGATAGGCTTGTTTACAAACAATGACTTTGTTTGATAGGCTAGAGGCCCTTTTTCTAGAGATGGAAAAGCGTACGGGACTTAAAAAGCACCGAATTCTTTTGGAGGCCGGTATTGATCCTGCTCAGTACCGTGCATACAAACGCGCCGGTCGCTCACTCTCTGCGGACATGCTGGAGCGTTTGGGCAAGTCCGAACACGCCCATGTCTCTATCGAGCGCTTAAAAGCTTGGAAGGCAATCGATGAATTTGGTCCCGACGTTTTGCTTGAAGCCATTCGTGTGCTTCAAGAAGAAGGTTCCATTTAAGACAATTCGGCCTCTTTGTAACAATAAAAATATAGCAATCCAAATACAGCAATCCCAATTAAGCAGTTGAGATTCACCTTTCCCCAACGCTGTTTGTCCCTAACCCACTATGGTTTGGACGGAGCTGATGAAGGCTGTGCTTTGTAAAGCAATATTAAACGGCAGAGGTTAAATTTTTGTTACAAATAATTCTGGCCGCGGCGCACTTGAACCCCGGCGTTTTAGAGCGAGGATCCAGTTTTCGGGGAACCAGGACGTTGGCCTCGGGGTAATACATAGCCAAACTGCCGGGAGCGATATCCATAATAGACACCACGACTGCCATCCGTCCCGCTTCCGTTTCCACCAGCACCGGGTCGTTCTCGGCAAGATTCAACCGCCGGGCGTCCGATTCCGCCATCATCACCACATCGCGGCGGGTATTTCCCCGGTACAGATCTTCTTCATCGTACACCACGGAGTTGAACTGGCCTTCCGAACGCAAGGTCATCAGGCGGAATTCATCCGGCTGCAGCTCCAGCATCGGCAAAGGCGTTACGTGGAAATGCGCTTTGCCGTCTTCGGTGGCAAACGTGGTGCTATGGAAGGTCCGTCCCAGTATCTGGAATTCCTGCTGGGTGTCGTCCATCGTTCCCAATGCCTGAAAGCCGGGCACCACCTTGGCAATAGCTTCCCGCAGCTTGCGGTGGGAGCGAAGTTCCGACCAGTCAAACCGGTTCCGGGGCAATATTCGTTCAGCGATGGAGGCCATAATGTCCACCTCGGAGCGCATGTCACCTTCTACAGCCGGTTTGCCGCCTTCGGACATGCGCACGTAGTTGAACATCGATTCCTGAGTGGTAGGCTGGTGTTCCTCATCCCGCGCCAGGACCGGCAGAATGATGGTGGTTTGGCCTCTCCCATGGAAATGCCCCTCGTTCAGCTTGGTATTTGCATAGGTAATCAGGGGAATGGTGCGCATGGCCTCTTCGGTCCAGCGACTGTCCGGACTGCTGCCGTACAGATTGCCTCCCAGCACCAAAGCGGAATCAATTCGGCCTTCCTTTGCGGCCAGCATGGAAGCATAAGTATCCTGCCCGCCTTCTGCTGGAACCTGAATGCCGTAGAGTTCCTCCAGCTTCTGCGCGAAAGCTTTCTTTAACTGCGGGGCGACACCGACCGAGCCGACGCCTTGCACGTTGGAATGCCCGCGAATGGGCAGAAGCCCGCTGCCCGGTTTGCCCAGCCAACCTCGCGCCAAGGCGATATTGCAGAACGCCAGGATGTTATCCACCCCGTGGGTATGATGGGTCAGCCCCATTGCCCACATAAACACGCCCTGCTTCGCCTGAACCATAAGCTCAACCGCTTCATCCACGGTTTGACGGCTCAGGCCGCAATCATCCAGCAAGGTTTGCCAGTCGGTTACCTCGATATCCGCCTTCACCTCCGGCCAGCCCGTGCTGAACTGGCTGGTAAATGCCTGATCCACGCCGCTTTTTTCAATGACGCCTTTCAGCAGGGCTTTGAACAATGCGATATCGCTGCCCACCTTGGGCTGAATATAGAGATCGGATACCTGGGTGCCAAACAGCATGCTGCGCCAGTCGGACGGAATTCGAAAACGGACCAGCCCCAGCTCTTTCAGCGGGTTGATCATGATGACTTTGCCGCCCCGTCTCCGCAGGTGCATCAGTTGGGTAATCAGCCGGGGGTGGTTGCTGGCCGGGTTGGCCCCGGCAATGACCACCAGATCCGTCTGGCTCAGGTCATCCAGCGTAATGGATGCGGTGCCGGACCCGTAAATCTGGTTGAGCGCCACCCCGGAGGCCTGATGGCAGTAAAATGAACAGTTGTGGATATTGGCGGTGCCGTAAGCTCTGGCAATCAATTGCAGCAGAAATGCAGCCTCGTTGCTGGCTCGGCCTGAGGCATAGAAAAACGTCCGTTCCGGCTGGGCCTGTTGAAAGGCCAATCCGGTTCTATCCAGCGCCTCAGTCCAGTCAATGCGTCGGTAATGGGTATCGCCGGGTTCGGCAATCACCGGGAAGGTCAAGCGGCCCAGCTTTTCCAATTGCTCGGGACTATAGCGCTCCAGCACGTTCAACGGTGTTTTGGCGAAGAATTCCTCCGTGATGGCCCCGGCCATATCCGCCGCCTGGGCTTGCGCGGACTTTTTGCAGACCTCCGGAAAATGTCCTGCCTCATTAACCATGCCGCCTTTCAGGCCACCCATGCCCACTGCGCAGGTCTTACAGGCATTCTTGGAACGCAGGCGGCTGTACAGTTTTAAAAAACCGCCCGCCTCATGGGCTTTTTTGAAGACATACATCATGGCGGCCAGGCCGCCGGCAGCATCAACGCGAGGTTTTGGCATAGTTATCACCAGTATAGTGCAAGCGGTTGTCCATGAACAACATACCGCTCCGATCCAATCGAGAACGCCTTCGCGCGCTCATTGAATCGTTATTTTTTGGTATGGGCTGCCTTTGCCTGCATGGGAATATCTGTGCGCGCGGACTTTTTTTGCGGGCTGGAGATGCCGAACCGTTTGTCCCGTTGTGTCAGCAGGCTGGCTTTTAATTGTCCGTCCTTGGTGAACGACCACATCAGGTCCGGGTTCCCCACAGGCAGCTTTTTCTGCATGGGGTCCCACAGGTGCCAGGTTTTGCCGTGGGTGCGGTACAGCTTGTTCATCAGCGTGTGTTCCTCGCTGCCCGAAAGTTCCGGGGCAATCAACTGACCTGATTTGATTTCATACGGATGCGGGTGCCAGAAATTTTTCTCGGTGGCGGAAAGCTGGTTGTACAGCTTGTCGCTGATGACGTATTCAATGCCAATCAGGTGGGCGTTTTTGGTGTTCTTGTCGTATAAAGCGCATTGGGTCAGGTCGGGATTGACTGCCCCGCAGTAATGGTGGACTTCCATTTGCATGGAAGGCTTGTTTTTCACGTAATGGAAGGCATCCAGATAAAGCTGAAGCTGTTCGGTGGGATGGTCGAATTTCTTTCCGATTTCAGGTTTACTTTCTTGCTTCTCTGTTGCAGACGGGTCGGGATCCGCCAAGGCGTTTCCGGTAAAATGGGCCATACCAAAAATCATTAGTACACTTGCCAACCCCGATATCAACTTGCAATGTGGCTTCATATGTCCCCTCCTCCACAGTATGCCGGTTATGCTACGATTTTTTCCAAGTATCCTTTTGAATGCTCAACTGCCCTGTCAGCGAAAGTAGCATAGTCCAAATCGGGGATTCAAGCTGCTCAGTAGGGTATAAATCACAGTACAAGCCATTCAGAAGATCAGAGTCTGCATTTAAATGAAACCAAATAAACCCCACTTATTGAATGGACTGGTGCTGCTCGGCGGGCACAGCAACCGTATGGGCCGAGATAAGGCCCTGCTCAATTATCATGGCAGCCGCCAGGGACACTATTGCCATACGCTGCTGGCTCTGTTTTGTGAGCAAGTGTATTTATCCTGCCGGAGTGAGCAATTGGCTGTTCCTGAATTTAACCGGGCGTTTGGGGCGCTGCCTTGTATTCCGGATGCGTTTCCGGCCATTGGCCCCTTGGCGGGCATACTGTCTGCGATGCAGTCGCATCCGGAATCCGCCTGGCTGGTGTTGGCCTGCGATATGCCGGATGTGGATTCCAGCCTGATCAAGCGGCTGGTGGAGGCTAGGAACCCAGATAAGTTTGCGACCGTCTTTGGTTATTCGGCGGTCGAGCGGGATAAGCTTTTTGTAGAGCCCATGTGCGCCATTTATGAGCCCGCCTGCTTGCCCCGGTTTCTGCAAGCGTATCATCAGGGGCACACCGGGCTGCAAGCCTTGTTGAGGTCGTTCCATGCGGAAGCTCAGCTGGAAGTGCTGCCGGAGCCCATGAGCCTTCCCGGTGCCCAATCCGTTTTGCAGAGCGTCAATACCCCTGAGGAAGCCAGCCATTGGCGCAAGCCGTGACGGTGTGTTTTGCCTTATGAGATAATGAGGGCAATTGTAATATTAACGCAGGATCAATCCAGTGAGCGGTCTTTCTCCCAGTCTCCCCAAGGAAATCCAGGTTCAATACTATGCCCTGTTGCGCGAGGAACGCGGCCTGTCCTCCGAATCGTTGCAAACGGAAGCCGCAACGCCCCGTCAACTGTATGAATTGTTGAAAATGCGCCACGGGTTTAGTTTACAGCCGGAGCGCTTAAGCGTGGCGGTCAACGAAGCGTTCGCCAACTGGGATCAGGCGCTTCAGGCCGGGGATTCTGTAGTGTTTATTCCCCCGGTGGCGGGAGGCTAACCGTATGCCCAGGTCATCCCTTTCTGAATTCAGCCTGTCCGACAGCAAACTGGACATTCGCAAGCTCAAGCAGGATCTGGAAAACCCGCAGGCGGGCGCAGTGGTTACGTTTGAAGGCTGGGTTCGCAACCACAACGAAGGCCAGCCGGTGGACCGGCTGGATTACGAAGCATTTGAAGCTCTGGCGGAAACGGAAGGCAACCGGATTATTCAGGAAGCGCTGGACCGCTTCGATATTTTGGACGCCGTTTGTGTGCATCGCACCGGACGGCTGATTATCGGCGACTGCGCGGTATGGGTGGGCGTAACGTCCGCGCATCGGGATGCCGCGTTTCAGGCCACGCGCTACATTATCGATCACATCAAGACCCGTTTACCCATTTGGAAGAAGGAACATTACAAATCCGGCGAAGCGTTTTGGGTGAACTGCCAGCAATGCACCAATCACAGCCATGCTATCAAACATGAGCATCAACCAATTGAGAAAATGCGGGCTTCGGTTTTGGAAACCCGAATGGACGTGCATCCGGCTCCAGTAAGCTCCGTAGATCAAGCCATGGTAGCTCCCAATCCGCCTGTTTTGCCTTTGATTAGCGAGGCCGACTATTACCAGCGACAAACAGTGTTGACTCAGGTCGGGCCGGATGGTCAGCGGAAGCTCAAGCAGGCTAAAGTTCTGGTGGTCGGGGCTGGCGGTTTGGGCAGCAGCGCCTTGTTATATCTGGCCGGGGCGGGTGTCGGCTTTATCGGTATTTGCGAATTTGACCGTCTGGAGGCCAGCAACCTGCATCGTCAGGTATTGTACCGGGCAACTGAGGTCGGCCAATCCAAAGCGGAGCTGGCTGCCCGTCATCTTCAGGCGTTAAATCCCCATTGCAAGGTATCGATTCATGCTGAAAAACTGACCGGGGATGCGGTTGAAAGTCTGCTGGAACCGTATGACCTGATTCTGGATTGTACGGATAATTTTTCCGCCCGCTTCCTGATGAATGATGCGGCGGTGAGGCTTGGAAAGCCCTTGATCCAGGCCAGCCTGTACCAGTACGAAGGTCAGGTGCAGTTGATTCGCCCCGGCTTTGGCGGGTGCCTGCGTTGCCAATGGCCGCAATGGTCTTCCGAGAATCCGCCGCTGGATGCCCCTTTGGGCAATTGCGCGGAAAGCGGCGTTTTAGGTGCGGTGCCGGGTATTTTGGGCGCCATGCAGGCTATGGAAGCTATCAAACTGATCGTAGGCCTGCCCACGCCGTTGCAGCAGAATCTGCTGATTATGGACATGCTGACCTGGCAAAGCCGTTCGCTGCGTCGCGCCGTTCGTCCGGATTGCCCGGTCTGCGGCGGTTCCGTGGTTCAGCAGGCCGTATCCGAACCGGCGGATGATGACGCGGCGCTTGAGCCTGATAGCGTCTGGGAATTAGAGTTTGAAACAGCGGACCATCGTTTGGCCCAATTCGTGTTAATCGATGTGAATGAAGCGCGGGAGCACGTGCCGATTCCGGATTTAACCGTGAAAAATATTCCGTTCAGCCGGTTTGAACTGGATCATCCTCCGCCGCTGGATAAAGAGAATCGCTATTTGCTGTATTGCAGCAAGGGTATTCGCAGTACCCACCTGGCGCGGGAATTGCGGAAACGGGGCTATAAAAACGTATTCGCCGTGGCAGGCGGCTTGGTGAGACAGGATCTTGCGGCGCTGCGAAAGCGCGAACTGGAGGAGGTCCGTCTCTTTTATGTCCGCCATTAAACCGCAGTTGAAACAGCCTAATCGATTGATAGACCGCTTCGGTCGGGCGCACACCTATTTGCGGATTTCAGTAACGGATCGCTGTAATTTGCGCTGCCAGTATTGCATGCCGCCGGAAGGCATTGAATGGAAGGAGCGCCGGGAATTGCTCTCGTTCGAGGAAATTCTGCGGGTGGCGCGCGTCTTTGTGGCGATGGGGATTGATAAAATTCGACTAACTGGTGGGGAGCCCTTGGCCCGCAAGAATCTGGATATGTTGATTGAACAATTGGCCGGTTTGGATGGTTTGAACACCATTGCGATGACCACCAACGGCATCCTGCTGAGCGATCAGGTGAGTCGCCTGAAAGAGGCAGGCCTGAGTGCCCTCAATATCAGCCTGGATACGCTTCGGCCGGAACGTTTTCAGCAAATTTCCAAACGGGATTATTTTCATCAGGCGATGGCCGGGATTGAAGCCGCTTTAAATGAAGGGTTTGATTCCATTAAATTGAACGTGGTGGTCATGGCCGGGGTGAATGAGGATGAGATTCTTGATTTTGTGAGGTTTGTTGAGGATAAGCCCATCAACGTGCGGTTTATTGAATACATGCCGTTTAAAAATAATGCCTGGAGCCAGGGCGATGTGTACCCGTTTTTGTCCATGAAACGGCAAATTGAAAGCCGGTACGAATTAAGGTCGGTTGCGCCGGAATTTGGCGCGGTGGCAAAAGATTTTGTATTGCCCGGTTATTTGGGCACCGTCAGTTTTATCACGTCCATGACGGACAGTTTTTGCGCAACCTGTAACCGGCTGCGCTTAACGGCGGATGGCCAAATTAAATCCTGCCTGTTTCATCCGGCGGAGGTGAATATTCGGGATACGATGCGTACGGGCATTTCGGATTTTGAACTGGAAACCTTGATTGAGTCAGCGGTTTTTCAAAAGCAGGAAGCCCACCCGCCCATGGAAGAGTTGCTGAACGTGGAAAACCGGGCTATGATTGAGATCGGTGGATGATGCCGGGATTTGGCTTGCCGGGCGATACAATTCCAAGCAACGCAATTTAATATTGAGAGCGCTTCAATGAGAGATATTTCCGATAAAATCAAAACCCTTCGAATCGCAACGGCACAGGCGATTTTAAAAGCCTCTCCGAGCACAATTATGGCCATTCGGGAACATACGGTGCCAAAGGGCGATCCGTTGCCGGTGGCCAAGGTGGCCGCCATTCAGGCTGCCAAAAATTGCAGCCAGATTATTCCCTATTGCCACTCCATGCTGGTTGAATTCGTAGGAGTCGAGTTTCAATTGCACGATCATTTTATTGAAGTGCAGGTGACGGTAAAAGCAATTTATAAAACCGGGGTGGAAATGGAAGCCTTGACGGGCGCTTCGGCGGCGGTACTAACTTTGTACGACATGCTGAAAATGCTGGATGAAGACATGGAAATCGGCAGCGTCCGACTGCTTTCCAAAAAAGGCGGCAAATCCGATTTTAAGACCGGGCACGATCAGATCCGAAAAGCGCTGCGGGTGGCGGTAGTAGTCATGTCGGATTCCATTGCCGCGGGCCGCAAGGAGGATTTATCCGGCAAACTGATTGTGGACCGCCTGAAGCAAGAAGGGGTCGAAGTTTCGGACTATCAGGTCATTCCGGACGATACGAATCGGGTTGAGTCCTTATTAATCGGCTATGCGGACGAACGCCATATGGATCTGGTGATTACGACCGGCGGAACCGGATTAAGCCCTCGCGACAACACGCCGGAAGCGATGAAAAAAATTGTAGACCGGGAAGTGCCGGGTATTACCGAAGCGCTGCGCAGTTACGGGCAGGAGCGAACCCCGTATTCCATGCTGTCCCGTGGGGTAGCAGGCTTGCGAGGCAGGACGCTGATCATTAATTTGCCCGGTTCCAAAAACGGGGTGAGGGAATCGCTGGATGCGCTGTTTCCGGCGGTGCTGCATGCGTTCAAAATCTTGCGCGGCGGCGGTCATCCGACCAATGCCCCCACGAATCCGCCGCCGAGTGCGGCTGCTACCACGCCACCTGCTATTTCATCTTCCGGTTCTTCAACCGTGCCGCAAAATACGCTGCAACCCGAAATTGAGAAACATCGGTACCGCAGCCCGGATACGCCGGATTATCGGCTATGATTTCATTTGAGGACGCTCGGCGCATTATTCTGGAGCAAGCCAGACCGCTGGGTAAAATACGACGCGCCCTGGATAAGTTACTGGGCATGGTATTGGCGGAATCCGTGACAGCGCCGTTTGATTTGCCCCGTTTCGACAATTCCGCCGTGGATGGATATGGCGTGAAGGTGAGCGATGCGCAAGGAATTTCTGTCGAAAATCCGGTGGAATTGCAATTAATCGACACTATCCAGGCCGGGGATTCCGGTCGGGTGAATTTGACTTCCGGGCAGGCCGTTCGAATTTTTACCGGGGCTCCAGTTCCGGCGGATGTGGATGCGGTGGTGATACAGGAAGAGACACAAACTGTCGGCAACGCCGTTCGCATTTTTAAGGCTGTCAAACCGGGAGACAACATTCGACGGAGAGGCGAGGAATTTCAAAAAGGCCGGGAGGTGATTTCGGCGGGAATGGCAATTACGCCGCCCGTCATCGGTTTGTTGGCGAATTTGGGTTATTCGTCTGCAATGGCATATAGAAAACCCCGAGTGGCTTTAATCAGTACGGGCAACGAGTTGGTAAAGCCGGGTAAACCGCTAAAGCCAGGGCAAATCTATGATTCCAACACAGTGGCTTTGACGGCGGCCTTAAAAACGATTGGAATCGAATCCATCCGGGTTTATCAGGCCAAGGATACGCAGCGCGCTACAAAATCGGCCTTTGAAAAAGCGTTGGCTGAAAACGACGTGGTGATTTCGCTGGGCGGTATTTCCGTAGGCGCGTTTGATTTTGTGAAGGACGTGGCCGAGGAACTGGGCATTGAAACCCTGTTCTGGCGAATTGCCATCAAGCCGGGCAAACCGGTCTATTTCGGGAAGTCAGGCAAAAAACTGGTTTTCGGTTTGCCCGGCAACCCGGTATCCGCCTTGGTAACGTATCATCAATTGGTCCAGCCGGCCTTGTTGCAGGTGTTGGGAATTCCCCAGCAGGCATCGGTTCCCCAGCAGGCTATCCTGTTGGAAGCATTGCGAAAGAAGCCCGGACGTCGTGAATTTGTGCGAGGTTTTGCCGCTTATGACGCGGCCGGTGCGTTAACGGTGAAGCCTTCCGTAGGGCAGGATTCCCACATGCTGGGTGGGCTGGCCAAGGCCAACTGCCTGATTGATTTTTCCCTAGACGCGGAACGTTTGAATGTCAATGAGCCGGTCAGCATTGAATGGCTGCGGTGGATGAGCGATGTTTTTTGATCCCGGTCTTTTCGGAAGCCTGACGCCTGAAACGGCTTGGCTTGCGCTGCTGATTTTTATAGTGGCGTTTTTGTATGCGTCGGTGGGGCATGGGGGTGCTTCCGGTTACTTGGCCGTACTGTCGTTTTTCGGTTTTTCCCGGCCGGAGATGGCTAGCACCGCGTTGATTCTTAATATCCTGGTAGCGGGGCTCTCATTTTATGCGTATTTCAGGAGCGGGCATTTTTCCGGGCGTTTAACTTTCCCGTTTATTATTGCTTCCATCCCCGCCGCGTTTGTGGGCGGGCTGTTGAAGTTGCCGCCGCATGCTTATTCGGTCCTGCTGGCGCTTACGCTGCTGTTTGCCGCATTTCGCCTGTCCTGGACGCCCAATGCGCCGCGCAAACTGCCGGATGGCTCGCTGGATTTAAATCAGCCGTTACCGGAAACCAAACCGGTGTCGCTTAAAATTGGTTTGCCCGTAGGCGGTGGAATTGGTTTGCTGTCGGGCATGGTGGGTGTTGGGGGCGGTATTTTTCTGAGCCCCGTGATGTTGCTGATGCGATGGGCCGATGTCAAACATACTTCCGCCACGGCGGCCCTGTTTATTGTGGTGAATGCCGCGTCCGGACTACTGGGGCGTTTCGTCAGCCACGGGATTGTGATTGGTAATTTGGTGCCGCTATTGCTGGCGGCGGCTGCGGGCGGATGGCTGGGCGCGTATTTGGGCGCCACCCGTTTTTCCAGTATAACGCTGCGGCGATTATTGGCCTTTGTGTTGGTGTTGGCGGCCTTTAAACTGCTGGTGCTTTTTTAAGGCTTCAAATCAGGTCAGATAAGTACACCATCTGAAGCAGGCGCAATGGGGAAAAAGCTGCTTTCATGGGATGAGAAGCCGTGTTCCTCAAGCCAGCAAACGGACGGGTCATGACCGAGTTTTCTGCATCCCAAACGTCGTATCAGCAAAATTCCGCTGCTTCAAATACCAAACCCGGCGCGTTTACGCAGGATAACCTGCACCAGTCCCCGGTGGAAGCGGAACGTGCCGCATTGGAGGCGGCCATCAGCGCCTGCCAGCGAAACGTTCGACAAACGCCGGATAACGCGGATGCCTATATCGCTCTGGCGAATGCGTATCGTCAGGCCAATCAATTGCCTTTGGCCGCGGAAACTTATGCGCAAGCGTTATTATTGGAACCGGGACGGTATCAGGTTTACGGCTGCTTGGCCAATGTGCTGGCGGCCATGAACCGTTACGAGGAAGCGTTGCAATATTATTCCGCCGCCTTGCAAATGACCCCGTCCCCCTATGAGAACATTGAAAACCTGTTTAACCTGGGCGAATTATACAAGCGTATCCGCTTATTTCCCAAGGCGCTGGAATGCTACGATTATGTGCTGAAAATGCAGCCCGATCACCAGCCTGCCCTGATTGCCCAATGCCAGATTTACAAGCAGCAGGGCCGCATCTCCGAAGCCACGGAATTGTATGATCGCTTAATTGCTTTAAAGCCCCAAGATCCCAGTTTGAGAATCAGCAAGGCGCTGAGCCTGCCGATTATTTATCAGTCTGAGGATGAAATCGAACACTGGCGCGCCGGGGTTGAGGCCCAACTGGATGCCTTGCTGGAGATGGATCTGCAGCCGAATACTTCGCTTGCCCTGCATGGCAGCATGTTTTATCTGGGCTATCAGGGACGTAATGATAAAGAATTGGCTGAAAAAGCCGGACGGATTTTCAACCGGTTATTGCCCACAGCGCCGCCGCTTTCAAATTCTTCCGCAGCGCAAAAAAAGCCGACTGTCGGGATTATTTCCCGCTACCTGGCTCAGACCCATACCGTGGGCAAATTCATGCAGGGCATCATTCAACAGTTATGCCGAGAGAAATTTGATGTCATCGTGTTTTCCGTCGGGGCGGATAACGCCTACCAGCAAGCTGGGGACGAGCATCCTGACGATCGGTATGTGGTGCTGCCTTCCGACAATATTGAAAAAGCCGCCCGAATGATTGTGGAGCAGGCCCCGGACATTCTGTTATACGCGGATATCGGCATGAACATTACTACTTATTGCCTGGCGGCCATGCGACTGGCGAAGGTGCAATGCGTAACCTGGGGACACCCCGTGACCACGGGGCTTCCCACGGTGGATTATTTTATTTCCAGCCGTCTGATAGAACCGTCAGAGCCCGATGATGCGAATTCCCACTATAGCGAGCAATTGGTGCGCCTAAACGGGTTACCCACCTACTATTACCGTCCTGATTACGGGCAGATAAAGCCGAACCGGGAAGCGTTCGGCCTGAGCGAGCAGGCGCATGTGTATCTGTGCCCTCAATCGCTGTTCAAGTTTCATCCAGATTTTGATTCGCTGATCAAAGGCATTCTGGAGCGTGACCCGGCGGGTGTGCTGGTGCTGCTGAGCCATTACGCGGACGAAGTGAATGCGTTGCTGCGTCAACGGTTTGAAACCACCATGCCGGAAGTGGCGAACCGCATCCGGTTTATGCCCCGGCTGGAGCAGGAGCGTTTCTTTGAACTGCTGGCCTGCGCGGATGTGATGCTGGATCCCCTGCACTTTGGGGGCGGCAATACCACGTATGAAGCGTTTTCCCTCGGGATCCCGATTGTGACCCTGCCCAGCGCGTTCATGCGTAGCCGGGTGACGGCAGGCTGTTACCGAAAAATGGATCTGCCCGATTATGTGGTGGACAGTCCTGAAGCCTATATTGACCTGGCTGTTTGCCTGGGCACCAACCCGGACGAACGGGCGCAGGTCAGCACCCGGATTTTAGATCGCTGCGGCGCGCTGTATGAAGATTCGTCCGTCATTGCCGAATTAGAGGCGTTTTTCATACAGGCCTTGTCGTCGCCCAACCCGGAGGTGGCTGCCATGCCAAACACAATAGCCCCTGTGGTTTCTGAACCGATTGCTTTCCGTAAGGAGAAAAAGTTGCCTTTAAAAGACCTGATGCAGGAAGCGACCTGCCCCGCCTGCGGATACCATGTGGCGGTGTCGTTCTATTATGGCGGGCATGCGCCTTTAACCACGCTGGCATGGCCTAAAAGCAAGGAGCAGGCGCAGGCAATGGAAAAGCTGCCCCTCAGCTTCGTGCGCTGCGTGGAATGCGGGCATGTACACAACAAGGACTTCAGCTACGAGAAAGTGCCTTATAGCGATAAGCCCAACCTGATGTACAACAAGGGCGCCCTGTGGCAGGACCATTTGGCGATTACTCACGATTTGATTCTGAAGCGCCTGCCGGCCAAGCCGACGGTCATTGAAATCGGCGCCGGGGATGGGCATTTCTTAAAAGCCATTGCCCAGCAAAACCCGCAGGGCCGTTATGTTGCGTTCGATCCCAACGGTAACCTGGATACCAGCGACGGCCTGGTGGAATTCTACGCCGAGCTGTTCGATCCGGCCTGCCATCTGGGCGAATTCAAGCCGGACCTGATTATTATTCGCCACATGCTGGAGCATCTGGAAAATCCGGTGGGCTTCATTCAGTCTTTATCCTTCGCTGCGGAATGGGAAGGCTTGAAAACCGACCTGTTTTTGGAAGTTCCCTGCATTGACCGGGTGTTTGAGACGGGCCGGACGGTCGATTTCTTCTATGAACATAACTCCCACTTCACCAGCGAGTCGTTGCGCCGCTTGCTAACTCGCAGCAACGCCCGCGTGGATGTGCTGGACCGGGGTTACGAAGATGAAGTGGTGTA
>JAJQJM010000191.1 GCA_021323475.1 Vampirovibrio sp.
GTCGCTGGTGGCGTTTATTACCGTCAGCGACCTGTTTTTGGTGATTTACAAGGGAGCGGTGGATAATTTTCAGCCGGTGGAATATTTTCTGGAAGGCGCGGCAATTTATATGGGCGTGTCCCTGGCGATTTCCGGCGGTATTAAGCTGTTGGAGCGCTGCGTTGCGCCTCGGCGTCAGCCTCAAGCCGTTCAATCCAAAGCAGACGGGACGGTGAGTTATGGCTAGCCTGGTGTTCGATAATCTGGTATTCCACGGGGAAGATATTCTGCTGGGGCTGCCGTTGCTGGCTAGGGGGCTGTTGTTTACGGTGTTCCTGGCGGTGTTTAGTTTTGCGCTGGCCTTGCCGCTGGGCACTCTTCTGGGTCTGCTGCGGGGCGAAGTTCGCGGCTGGGCGGGAAAGCTGGCTGCGTTGTATATCGAGTTCCTGCGCGGAATTCCGTTGATTTTGTTCCTGGTGTTTATTCACTACGGGTTGCTGCCGTTGCTGTTTGGCAGCAGCAATTTCATTGTGTCCAGTCTGCTGGCCTTCATTCTGTTTGAGGCGGCCTACATCGGGGAAATCGTGCGGGGCGGCCTGCGTTCCGTCACCCAGTCCGAACGGGAGGCGGCCCTGTGCATTGGTTTAGACCGCCTGCAGCAATTGCGGCACGTGGTGCTTCCGCTGGCTTACCAGCGTATGTTGCCCGCCCTGGTGGGGCAGTTTATCTCGCTGCTGAAAGATACCTCGTTGGCAGCTATTGTCGGCGTGGTGGAATTAACCCGCGCCGGGGAAATCATTTACGAGCAAAAATTCCATGATTTGGAAATCCTGCTGTTCCAGGCGTTGATTTATTTCCTGCTGTGCGCCGGAATTTCGATGGTTGGCCGTCGTTTTGAGGCTCCTAATCGCCGCGTACAGAATATCCTGGCCCGCACGATCTCGGATTAGAGTCGGTTTTATAAGACTTTCCAAGGGGAAGGTTCGTTGTTTTGCCGTGGCTGACTGTTTTTTTAGTGCAAATTTGAAAAAACAGAAAATTTTTGAGAAAAATCATTGAGAATTATTCTCAACAACGTGTTATATTATTGAAAATAATTCTCAATAATGACTGATGATTTTCATCAGCAATCGGGAGCAAATACCGTATGAGGCCGCACCAAAACGGGCATGCCAATGCCTTTACTTTGCATTGCAATCCATCGCGTCAGGCAGATTATTGGCGTCGGTTGGGCCAGCTTTCCGCAGCGGAGCGGGAAGACTTTTTGCGGATTTATGATGCCATTGCCAAAACGAAAGCGGTTACGCCGCTGATTCGGCTGATGATGGAGTCCCCGCTGATGTCCAACCGCGTGTCCTGCCTGGTTGCTGAACTGGCAAACCTGATAGAGCAACTCTCGCTGGCATGCGAACAACGGAATTTTCAGACACACAGCCAACTGCATCACGCGCTGGATGATATCAACATTGCCGTCAATGCGCGGTTGAACCGGCTCTGCCTTCGGCATAGCGCGGTGTTATATCATCGTTACCGCGCTTTAAGGCAGTCGGCCCGCTTTCCCATGACCAATTAAACGAACAGGAGAGAGTCGGAAACAATGAGTAATCAGAACATCGCAATTTTGTGGGGCTCGGAAACCGGTACGGCCCAAGGCTTGGCGGAGAATACCGAAATTCAAATGACCAAGCTCGGACTGCAAGCCCATGCCATTGATATGTCGGACATCAAGTTGGAAGGACTGGCCGATTACGGTGTGCTGCTGGTGATTACCAGCACCTGGGGCGACGGGGATCCGCCGTCGAACGCGATGGATTTGCTGGGGGAGTTGCAGGCAAAATCATTCGATTTGAGCGGCTGCCGGTTCAGCGTGTGCGCCCTGGGAGACACGGCGTATTACCAGTTCTGCAAGTGCGGAAAGGATTTTGACGAGGCGTTGGAAAAGCGCGGCGCCACAAGACTCTACCCGATGCAGGAATGCGATATTGACTATGATGCGCCGTTTGAGCAATGGCGGCAAGGCGTTATTCAGGAGTTGAGCAAGGAACCCACACCCAGTGTGTAAGCACGCCCCCAACCAAAGTAGGAGGATTACGGCATGAGCAATTCCAGCATGACTAATTCCGGCGCACCTGTCCGCCAGGCCGAGCGGTTTTTATCGATTCTGGAAGCCATGACCCCGGAGGCGCAACGCGTATTCCGCAGGATTTACGCCCTGGCACCCAAAGCGGGCCAGCATCGAATTTCCATGCTGACCGGGCATCACGTTCGGGTGGCGATGATAGAATCCCTGGCCCACCCGCAGATTGCGTATTGGGTTCGCATGAACCTGGCCATGCGGGTGGCGCGCAAATTCTGCCAGACCACCGGCCGTCAAGACAAGGTGGCCCGTCTGAATACCCTGCTGGAGGAATTCCATATCGCCGCGGATGCCTTTGTGTTGAAGCTCTCGCTGGATATGGCCACGGAGCATCGTATGCGGCTGAAAAATGCCGGCGAGCGAAAAGGAATTGCCATACTACCGGAAGTAATCGCTGTCAGTGGAATTGGGATTTCCGAACAGGATTTTGACCATATCCAGGCATTCAAGCGGACGATTATTCCCGGCTTTATCGGCTCGATACGGAGGAAGTTGACCGCATAATAGTAGCAAGACTCAGTGGGAGTAACGTGGGGAACCGCCGGCAATGCATGCGATAAATTGCCGGCATCACAAATCCGAGGGCCGGTGCAGACATCAGCACCGGCTTTTCTTTTTGGATGCAGAATGGGTGTTTTACAGATATGGAGTGGACTTGTTTTTTATGTCCAATTGATTTTGTTTAAGTTTTTTTAAGTAGATATGCGACAAAAATAGCATTGAAAATGAAAAACTTGTTTTCATGCAAACGGATAAAACTCGTTTCAGTACTCAGACAGTCTCCACGATTTTTTTTAAATCGTGGAGTTTTTTTTGAGGTTTTTTAGAAGATTGCTCAGACTTTCCGTTGACGGCCTTTGACCAGATCATACATCATGGGCACCACGTACAGGGTCAGGAAGGTAGCCAATAGCATACCACCTACAATTACCGCACCCAGAGGCTTTCTGCCGTCTACACCGGCGCCCAGCCCTACTGCAATGGGAATGGCCCCGAAAATGGTGGCCACCGAGGTCATGATAATCGGACGAAACCGGATGTGCGCGGCCTCAATAACGGCCTGACGAACCGATTTTTCCGGCGACTGCTCCCGAATCTGGTTGGCGAATTCCACAATCAGAATCCCGTTTTTGGTTACCAGTCCGACGAGCAATACCAAACCAATCTGGCTATAGATGTTCAGGCCGTAACTCACCGGCTCCCACTGGGCAAACAGCGGAATCATCTTAATCAGCATCGGCCCGAAGGACAGGATAAACAGCGTTAAAATCGCCCCGGCCAGCGCCAATGGAACGGTCAGCATCACGATCAGCGGGTCCACGAAGCTCTCAAACTGCGCGGCCAGCACCAGAAACACCACAATTAGCGCCAGGGCAAAGGCGAAATAGGTGGCGGAACTGGCATCGAAAAACTCTTTGGCCTCCCCTTTCCAGGCCAGCCGCATGCCGGTGGAGATTTCCTGGTTGGCGATGTCCCGCAGGCTCTCCAGCACCTTCCCCATGCTGACCCCCGGTATGGGAATCATGGAGCCACTGATAGTAGCGGCCCGCATGCGGTTATAGTGGGCCAACTCCTTGGGGGCTACGGCTTCCCGGTATTCCACGATGTTGGAAAGCGGCACCAGCATATCGTCCTGTCCGCTCACGTAAATGGTGGAAAGCTGATCCGGGGTCATCCGCAGGTTGGGCTCGGCTTGCACCATCACATCGTAGCGCTTGCCGTTGTATTGGAAGGTGGTGATATCCAGCCCGCCCAACAAAATCTGCAAGGTGCGCGCCGCATCCCGAACCGACACGCCCAACAACGAGGCTTTTTCCCGGTTGATGGCCAGTTCGAGCTGAGGTTTGTTCAGCTTCAGGTCGGTATCCACGTTCACCAAGCCGAAAATCTCTTTGGAAGCCCGCGCTTGAATCCGCTCCATAACCTGATTGAGTTGCTGGATATCGCCCGGTGTCTGAATAGCCAGCTCAATTGGCTTGCCGAAGGTTTGTACCGGGCTGGACGGCGGGCTGATAGGGAATACGAACGCTTCCGGAATGCTCATCATCTGCGGCATCAAATCCCGCACAATATGCTGTTGCTTGCGCGAGC
>JAJQJM010000076.1 GCA_021323475.1 Vampirovibrio sp.
AGGCTTTCCAAACCCTGAATGGCTTGCTGCTGACGACGACGGCCTTCAAAGGTGAACGGACGGGTTACGACAGCAACGGTCAGCGCGCCGATTTCGCGGGCGATGCCAGCTACGACGGCTGCGGCTCCGGTTCCGGTGCCACCGCCCATACCGGCGGTGATAAATACCATATCGGACCCTTCCAGCGCGGAGATAATGTCATCCCGGCTTTCTTCGGCGGCTTTCATCCCAATCGCGGGATTGCCACCGGCACCCAATCCACGGGTGATTTTCTGGCCCAATTGAAGTCTCTTGTCGGTTCCGGCCATCTCAACGACCTGGGCGTCCGTGTTCATCACCCAGAACTCAACGCCGCTCATGCCGCTTTGAATCATTCGGTTGACAGCGTTGCTGCCGCCGCCGCCGACCCCAACCACTTTAATAGTGGCTTTCAGCCTCTGCGGGATATTGGAACTGGAGAACAGGGAGGGCTCTCCGGGGTTGTGTTGTGAACCTTGATTGATAAATTCCATAAAAACCTGTCCCCTAAAGTAAAATACTAAACCTAACTCTGGTCGAGAGCTTACTTGTATACTGGCTCAGCCTGGGGTGCTCAAACCGGCAAGTTGCTCAACCTATTATTTCTGAAGCCGTGGTATTTGAAAAGAAACTTTGAGAAATGTAATCAAGTTTCCGTCAAATTTTCGGTGAAAACAGGCGGTAAGGCTATATCACCGGGCCATTTCGCGGAGGAGTCCGACGAATGCCCCATTATAGCGGGTCCGGTTTCAAATAGATAGTTGTTTTCAGAGTTCTTCATCCGGTGAGCCGCGTCATCCCGACAGGTGAGATTGGACGCGAGATCTCGGTCGAAATCATTATTTTCCATTACACTATATAAATACAAGAATCTTTCTGAGAGCAGGGTTTAAAGGACGGCCATGTCGATAATCACGTTGCAGGAAATCACCAGGAAGGTAGAGCGTTTGCCGGAACTTCCGCAGGTTGCGCTGCGTGTGAGCCGGTTGCTGGAGCAGGAAAGTACCAATGCAGACCAGTTGTCGCAGATTATTCGGGTGGATGCCAGTTTCACCAGCCAGGTATTAAAACTTTGCAACTCGGCGGCTTATGGTTTCGCCCGCAAAATCACCACCGTGAAGGAAGCCGTTGCCATTCTGGGCTTCTCTACACTGAGGAGCATGGTGTATACCATTATGGCCAAGGTGGTGTTGGACCGCCCGGTGCCCGGATACTCCCTGAATGAGGGGGATTTATGGTACAACTCGCTGACCTGTGCCGTGTATGCCAAGCATATTGGGCAAAAAGAACGCCTTCCCGACCCGGAACAGGCATTTACCGGTGGTCTGCTGAGGGATATCGGGAAAATTGTGCTGGGCGAATATGTGGGCGCCAACTATAGCGCCATTGAACAGCTCACCGTAAAGGAGCGGATTGATTTTCTGGAGGCCGAGGAGCGGATTATCGGCTTTAACCACTGCCTGGTGGGCACCCGAATCGCGGAAAAATGGAACCTGCCGCCGCTGCTGGTCAATTGCATCCGCCACCACCATAAGCCTATGAAATTGCCGCCGACCATTCAGCCCCTGGAAGCCAAAATTATCGGCATTGTTCACCTGGCGGACGCTTTGACCCAGATGATCGGGCAAGGTTCCGGCAGTGACGGCCTGATGTACTGTCTGGATGTGGATTCGCTGGCCAAGGTCGGTATCGACTTGAAGAATAATTACATCGAACGCTTGATGGGAGAGCTGATTGACCTCAATCCGATTATCAAGGATTTGGCCGACTCTATGAAGCGGAAGGAAGACTAGTTGCTCATGTCGATGCAGAGCACCGAACAGGTTGAGCTGGGCGAAATCAAGGTCACCGATCAAAAGGCGACCGTGATGGTGATCCCGAATATCGGGACCGGTGTTGCCGTGGTGATTTACGATATGCAGAACAAGGTAGGCGGCATTGCCCATGTGGTGTTGCCGGAAAGTTCACTGTCCAACGCGCACAACGAGCAGATGCCCGGCAAATACGCCAACTTGGCGGTTCCGTTGCTGCTGGATAAATATACCGGCATGGGTGGACAGAAGCGCACGACCATTGTACGGATGGTTGGTGGCGCGCAACTGTTCAACTTTGGCGGCGGTGGCGGAAATATCCTCAATATCGGCACCCGGAACGCCACGGCAATTCGGGCGGCCATGTCCAAACAGGGTTATGCCATTGAGAAAGCTGATACCGGTGGGAATAAAGGCAAAGCCATTCGCTTTGTATTGGCGACCGGCCAGTTATATGTCCGGCAAATCGGCGGCGGGGAATACCTGATCTAAATCATTTTGAGAAAAATCTGCGTCGGCAGAGTTTTCCACTTTTACAGCGGACATTGGTATAATAAGTAAAGTTTTGGGCGTGGCCGATGCCGCCCCAAAACATTGGGTGTGAGCCAGGCTGGGTGTTTGATGGGAAAGACGTATCAAGGCGATAAAGTGTTGCGTTCGGGCGTATGGCCCCGTTCCGTATTTTGCCTGGCGATTGTTGTGGGGCTGTCTTGCGCCCTGCCTCTTTACACGGCGGCGGAGCCGGAAACCGGGCTGGTGATTTCCAAGGATGGCGGTAACGTGAACGTCAGCCTGGATTCGGAAGCCAGTGCCAACGTGTCCATTCGGCGTAACGAGGATACCATGATCATCCGACTGCCGAAGTCTTTCAATCCCAAGCTGATCATCGATTCCTCCCTGCAAAAGGACAGTGTCGTGCAGGAGACGGAATCGGCGGAAGGCCGGACGATAACCATTCACTCCCAACAAATTTACCTGATGACCCGCGAGCATCTGGAGGCTCCCCCAACGCCAACCCCAAAGGCACGGGCCGCCAGCGCGGATAAATCGACTAAAACTGCAAATAAGGCAAAATCGGCGGAATCGGCTAATGGTGACGGGATGCAGGAGGCGGTGAATACCTTGGCTGTTCAGGAGGAACCGCATCCGGTCAGCCTGAATGGGCAAACCGGCAAGTCGGCTGCGGCAGAAAAACCGGCGGTATTGACCGGTAATACCGCCGCCCAAAAATCCGAGCAGGCGTTGAAAGAAGCGATTGAAAACCTGAAGCTGGAAACTAACGATGCTGCGGAGAGCGCAAAGCCTGAGGGCTCTGCGGACAAGCAGACGTCTGCCAACGCGGAGGTAAATCCGGTTCAGAAAACAGCCCCAAATCAATCGCCTGAAGCTAACATCAACGCAATTCCCGCTGATCCGGAATCACAACCGCTGAATATGGACAATAATGCCCACTCCAAAGCGGTGCAGACGTCTACCGGCAGCTTGTTGAGAATTGCCGTCAGCCTGTTATTGGTGTTGGGCATGTTTGTGGCATTTGTACGATTGCTGTTGCCCCGCCTAATGGAGCGCTACCCGGACTTCTTCGAGAACCTGAAGCGTCAGGCCGAGCAAAGAGCCAACCAGAAGGCCGAACGCAACGCATTGAATCATGGATTGGGAAAGGAATCGTGGCCCTTGAAAGCAGAACCGCGTCGTGAGAACCGTTTTTTTGCCCCCGCCAAGGCAGAGCCTTCCGGTAAAGTTGAGCCAACCAGCAAAAAGGGCTATCTGGAACGGATGAATGTGGGTGGAGACCATTTCAACGTACTGACATCGACGGCGTTGGGCAAGGGCAAAGAGTTGCATCTGGTGGAAATTCGGGGGCGTCAGTTCATGGTGGCCACAACGCCTTATACCGTGACTCTGCTGAAGGATTTAACGGATGAATCCGGTGATGTTGAAACGGCAGAACCCTCTATCACTGGCTTGATGGATGAATCGCTGCGAACCGGCGAAAGCTCTTTTGCAGGCGAACGTCCTGCCCGGCCTGAAACCGTGGCGTATCTGTCAGATCATGCGTCGATTCAGCAACCCAAAACCAATCCTTACGCCTCGGCCCCGCCATCGAAACTGCCGAAAGGGCAACCGCAAGTGCAAAAGCCGACCACACCCGATCAGGTTTATCTGAAATATCTGAATCAATCGGCTCCTCCTCCTCCAACGGCGATGGCTGGACAAGGTTATGCCGCCCCAGGTGTTCCAACTTCCTCTCAACCACCGTACGTAGATGCGGAAGAGGTGGTGGTTCTGGAAGACTACGACGACACGTACGGCTATTAAGGGCAACTGCCTGTATCCAGATACCGGCACTCGGTATTAAAATAGGCGTATGGCCAAGAATAAAGTCACATATCTGTGCATGGACTGCGGGTATTCGGCGCCCTCTTATCTGGGGCGCTGTCCGGAATGCCTGACCTGGGGCTCGTTTAGCGAGCAGGTCAGCATCAAGCCGAAGACGGATACCATGCGCACCCGCAGTTTAGCCGGGGCGACCGCTTCTGCAAGTGGTGGCATTCCGTCCACCATTGTGCGTTTATCTGAAGTAACTATGGAAAGCGCTGAACAGTACGGCTCCGGCTTTCCGGAACTGGATCGGGTGTTGGGCGGCGGTATTATGCCGGGTGGCTACGTGTTGATTGGCGGTGATCCGGGTATCGGCAAGTCCACGCTCATGCTGCAAATGGCCTCAGAGGTAGGCAAGCAAGGCAAGCTGGTGCTGTATGTGGCTGGTGAAGAGTCGCCATATCAGATTAAAATGCGCGCCGAGCGGCTGGAAGTGGCGACCGAGAAGATTTCCGTGTTGCCGGCCACCAATATTCAGCAGGTGTTGGATGCCATTCGGGCCGCGATGCCGGATTTGGTGATTATTGACAGTATTCAGTCCATGTATTGCCCGGATGTCAGCGGGACCCCAGGCAGCGTGAGCCAGATTAAAGAGTGCGCGGCCATCCTGATGGAAGCGGCCAAGTCCCTGAATGTGCCGATTTTCCTGATTGGGCACGTCACCAAGGAGGGTGTGGTATCCGGCCCCAAGCTGCTGGAGCATACCGTGGACGCCGTGTTGTACTTTGAGGGCGACAAATACCAGAACCTGCGCATTTTACGGACGGTAAAAAACCGCTTTGGCAGCACTCAGGAGATTGGCGTGTTTGAAATGGCCGAAGGCGGGCTGAAGGAAATCAGCAACCCCAGCGAACTGTTCCTGTCCCAGAGTATGCTGGGCAATGCGGGCAATCATCCTGGCAGCGTGGTAGCGGCTACCATTGAAGGCAGTCGACCGATTCTGGTGGAGATTCAGGCACTGGTGGGGCAGTCTGCATACTCAACCCCTCGCCGGGTGGGCATTGGCATTGAATACAACCGCCTTCACCAGATTGTAGCGGTGCTGGAACGCCGGTTGGGACTGGATTTCTCCCGGCAAGACGTATATGTGAACGTAGTGGGCGGTTTGCGAATCGATGAACCGGCGGCGGATTTAGCGGTTGCAGTTGCCATTATCAGCAGTGTGCGCAATCTGTCCGTCATTCCCGGTACGGTAGTGACCGGTGAAATCGGGCTGACCGGCGAGATTCGCCCGGTGCGGCAATGCCAGAACCGGTTGCAGGAGGCGGCCCGCATCGGTTTCCAGCGAATGCTGATTCCCAAAATGGAACTGCCGCCTAATAGCCTGCCGGATGCCCGCAAGTTGAAGGTATTCCCGGTGAGCGCCATTGCGGATACCATCAAGGCTTGTTTCGCGCCCAATTCATTCGCGGACAGGGCCAGTCGGCCGGAGCCAGCCAATGTAGTCGCTTCGTCCGAACCAGAGTTTGAGTTTATCGAGGATTGATCCCCATGAGCCAGAGCCCGGTGATTACTCAGGAAATGAGCATTCCGGAGATTGTGAAAGCCCATCCCCAAACCAAGGACGTGTTTGCCCGTTATGGCCTGCACGTGGATGGTTACAAGGCCATTGAGCATGAAAACCTGTTTGCCACTTGCCGAGTCCACCAGATTGAGCTGGATAAGATTTTGGCGGAATTGAATCAGGTCGCTGTCCGGTAAATGGCGTCTCCATCCGCTGGCTTCCCCAAGGTGTATATTCTGCTGCTCAACTACCGGGGTGCGAATGATACGCTGGCGTGTCTGGATTCCTTGCGACATCTGACGTATCCAAATTTTCAGATTGTGGTCATTGATAACGCCTCGCCGGATGATTCCGTGAACCGCCTACAAGCTCGATTGACGACGAATCCGGGCGAGTTTCATCTGATTGTTTCCCCGCAGAATCTGGGGTTCAGCGGGGGTAATAACCTGGGTATTGGATGGGCGCTGCGGCAATCAGAACATGATGCCTTTATCTGGCTGCTGAACAATGACACGGTGGTGAAGCCGGAAACGCTGACACCACTGGTGCGAGAGGCTCTAAAGACCGGTGGGCTGGCCGGTTCATTGCTGTTGTACCCGGACGGCTCCTATCAACAGGTGGGCACACGCATTAACTGGTGGTCCGGTGGGGCCAAAGGCTATCGGGAAAGTCAGGTGACCGATGGTATGCCCGTGGAAACCTTAACCGGGGCCAGTATGCTGATTCCCTTTTCCGCCATTCGCAACGTGGGTTTGATGGACGCGTCTTTCTTCCTTTATTTCGAAGATGGGGAGTATTCATTACGCTGCGCCCGCGCTGGATTTCCGTTGACGGTTGCGACCCAGTCCCGCGTATTCCATAAAGAAGGTGCCACTACCGGGCGAAAGAGCCTTCCCACCCAGTATTATTTCCACCGCAACCGCATGCGGGTATTGTTTATGTACGCCAGTCTGCCGCAAAAATGCGCGATTGGGCTGTATGCCGTGTTTCGCATGCTGCGTTCCGTAGTAAAATTGGGGATGAATACCGCCGTGGAACGTTCGGAAATGAGAGCGTCGACCTGTGTTCAATGGCTGGCTCTGGTGGATTTTTGGAAAGGAATGAGTGGCCCATGCCCGCACAAGCTGGAAAACCTGCAATGAAAGCGCTGATTTTAGCGGGAGGCAAGGGCACCCGGCTTCGTCCGTTGACTTATGCAATGGCCAAGCAGCTGGTGCCGGTGGCTAACAAACCGATTCTGCACTATGCGATGGACGGCCTGTATCAAGGTGGAATTCGGGATTTTGGCATCATTATCAGCCCGGAAACCGGCGAGGCCATAAAAAAATCGCTGCAAAGCTGGAAAAAGGACGATGCCGAGCTGACTTTCATCTTGCAGGATGAGCCTGCCGGTTTGGCCCATGCGGTTAAAATCGCCAAGCCGTACTTGCAGGACGACGATTTTATTATGTATCTGGGCGATAACCTGATTAACGCCGACTTGGGCAGCCATATCGCCGAGTTTCAGCAGGCCAAATATGAAGCGTCGATTCTGTTGCGACAGGTGCCAAACCCCTCTTCCTTTGGTGTGGCGGAACTGGACGGTAGCGGGCAGGTGATTCGTCTGGTGGAAAAGCCGAAAGAGCCGAAATCTGATTTGGCGCTGGTGGGCGTTTACCTGTTCACCAAGCAGATTTTTGACGCCATTGATCGTATTCAGCCCAGTTGGCGGGGTGAGCTGGAAATTACGGATGCCATTCAGCGCCTGATTGAAGATAAGGCGGTGGTGCATTCCCGTGTTCATACCGGCTGGTGGCTGGATACCGGTAAAAAAGACGACCTGCTGGCCGCCAATAACGTGGTACTGGGCGAGTACATGAATTACCTGATTGAAGGTGACGTGGATAATGCCTCCCGCTTAAGCGGTGATGTGCATGTGGACGAGGGCGCCGTCATTCGCAATTCCACTATTCAAGGGCCGGTGATGATCGGCCGGAATTGTCGACTGGAGAATGTCACTATCGGGCCGTTTACCAGCGTCGGTGATGATTGCACCCTGCGTGATTGCCATATTGAGAACAGCGTTCTGCTGGAAGAGTGCCATATTGAATCGGTGCCGGGACGCATTGAGGAAAGCCTGCTGGGTAAGGGATGCCGCATTATCAAATCCCCAACCAGCCAGGAAAGCCACAAGTTTCTGCTCGCCGATCACTCTGAGATTCAGGTACTGTAAGGGCAGGTAACCTGTTTTTAATATTGTCGCATCCGCTTCTGTAAAGTGCGCGCTTGTCTTTATATTTATTAATTATAAAAACAATCATAAGAACAAATCCTTACCAATAGGCAATTTCCGCATATTAGCTGTTTTTATTTCAAAAGGTACAGGGATTACGATAGCGTCTTTTTTACGATTTCAGTGAGTGGTCGTCTCAAAAGCAAGCATAGGGGGATGGTTATGTCAGGTGTTCAGTTTAATTCGGCTTCGTGCGGCCTTAGACAGTGTCAGACTAGTGGCGGGCATAAGGTAAAACCGCAGGGCACCAATTCGCAAGGTGTCGGTATTCCGCCCACTCCCAACGGGCAGCCGGCCCAACAGAATTACAATATCAAACCGGGGGGCTTAAGCCTGATTGGCTGACGGTGCCTAGGTGAAAACCGGAAAGCCCTTGCCTGTTCAGGCAGGGGCTTTTTTAAAGCAGAAAATTATATTCATGTTTCAGGCAAGTCAGGTAGCAACATTTTTATAAATTATTTTTTTATGCAAACAGGGATAATGACCATCGGGGGATGACATGGCAAGTTTTTTACCGGGTATTGAGATGTCCAACGCGGCCAAACTGGGCGCCATTGAACCGATAGAAGTGGTCAATGCCGATCATGACGCCACGACACTGCGGGAATTTTCAAGAGATATCAAGCAAATGCGACGGCAAGGCGCTTTGCGCAAGAATGACGCAAGGCTGGATAGAACGGTTTAGGTGCTTCTGAGTGTCTTAAAGCAGATAAGGGCGGGGCTCGGCTTTACTGGTCCCGTCTTTAGCGCTTTTAAACAGGCATTGGCTGAGTTCATCGATCAACTTGCAGGGGCATTTCGTTTATTGGAAGATAGGAACGAGCGAGAAGATCCCAAGCGAAAAGGACAGAGCATGGCACCCTCACTGGTTGAAGACTATATTACGCGACCCTCCAACCCGCTGGCGCGGTATTATCACAAGATTCTGGAAGGCGAGCGTATTACCCGTGAGGAAGCCGTTGAGATTTATAACTCCGATGACTTGCTGGCTATCGGCATTCTGGCGGATACGGCCCGGGTTACCCGTACACCGTCTGATGTTCGGGGTTATGTGTACTGGGTGCACAACTTCCACATTAATCCCACCAATATTTGCGAGGCCAATTGCCGCTTCTGCTCTTTCAAAAAAGGTCCAAAATCGCCGTTTGCCTACGTGATGAGCGTGGATGACGTAATTGAGCAGGTCAATAAATACCCCATTAAGGACAGTTTGTCCGAGTTTCACGTGGTGTCCGGCCTGTATGACAAACAAGGACTGGAATACTATCGGGATCTGTTTGTGGCGCTTAAAATGAATTTCCCCAAGGTGCACATCAAGGGCCTGACTGCCGTTGAGCTGGATTATATCGCCAAGCTGGAAGGTATGACGGTCGAGGAAGTGCTGCCCATCCTGAAAGAAGCCGGATTGGGCTCTTTGCCCGGCGGTGGGGCGGAAGTATTCGCAGAGCGCGTACGCCAACTGGTCTGCGTGGATAAAATCCCGGCACAGGAATGGTTGCGCATTCACGGTTTGGCGCACAGCATGGGGATGCAAAGCAACGCCACGTTGCTGGCGGGTTTAGGTGAAACCCCGGAAGAGCGTATTGACCATGTGTTGGCCATTCGGGAGCAGCAGGATAAAACCGGCGGCTTCATGACCTTCATCCCGTTGAACTGCTATTACGACAACAACGCGGTGGATGCCGCCAACGCGCTGACCGGGGTGGAGAACCTGAAAAACTTTGCCATCAGCCGGATTTTGCTGGATAACGTCCCGCATATCAAGTCCTTCTGGATTCACATTGGTGAAAAACTGTCCCAGGTCAGCCTGAGCTTTGGGGTGGACGACATTGACGGTACCGTGGTGCAGGAAAAAATCGCCCACGCCGCCGGAACCGATACCTCTCAGGCGCTGACCCAGGCCGAACTGGTGAATATGATCCGCAAAGCCGGTAAAATCCCGGTAGAACGGGATACCGTCTACAATATCATCCGTGTTTATGACGAGCAGCCTGTCTAACTTAAAGCCGTTGACCCGCTTAGGGGCGATTTCCTTCGTCAATACCGTCCCGATTTACTCCGATTATCAGCCCATGTCCGGCATGGAGCTGGTGTATGACGTACCTGCCCGGCTGAACGCCATGATGCTGAACGGCGAGTTGGAGCTTTCCCCGGTTTCCAGCGCCTGTTACCTGAGAAACAGGGACAAGCTGGTGTTGCTGGAGGATCTGTCCGTCAGCTCGCCGGGCGCGGTGGAAAGCGTGTTGTATCTCTCCAAAAAGCCCAAGGGGCCGGATATGCTGGATATGCCCATTATCAGTGTGCCCAACGATTCCGAAACGTCCGTCATGCTGTTGGCATATTTGCTGAAGGAGGCCACCGGCCAGGATTTGCGGCGCTGGTTTCGTCTGTATGACGCTGCGGATTACCGGCAGGCATTGACGGAGACCGGCAATGCCTTGATTATTGGCGATAACGCTTTGATGATGCGGGAAAGCCGGTTAGCGCAGGGTGAAAGCTCGGATGGCTATTATTGCTATGATTTATCGACCTTATGGAAGGAAAAGACCGGTTTGCCCTTTGTGTTTGCGGTATGGGTCGCCAACCGGGAATGGGCGACGTTGAACCCGGCCGCGCTTCAGCAAATCAATCAATCATTGCGAGAATCCAGGAACCGCTTTTTTAGTGACGCGTCGACATTCAAACAGGGTATGCAGGCGGCCATGGAACGCAGCCGATTGCCGAAAATTACCCTGGAACGCTATTACCGTCATTGCCTGACGTATAATCTGGATCATGATCATCACGTATCACTGGAGCGGTTTAATGCCGTGATTCAGGCTTCCGCCAATTGGGAGCACAAATTGAGAGAATGTTGCCCGTGAGCGACAATCCGCAAAATAATACACTGACCGGGCGCCTCCGGAAGTACCATTCCAACTTCTACTACGTGGAAGCGGAGGGAACCCTGTTTGAGTGCGCTTTGCGCGGCCTGATCAAGAAAGAGGGCGGCGATGTGCTGGTGGGCGACTTCGTGGAGCTGGACAGCGTGAACGCGGCGGCCGGTACCGCGCGTATTAACCGGGTGCTGCCGCGCAAGAACTCCATTTCCCGACCCAAGTTGGCTAACGTGGATCGGGTGCTGGTGGTGTATTCCTTACGAGAGCCGATTTTTGACCCGAACCAGATGGATCGGTACCTCACTCATATTGAATTGGCGGGCATTACGCCTATCTTGTGCATCAGCAAGGCTGACCTGGCGGAGAATGATGAGGAATTGGCCCGCATTCGCGATCTTTATGAATGCAAATTGGGCTACCGGGTGCTGTTTACCTCCGTCAACCATCTGGCGGACTTGCAGCCGATTCGGGAACTGGCCGAGGGCAATATTACCGTATTGGCCGGTCCCAGTGGTAGCGGGAAATCCTCCCTGCTGAACGCGTTGAACGCCGACCTGCAATTGCGGGTGGGGGAAGTGTCCGAAAAAATCGCCCGAGGACAACATACCACCCGTCATGTGGAGCTGTTGTCCCTGTTTGATGACAGCCCAGATACCCTGATTGCGGATACGCCCGGCTTCAGCAACCTGAAGTTCACCTATGTGCTGCCGATTCAACTGGAGGCGGCCATGCGGGATTTTGCCCCGTACCGGGAGCATTGCGCGTTCTCGGATTGCCTGCACGTGGATGAAGAAGGGTGCGCGGTGCGGGAGAACCTGGCGTCCATTGCCGAAAGCCGCTACCAGAGCTATCTGGACATGCTGGCCGAAGCGCGTTTGTATAAGGAAGAAGCCAACAGCACCAGCCAGAAGCAGGAGTTCGGTTATAAGCAACTGGATCGCAAGGGGAAGGAGTCGGTGCGAATTCTGCGTTTGAAAGAGAAAAACCGCGATGCGTCCCGGCGGACCCGAAAGCAGCAGGTCAGTCTGCTGGAAACGGATGAACCCCACGACGAAGAGGCGGATCAGGATTGCGATTACCGGGATGATGAGGATGACTAACTTTTTTTATGCTGCCAATCAGGGGCTTTCTGTTGATGAAGCGCTGCCTGAGTCAGTATAATGTGAGCCTTATGATGAGCCAAATCCCCGCTCCGCAAACGGACAACCTGTTGGAAAATACCGATTACGAAACCCTTTTCGCCGAGACGCTCCAGATGGTTAATACGCGCCTGAGCGGTTATCTGGATCGGGAGGCGTATGATTCCTCTTCGGAGGCGGCCGGCCTGTGGGAAGCCATGCGTTACGGCACGTTGGACGGCGGCAAGCGCATTCGCTCCGTGCTGGCGATTGAAGCCTGCAAGGCATGTGGAGGCGATTTGGAGCAGATTCTGCCCACGGTGTGCGCCATAGAGATGATCCATTCCCAAAGCCTGATTCATGATGATTTGCCCTGCATGGATGACGACGACTTGCGACGCGGAAAGCCCAGTGTGCATAAAGCCTTCGGGGAATCCACCGCCGTGTTGGCCGGGGATGCGCTCATTGCGCTGGCCTTTGGCCTGATTTCCAGGGAAACGCCGTTGAATGAGCGGGTTTCGCCCCGGTTACTGCTGGACGTGATTGGTGATTTCTCCGAGGTGACCAGTGTGCGCGGGCTGGTAAACGGTCAATACGTGGACATTCAGCACGAGGGAAAACCATTTACGGCGGAGATTCTGGAATATATTCACACCTACAAAACCGGGGCGCTGTTCCGCTTTTCGCTGCGGGCCGGGGCCAAACTGGCCGGAGCGCCTGAGTCTGTAGTGAACCGCTTTACCTTGTTGGGCCAGAAGCTGGGCCTGGCCTTCCAGATTGTGGATGATCTGCTGGATATCGGCTCCACGTCTGAAGCATTGGGCAAGACGGCCGGAAAGGATCAGCTTCAGGAAAAAGCCACCTATCCTGCATTTTACGGGGTGGATGCTTCGCGGGAGATGGTGGCTCGCCTGTCGCAGGAAGCCCTGGCGCTTTTGGATGATACAGAGGGTATGCCTGCCGGGTATAATCCTTCCATATTAAAAACACTGGTCGGTTTTATCGCCAACCGCATTAAATAGAGATTGGGGTTTAGAATAAGTTTATTATGACGATTGCCAATACCAGTTTGGAAATTATTACCGCCAGCGCGACGGCCGCCATTGGCGCGCAGGTAATTAAATGCTTTGTGTATTGGGCGATTCGCAAGCCGGTGGATTTCCGGACGCTGGTGCATACGGGCGGCATGCCCAGTTCCCACAGCGCGTTGGTGGCCTGCATTGCCACCAGCACCGGCCTGATTGAAGGGTTTTATTCCCCCATGTTCGCGGTGGCATTGGGGTTTGCGGTCATCGTGATGTACGACGCGGCGGGTCTGCGGCGGGCGGCGGGACGCATGGCGGGCATCCTGAACCGGATTACCGAGGACATTTATATGGAACGCCAGGGTCAGGTGCCAGACAGGTTGCGGGAATTGCTGGGGCATACACCGTTTGAGGTGATTGTGGGGGCCTTTATGGGCATGGTCGTTGCGTATGTCTTTCATTACAAACTGGGCGGCGCATGACGCTTCGCCGCATGAAGCCATTGCTGTTGATATTCGGGCTTGCCACACTGTTTCTGGTTCTGGGTTGGACCTGGTCGGAACGCCCTCGTGCCGTTACCCTGTTTGCGCCTACCTGGACCCGTAGCTACCTGCTTTACGGTCAGCCGCATGCGGTATGGCTGGATCAGTATCAGCGCGTGGGCGCGAACCTGGATATCCTGAATAAAGTGCTGAAGGCCGCCGCCAAGGCCCGGCAGGTGCCGGAGCTGGTGGTGTATGCTATTCCCATGCGGGATTTGGGCCAATCATCCGAAGGCGGATTTGCCGATTACGAGACCTACTTGCAGGACAACCGGCTCAACGCCGATCTCATTCATCAGTTCGTGAAGGCCACGGAGATTCACCCGGTGGTTTACCTGGAGCCGGACAGTATTCCGCTGGCCGTGCAGTACCGGCGAGATCATAACGCGGATGCCGAATCGCGGCGGATTTACGCGGATCGCATCCGGGTAATGAAAGCGTTGATTGCGCTCTACCGGCAGGCGGGAGCTAGGGTTTACCTGGAAGGTGGCCACAGTGGCTGGTTTGACTACGGGGATGAAGATGTTCAGCGGATTGCCACCGCCCTGAACGAGGCGGGTATTCAACAGGCGGATGGCCTGGCGACCAATGTCTCCAACCGTCAGCCAGTGATTGGTTTTAAACCGGGTGAGCGGACTGAAGCCCACTATTTGGCGCGTTTATTGCCTTTGTTGAATAATAAGCACCTGGATGTACGGGTGGATACCAGTCGGAACGGCGGCCCCACCAAGGCCCGGCAGTATTATTTGCATCCGGATGGGCATTTGCTGGATAACGAAACACCGGAGGGGCGATTGGTCGGCCAATGGAAGGTGACGCCCCAAGGAGAAATCCGGTTTGAACCCTTTTTCGGCAAACGAATAACACTGACTCGCTTGACCGGCAAGGAAAAATATACATACGACTCTCGCCGAAACGTGCTGACCGCCCCGGCATGGCTGGACGCGGTGGGCGATGTGCAACTTGGCCCCGCGCCGACGGATGCGACCCCGGCGGCGGTGGCCAATGAAATCGGCCATTACCGTTACATAAAGCCGCCGGATGACTGCGATGGCGCGCTCAATTGCCCACCCGGCCATTCCAAGCACGATGTGAACGAGGAAACCCAGAAACGTCAGCTTCCAGATTTAGCGGTGCCCCCCGGTATCTGGAAAGCCAAGCCTGTCCATTAACGAGCAATCGCTAATGGCATTGCTGGCCGGAATCATAGTTTCCGCCCGTGGTACAGATTTTAGCCGAATCGTTGTGAGTAATGGCTGCACCGGTCTTATTTTTCAGAAGCGTGGCCGTGTTGTCATAGCCGATGCTTTGCATATACTCCGCCTGGGTTTGCCGGTAGGTTTCCGGTGTACCCCCGTAACCGGTGGTCATTTTACTGATGACCACCCGGTTGCTGTCGGCCAGGTTGGCGATTTCATGCACATACACATCCACAATGCCCGCTGCGGTGGGGTTGGTCATGGCGCCTGCGGGCCATAAGTCCTGGTAGGCTTGCCAGAACTTGGCGATTTCAGGGCCATACTGGTACGTGCCATCCGCGTTGGCGGTGCCGGTGGCGATAAGCCCGGCAAATTCGTCCAGTTTGTATATCTTTCCCTCAAAATGTATGGTGGAAACCAATGCTCCCTCAGTATGCTCTCCGCCTGTGCTCATGACATCTTCCACTAACCGCGCAATGGCCGCTTGCCGGTGGGCGATATTGGCCAGGTTCAGCAGCGCGTTACTGCCGGATTCGCTGATTTCGCCAGAGGCTAATAGCTGTTGCGCCAGATCTTTCAAACTGGAAGCCAGCATGTCCGTAGTGCCGTTCGCTCCCACTGGCGGTGGTGCCCATGAACATGGTCATCAACAGCAGGCCAATCGAGATTAACGAAAAGGGACGGGCCAGATTTTTCCACCGCTCAAACGGAAAACGAG
>JAJQJM010000192.1 GCA_021323475.1 Vampirovibrio sp.
AGTGGCTTCCAGGTTTTCTGCCGCCAGGCGTCCTCAATGGCAAAAGCTCCCAGTACCAGCAGACCAGCCGTAAACCCCAGGTGCATATTGGCCCAAACCAGAAACAGGGCCGGCAGAATCAGCCAGCGTTGCTTTTCCGTTAAAGAGCCGCTGCACAGGCGTAACAGCACAGCGGTAAACAGCAGGGTCATCAAGGCCGGACGGGCTACCGCGTATGATTTGAGCGTTAAAATGCTGAACAAGACGCTGAAGATAATATCCGGCACCGCCTTAAAACCCCGGTCATAGAGCCATAAGGTCATGATGGCATACGTCAGGGCAAAGCAGGCGGCCACAAACAGAGCGACTCCCGGCAGGTCGAATCCCAGGTAAAAGAATCCCAGTAGGACTTCAAACAGCCACTGGTAGCAAACAATGGGAATTTGAGCGAGTTCCGGGATAGCTCCCGCAAACGGGTTATGTCCCGGCAGCGCCTGATGTTGAATGATCCATACGCCCGTTTTAATCAGCCAGCAGGAATCGCTATCGAACAGCACATTGAACATGTTGCCCAACTGCTGCCCGAATAACACCATGAAAAACAGCCCCAGGAACACGATGCCGGACAACCCCGGCGGTCCCAGCAAGGTGTACCTGGTTTTACCTTGCATCGCACTCATATCAGCAGCATTTCCCGCAAGACGGGTATTGTTTCCTGATGCATGCTCCCTCACCCGTTTTAAAACAACAGTCTAATTTGATTATATAAGAATACAAGCCTGCCGGGGAAAACCGACCGGGCTTGCCTAGCCGTTTGACGCCGGAGAACTTAGCCAGCGTAGGGAATAGCCTGAAAACAGGGATGCGCTCACAATAGAGAACGGTAAGAAACGAAAGGGAGTACACCGATGGCTAAGGATCATCATGACTACAACCTGGACAAAGATACCCCGGAAAGCATTCGGCAGTTGATTGAGCAAGACTCCGATCCGGCACCGAGAAGTCAACATGGCTTACCTGCCGGCGATCACCTGGATAATTATCTGGATCCGGATGATCCCTTTCTTACCGCTGAGGAAAACCCCGGCCAGTCGGCTATTGAAGTCCCCATTCATGGGAAAGGCGCGGATCGGCCGTTACCCACCGAGTTCCACAGCAATAAGGGCAGGCGTCGTTAGCACAGCCTGCCTGCCAGTCGTCCAATCCGCCAATCGATATCGATAAAGCATCTCTCCATCGGGGAAGGTGTTTCTTTTCGCTGTCATGATACGCAAGGCTTGACTCCGTACTAAGGTACAGGATTTATAGTACCAGTATGGAGGATAACCAATGAGCCCACTGAAGTCTGGAACCCTTGCCAAACGGGCAAACGTCAACCCGGAGACCCTGCGTTATTATGAGCGGGAAGGGTTGCTTCCCGAGCCGGAACGCTCTGAGACCGGCTACCGGCTGTATGCGGATGAGGATGTCAAACGCGTCCGGTTCATCAAACGGGCTCAAGAACTTGGTTTTTCTCTGAAGGAAATAAAAGAACTGCTGGCCCTTAAACTGGATGCCAGTCAGTCGGCAAGCCAGGTTAAGAAGCTGGCGGAACTCAAGATTCAGGACATAGAGGCTAAAATCCAAAGCCTGCGGGCCATGAAGAGCATTTTGAGCGAGCTGACCGAAGCCTGCTCCGGGAAAGGAAGCGTTGACCACTGCCCTATCCTGAGCTGCCTGGATGAATGTATCCCACAGAAAGGAGGTGAAACACAATGAATCATTGGCTAAGTATACTGATGAGCGGCTTGTCACTGGAGTCCGGTAGAACGGAACAGTGTCAATGCGAGTCTTGCACTTGCAATCCGTGCGAATGCGGCCCTAACTGCTGCCAATAATAAACCCGATGGGGCTCCCAGCTATAGATGGGAGCTTCGTCATTTTAAGATTCCGAGGAGGCTAAAGTGTTTAACCCGGAGAGTGCATTGCACCATAAATCAGTAGGAAGTATAAAAGTCCAAATAAGGCGCTTCCACTGAAAAACAAGATTGTACTTACTATCCCTTGTGTAAATGAAGCGCTGGATATATCAAAATCAGGCAAGGCGCCCTGCTTTATTTTCGTTCCTAGCAGCATTAAGCCGACAACCAGGTTTACCAACAATATGAGGGGAACCACCCACGGTAATACCCAAATTAAGATGCCAGAGCCTAACATACCCAAGGGAGGTATAAACATGCAAAACAGCGCACCCCACCCTAAGCAATTACCCACCGTATTACAGCGAAAGGCAACGTTTACCGCCTGCACAAGCCAAGTGTTTTTGCTTTCTACCTTTGATGAATTGGGGATAATGGCCATTGGACTCTAAATGAGCAGGGCATAACAGTCTCTTTGTAGTCTCAAAATCGAGCCAGAAGCTTCCTTTTGTCCTCGCCGAGAGCTAAACTTCTGGTCTTAGTGGTGTCGAGGAGGGGACTTGAACCCCTACGGATTTCTCCACACGCCCCTCAAACGTGCGCGTCTACCATTCCGCCACCCCGACACGCTGGGTTGCTCACCTATCATAATTACAACCGAATGGCATTGTCAAATCCGATTCGTCGGTCCCTGCATGCATTTCGATTTTCAGGACAGGTTTTTTCGGAAGGCAACCGGCACTCAGCGGCGTCTGTCGCCTATCTGAAACGTCCGTGATCATCCCGTACTTACGGAGCCAAGGTAATTGCCCATGTTCACCATAAATAACGAAATATTATTACCAAACAACATCAGTGAGGCCAGACAAAACACCACAATCAACGCCAGAATTGTGGCATATTCAGGCAATCCCTGTCCCGATCTGAAACCCTGATGCCACTGCTGGACACGTCTCACCCTTCCAGGCAGGCCCATCCCTTGCAAGAACGCCATTGAAACGTTCCCTCATCGGCTTTACCAAAACCTCCCGTCGGACAATCAGCCCTAAATGAAGACTCGTGCTTAACCGGTCATTACACTAGCGATACTGCCCGCCAGCCCGTTAAACATAGTGCCCATGTTCTGGCCCAGCAACTGCAAGGCGCCAATACAGACCACGACCACCAGGGCTAGAATAAACCCGTATTCCGCCAGAGATTGGCCTCTTTTCCGTTTTGAATCCCGTAAACCGTTACGATACTTTAACATTTCTAAATTGGCCTCCGTTTAGACAGAGTTTGTCTCCGGAAAGAAGCACCAGGCCAGGGATGGAACCTGCCTGGTGCGACATTTCAGGATAAATCCGGTTGTGATGATTAGCCGGCGCTGGTGTTCACACCACCGATGGTCGAAGCCAAACCGTTCAGCATCTGGGTGATGTTGTTACCCAGCAATTGCAGGGCCGCGATACAAAATACGGCTACCAGAGCCAGAATCAAACCATACTCGGCCAAGGACTGACCTTTTTTGGCGTTCAGTTTACGGGAAGCGACCCAAACTTGCAGAGCAACGAATTGTTTCAACATCAGCATCATCCTTCTACTTATGGTGTGGACTACCTACTACATCTGTCTTTAAAATCTACTCGACAAACAACCCACTCAGTTGCTTATGTTTTAAATATATATTTTTTCGGTCTTCGTTTTATCACCCCCCAGGGTGATTATCGATCACCCACTCAAATTTGAAACAAAACAAGAATTTATTCCTCCTGTAAAAACCAACAGTCCACCAATTGGTGGACTGTTGAATGGTTCTATCGATTGATTGGAATTAATCTTTAGCCAGCGCTACTTTTAAAACCCGAACCGGCGTGGTGAACGATTCCCATACGCCTTGCCGGAACGCTTTCACGCAATCGTTGAAAACTATCTGGCTTTGCTCCAGCATCACTTCGTTGCGGGAACGGCGGAAGGTCACAATCGCCAGGCCAGCCGTCAGCATACCCACCAGCCCGATACACACCTGCAAAGGTCCACGGATTGCGGCTTCCATCACCTTGGAACGTTTGCCCGACTTCACCGGAGCTGCCTGGGGAGCCGCCGCCGCAGGCTGAGGAGTCAGATTCAACGGTGCGGTAAAACCGGTTTTCAGGTTGGTGAACGCGCCACTGTAGGCCCGATTCAACTGATCCACATCCTGCTGACGCTCAATGGCTTTAATCAGGTCACATTCGTTACCGCCATCAAAACGACGCTTGGCATATTTCAAAACGATTGCAGATTTTTGCTGACGCTGTTCCATCCCA
>JAJQJM010000077.1 GCA_021323475.1 Vampirovibrio sp.
AAAGTAAGAGCACAGCGCCACCACCGGCCCCGCCAGAGACAGTATAAAAAAGCCGCTAACCACCCCCAATACGACCAATAACACGATGGGAATGACCATGTTGTTCATAAAGAACTTATCCGCCGGGGTGCGAATGCCCGCCTGTTGCAACCGCAGCTTTACGGCGCGAAAGATGGCAAGTTGCTCCAGTTTCTTGCCCAGGTTTTCATTCTTGTATTCGGCCTCTTTATAAAGCCGGGCCAGCTTTTTATACTTCTCGTTTTCCTCAAAATTAGTTTCCGAGTTCTGCTTGCTTTTAATTCCTATGAGCCGCTGCTGCAGCAGGGATGGCTCCGGATTGCTGTAGCGCTGAAAGAAAAACACGGCAACCCCGATGGCTACTGCGGAAAGCAGCAACGTAGCGCCTAGAAACATCAGGGAAACCATCGGATTCATGGAGTCTTACCTTCGAGCGTCAATGTCAACCCTCGGACACACTAAAGCTTGGGGATTGGAGGTGGGGGCGTGGACGGGCCAGACTCGTCCTTGTCAAAAATATCGCTTGGCAAATCAATCCCTTTCGCCTTGCAAATCTCCGCAAACCGGGGACGAACGCCGGTAGCCACGTGCTTGCCGATGACGCGCCCGTTGTCATCAAGGCCGTATTGCTCAAACTTGAAAATTTCCTGCATGGTCACGATATCGCCTTCCATGCCGGTAATTTCGGCAATAGAAGTAGTTTTCCGCTGACCGTCCATCAAGCGGCTCACCTGCACAATTAAGTTCACGGCGGATGCAATTTGCTGCCGGATGGTTTTTTCCGGCAACGGGTTGTCGTTCATCATACACATAGTCACAATCCGGGAAATGGCGTCACGCGGCGTGTTAGAGTGAAGCGTGGTGAGCGATCCGTCGTGGCCCGTGTTCATGGCCTGCAACATTTCCAGGGTTTCCGGCCCCCGGCATTCCCCAACCACAATCCGGTCAGGGCGCATCCGCAGGGAGTTAATCAGCAATTGGCGGGCGGTAATCTGGCCCTCACCCTCAATGTTGGGCGGGCGGGTTTCCAGGCGCACCACATGTTCCTGCTTCAATTGCAATTCCGCCGAATCCTCAATGGTAATAATCCGCTCGTCCGGGGCAATTAGCGCCGAAAGAGAGTTCAGCATGGTGGTTTTACCGGAACCGGTACCACCGGAGATAATAATATTCAAATGGCAACGAACCGCCGCTTCCAGCGTTTTCGACATAGCCGGGGTCATGGAGCCCCAACCGAGCAATTTTTCCAGGGTTCCGGCATCGGCCTTGAACTTACGAATGGAGATGGAGGCCCCATCCAGCGCCAGCGGGGGAATAATCGCGTTAAAACGGGAGCCATCCTTCAGGCGGGCGTCCACCATCGGGGTTTTCTCATCCACCCGACGGCCCACGGCGGATACGATCCGCTCGATAATGTGCATCAGGTGGGCATTGTCCTTAAAGACGACATTGGTTTTCTGGATTTTACCGTTGCGTTCGATGTATACGTTCTTGGGGCCGTTCACCATAATTTCCGAAATAATCGGATCCCGCAGCAAAGGCTCTAAAGGCCCCAGGCCCACCACTTCCTCAACCAGTTCCTGCACCAGGATATTCCGCTCGGAAGTCCCCATCGGGATTTTTTCGCTGTTCAGCAATTTTTCCAGAAACTGGTGGGCGGCAATGGTCACTTCATCCTTGCCGATTTCATCGGTGGGGGAGATGTTCAGGTTTTCCACCAGCATGGTGTGAACCTTGGTTTTCACCTCCTCGAAGCGGTCGCCCTTTTTGGGCTGAACATTATGATTCGTTTCGCGGTTGGCCACCGGTTGCACTTGAACAACGGGTTGGGCCGGTGCGGATGACGCTTGATTGCCGTTCAGGTTGGGATAATTAGACGATGTTGGGGTATCCTGCGCGGGCATGTTTGGTGGCAGCCCAGGCAGCGGACCGCCTGGCCCCGCTCCCGGTTTTTTTAAGCGATCCCGTAAAGACATAACCGCATCCTGTCCTTTTGTCCGTTACCTAGCGTTTCCCAAAGAGTCCGCCGAGAATACTTTTAGATTCTTTACCCTTGGACGATGCCGCCACCGTCTGGCCGTTTCCGGCAGCACCGGACAACACGCCGCTGAGCTTATGCGCCAGATCCAGGAAGTTCTTTTCCATGGGTTTGCTGTTTTCTACCATTGATATTGGAATACCACGGTTGATGGCCGTCATAACCACGTTGTAACTGTTGGGAATTTTCCAGAACACCGGATGCTCCAATGTATCTTCCACGTCCTCGACGGTAATTTCCTCGCCCGGCATGTATCGGTTAACGATCAATTTAATTTTCTGCTCGTCATAGCCCAGTCGCTCAAACAGGTTCAACAGTCGCTGACTGCTGCGGATACTGGGCAGGTTAACCATCGACACCAGCAGGATATGATCCGCCAAATCCAGGGCCGCCAATGTTTTGGAATCGAAGGAGGTGGTGGTATCAATGACCACATACTCGAATGTGGCCCGCAATACGGTGAGTACCGCATTAATCTGGTCTGCCGTCAGTTCCTCTGCATCTTCCACATGCAACGGATCGGCCATCACGTATAACGTGCCGTTTTTGCAGGTATACTGCGCCAGCGAGCTTTCCAGGTAGGCCGCGTCTACCCGCCCGATGTTCCGGGCAATATCCACGATGGTTTGCTTGGGCTCCACATCCAAAAAGGTGGTAATATCACCCAACTGCAAGTTCAAGTCTACCAGCGCCACCGGCCTGCCAACCGTTTCCGACAGGGCCAGGGCCAAATTCACCGCAATGGTGGTTTTCCCCAGGCCGCCCTTGTTACTGAACACCGTAACAATCCGGCCCGTGCGATCGCCGATGCCACTATCGGCAATCAATGCCTGCCGATGTTTCTCAAATACAATCCGCACATCCGACGCGGTGAACGGGCGCTGCAAAAAGTCCCGGATCCCGGCCTCCATGCAAGCCTTAATGGTATCCAGACTCATTTCATGCCCGGAAACCACCATCAATACTTCTTTAAAATACGCAGAAACCCGACCGGCCATTTCCAGCGTTTTGCCCGGCTCGCTCCGCAAATCCATAAAGACCATTTTGGGGCGGTTCTGCCGGATGAGTTCATAGCCATAGACCAGACTGTCCGTTTCTGCCAGGATCTCCAGCCCGTTAACGCCTTCAAACACGCTCCGGATCATGGCCCGGACCGCTGGATCCTCATCGATAATCAGAACTGTGAGATTTTCAGACATGGCTCACTCTCTATGGGTTATTGGGCAGCGCCCAGCACTCTTCCGTAATCCGAAGACTTGACGATATGGGGGGTGATAATCACCACCAGTTCGCGATCCGTCTTGCTCATGTTCCCGTTCTTGAACATATTGCCCAGCACGGGGACGTTACCGATAAACGGCACTTTGGCAAAGCTGTTTTGCTCTTCACGGCTCAGGATACCCGAAATCATCAGGGTTTCTCCGTCCATCAGTTCCACGGTGGTATCGGTAGCCCGCTTCAGGATGCCGCAAATCTGGCTACCGGCAGCGCCACTGACGCAACTGGAGGAATCCAGGCTGCTGACTTCCGGCTGCACTTTAATTTCAATACGACCGGACTTGATGGAAATCCACGGCGTAAAGTTCAGCTTTACGCCAAATTCCTTGTATTGCACCACCGGGCTGCCGTTCTGGTCCACGGAACCCACAAAGGGGAATTCCCCACCGGCCAGGAAGCTGGCCGTGCGGCCATGCGTACACACCAGCGTTGGATTGGCCAGGGTATTCACCTTGCCGCTGGTTTCCAGCATATCCCACATCACGCTGAAGTTGCGGAACGGGTTGATGGCGCCGGTAATACCGCCCGCATTGCTCGCGGCCTGAGACACTTGAATCGGCCCCAGAGCGTTCGGGGTTAAACCGGCGGTTGCCCGGTTAACGCTACTTAAAAACGAGCTATCCAGGGCATTCGCCAGGCGCACCAGGTTAAAGTCCCCGGTGGCGGAACGAATCTGGTAAGCAGTCTTCAACTGACGACCGGTGCTGCGGTTTGCTTCCGCAATGCGCACTTCCAGCATGACCTGGGGAACCGGCGTATCGGTCAGGTCGATAAACTTGTCATCGCGGAAACCATAGGCAGAGGCCGTCTTGCGGATTTCATCCAGAATAACGGAACTGGACACCTGCCCACTCAGGATGAACGAATCATCCGTGACCCGCGCCTGGATTTTCTCGTTGGGCGCAATGGAGGTTACCGCATCCAGCAATTCGCTGGTGTCGTTCTGCACGTATAAATCAAAAATGCCTTCCTGCCCGTTCTCATCCCATACAATCAGGCTGGTAACGCCGCGCAGCTTGCCGTTGATCATAATCTGATCCGGGGACAAGGGCACGATATCCGCCACGGTGGGCTCCGCAATGGAAAGCCGCATGATGGGCTGAGCAAACTTGACGATTTGGGAGCGTCCACGCGTTACCCGAATACTGGTGACGCTGCCTTGCAGCGCTTTACTATGGGTGGGAAACACATCGGACGCGGCAGACTTTTTGAAGGATTTCTCGCTTTCATCCAATTGCTGCATGGTCAACACAGGCGTTAAATCCGGCGAAGCGGTTTTTTTGGATGCTTCCGCTTTGGATGTCTCTGCCAAAGTTGAGTCAGCAGGTAATTTAACAACCGGCTTCAGCGTTTGGCGTCCATTTAGTTTGCGGCCTGGATTATTCTCCGCCCAGCTTTGCCCGTTAGCAAACAAGGTTACCGGCGCCAACTGAGCCATCAGGGCAATCACCATCGCAATGGGTATTAGCCGCTTTCCATGTCTCCCACTCATGGTTTCATCCTTTTTACTTCCTTGCCTGTCATTACTGTTGGAAATCCACGGTTTCCGTACCAGTACCACGATAAATCTGCATGCTGAACTTGGAGCCGCTAGGGCCAGCCGCCGAAGGGCTGGGCAAGTTCATGGCGTCCGGCGAATAGTTCACGTTATGGAAGCCATTTCCGCCGGCCGGTAATTGGGGCATTCTGGGCGGCATCGCCTTGCCCATCACCGCGGGAGAAAGTCCGGTCATCAGCTCGGTTAAATCGGCACCCGCCGTTCTGTTGGTACGCTTATCGTTAAAATTACGCAAGGTCAGGTGAAATGCGCCCAGCGTGTTCGCCAGAGTCAACAGTTCCGCCTGTTTGGGGGTTACAATCAGCGTAACCGGCAGTCCGGCAGTAGCAGGCTTGGCCGCTCCCGATCCACTACTATTGCCCACGGAAACTACCTGAATATTCTGTAGCAAGGTCCGGGTGACGCTGCTGTCGTTTTTAGTAACGGTAGTCAGCACATCCACGTGGGAGCCGGGAATCAGGGCACCGTTTAGCCCACCGATGGCATCCACATTAATGGTAATGGCTCGCATACCGTCCTGAACCGTGACATAGCCGCCCGCATCCAGCAGTTTGTTCATTTCCAGCGGTTCGCCCTTCATAATCGGGGCTTTTACAATTTTACCCACCGCCTGGGACAACATATTCAGTGTGCCGGTGGACGGGCGCTCATCCAGCGTCACCACCGTCACCATTTCCTGGGTAATAGGCTGGCCCGGCGTTAAATCCGCCACCGCCTGAACAACCTTGAACGTTCTGGGCTTGGAATCCAGGCTGGCTTGTTCGGCCATCAGCCGTTTTTTCTCGTCTTCCAGCTTTTGTTTTTCTTTCAGCAAATCTTCCTGGGTTTTTTGGGCCTGACTGGAAACGCCGTTAATAATGCTGAAACCCACCACCAGCGCGCCAATACCAAGAACCACCGCAATCACCAGGGCTACGGCAAACTGAACCAATACTTTCTTCGGTCTACGGGGGGCTGGCATATCTTCTACAATTCCATTCTCTTCTGGGGTCCGGCCTCACTCAATCTGGTGGAAGCTCGCTGGTATTGTTCGCTTCCGATTTCAGAATTCGCATGCAGTCCATGCAATCAGGCTATCGACACAAATCGGAAAAAGTTTAAGCCTTCCTCTCTATCAGCATACAATTCCCACTCCCTTGGGCTTATCCCCTATCCATATGAAATCGGCCCATATCTTGCAAGCCCTCTACATGCAGTAGCGGGCGAACTCACTCTATACTTCCATCCGTAAAAATTTTGCACAGAGGCCCGTTTTAACGGTATCAACCCACGCTTCGATAAAACCCGACCCATCAACGCCCAGTTAAAAAGTCGCAAAAAGGCTTTTTATACGGCGGCACAAAAATTGCTGCAGCGTTTTTAATACGCCCGTGAATGTTTTTTGGAGGACAAATGTCAACTACCTCTATACTCCCCCCTTCATATACACTATCTCGACAAGATGCTTTCCAATTCAGGACTTTTCAAGACAGAGCTCGTGAAGCTCGAGTAACCGCTTTGCAAGACAGAGCCCATGAGACAAAAGAACTTGCGAAGGAACTCGAATGGCAGCCTCTCTTTGAAACATTCAAGGATCTGAAAAAATATAAGACAACCATCGCCGATCAAGATTTATTTGAAAAGGCAAAGGGAAAACTAGACCCCTCGACAGTCTACAGACTGGAGAATAAATATGATTACAAGAAGAATAGCCTGACGCTAAGCGCTAAGGCGATTACAAGCACATCGCCAGCAGGGTTTAATACCGCTTCCTCCTCACAGGAATCCGGTCCGCCAGCTTCAACGCAAATTAAACGCTTATCAAGAAGCCTATCAGGATTATAGAAAATTAATTATGGGTAGCTCTAGCGAGTGGGCGACATTTATAAAAGAACAGCAGCCGCTTCGGGAAAAGTTTTCGACCGAAGAGCTGAGCAGAAGGCATGACGAGGCTAAGAAAGCAATTGAAGCGGCTAAAAAGACTGCCTTTGAGGAAGAGATGGAAACATTCAGGATGGAGCATCCTCCCGCGTTGGAAAGGTTTGAGCAAGAACATCAGCCAATCCGGGAAAGATTTTCAACTGAAGAGCTGAGCAAAAGGCGACGCAACGCTAAAAAGGCACTTAAAGCGGCTCAACAAGCTCCTAAAAATGAAAACCCTTTGGTAAAATCCCTGAAAGCTCAACTGAAGACAATTTGCAAACATATTCCAAGAGCCTAATTGAACTGGAATAAATGGACCTGAAGGCTTCAGTGGCGAATTTTGCCATGGATTTGAGCGGCCGGATTCACCGGAACCTGAGCGCGAGCCCGCTTCCCCTTCTGGACAGGAGAAAGCAGGCAAGTCAAGACTCGGAAAATCCGTTCCGCTTGAAACCGGCGGCTGCGACAAATTCTCTAGGGGCTTAAGCGATCCATCAAGCGAGGGAACGGAATGGTTTCCCGCACATGGTGCAGGCCGCAAATCCAGCTGACGGTCCGTTCAATACCCAAACCAAACCCGGCATGGGGAAAACTGCCGTATTTACGCACATCCAGGTACCAGTCAAATGCTTCCATCGGCAGACCGTGGGCTTCAATTTTAGAGATCAGCACGTTCAAATCGTCTTCCCGCTGACCACCACCAATAACTTCGCCGTAGCCTTCCGGCGCGATCATATCCACGTTCAGGGCATACTTGGGGTTGGCAGGATCGGGCTTCATGTAGAACGCCTTGATTTCCGTGGGATAGTGGTGAATAAACACCGGGCGATCGAATTGGCTGGAAATAATCGTTTCCTCGTCACCACCAAAATCCTCGCCCCAGGGGAAATTTTTATGTTCCTCTTCCGGGCCGTGCTGACGAATGAGTTCAATCGCCTCATCGTAAGTAATGCGCGGGAAGGGCTTCTTAATGGCTTCCAGCTTGCTGATATCCCGCTCCAGCACTTCCAGTTCCGGGCGGCGGTTTTTCAGCACCTGCTCCACGATATAGCACACGAAGTCTTCCGCCAGATCCATATCCTCGTACAGATCCATAAAGGCCACTTCCGGCTCCACCATCCAGAATTCAGTCAGGTGGCGGCGGGTCTTGGATTTTTCCGCCCGGAACGTAGGGCCAAAACAATAAACCTTACCGAATGCGGCGGCGGCGGCTTCCATATATAATTGGCCGCTTTGGGTCAGGTAGGCTTTCTCTTCAAAATAATCCGTCTCAAACAGGTTGCTGGTGCCTTCGCAGGCGTTGGGGGTAAAAATGGGGGCATCCACCAGCGTAAAGCCGTTTTGATCGAAATAATTCCGCACCGCGCGAATAATCTCCGCCCGAATGCGAATAATGGCATTTTGACGGGCGGAACGCAGCCACAGATGGCGATGATCCATCAGGAAGGCCACGCCGTGCTCCTTGGGGGTAATGGGGTAATCCACCGCTTCGCCCAATACTTTGAACTCGGTTACACCCAACTCGAAGCCCAAGGGAGAGCGTTTGTCCTCCCGAACCACGCCGGTGACCTCAATACTGGATTCCTGGCTGACCTTATCGGCCGCCTCAAACACTTCCGGCGAAACATCGCCCTTGAACACCACACACTGGATAATGCCGGTGCCATCCCGCAATTGCAGAAAGTGCAGCTTGCCACTGGAGCGCTTGTTATACAGCCAGCCTTGCAACGTAACCGTTTGGCCGTCGTGCTGGCCAATATCTTCCACATAAATGCGTTTCAAGGGGGTTTGCGTTTCGGTCGGCATGGCAAATTCTCCAACAAGTCATCACAATGGCGATATCTTAGCCCGGTTTCAGCCTTGAAACAAGCGGAGTCACCCCGGACCGTGCTAAGGCGGAAAGCCCTCCAACCCGCAGGTTGAAAGGCTTTCCAATGGAGTTGAGGTTGAGTAATCTTATTCGCCGTGGTCAATCTGAGCGCGTTGCAGCTTGTCGCTATAGTCCACGTACAGGCTCTTCCACTCGGAGAACACGTCCAGAGCGGTTTGTCCGGCATCCCGGTGGCCGTTGCCGGTTTCCTTGGTGCCGCCGAACGGCAGGTGTACTTCCGCCCCGATGGTGGGAGCGTTTACGTAGCACAAGCCGGAATCCAAGTCCCGCATAGCCCGGAAGGCGTTGTTCACGTTCTTGGTGTAAATAGCGGTGGACAAACCAAAGGCAATGCCGTTGGCCACTTTGATGGCTTCATCCAGATCGTTAACCGGAATCAGCGCAGTGACCGGCCCGAAGATCTCTTCCTGGGCAATGCGCATGGTGGATTTCACGTTATCAAACAAGGTGGGCTGCACAAACCAACCGGAACCGGCCTGGGCATCGCGCGCGCCACCGGCAATCAGCTCAGCGCCTTCCTTCTTGCCGATTTCGATGTATTCCAGAATCTTTTTCATGGCCGATTCATTGATTACCGGGCCGACTTTTACATCGTTGTTCAGACCGTAGCCCAGTTTGAGCTCACCGATGCGCTTGAGCAGCTTTTCCCGCACCTGGGCATGCACGTTTTTGTGCACGATAATCCGGCTGGCAGCGGTACAGCGCTGACCGGAAGTACCAAATGCACCCCACAGCACACCATCCACGGCCAAATCCAGGTTAGCGTCTTCCATAATCACGATGGCATTCTTGCCGCCCATTTCCAGGGAGACCCGCTTAAAGCTGGGCGCACAGGCTTCGTTTACCCGGCGGCCGATATCGGTGGAGCCGGTAAAGGAAATCAGGGTCACGTCTTTATGGGCCATCAACGGTTCGCCCACTTCCCGACCGGAACCGTAGACGATGTTGACCACGCCTTTAGGTACACCGGCCTCTTCCAGGATTTCCACCAGACGATGAGACAGCAGCGGGGTATCGCTGGCGGGTTTCAGTACGCAGGTGTTGCCGCAAATGAGGGCGGGCATCAGTTTCCAGCTGGGAATCGCCATCGGGAAGTTCCAGGGGGTGATTAAACCCACTACACCCAACGGCACCCGCACGGACATGGCAAACTTGTTTTGCAGTTCGGACGGCACGGTTTGCCCGAACATCCGGCGACCTTCACCAGCGGCGTAGAAGGTCATATCGATTACTTCCTGCACGTCGCCACGGGCTTCGGCCAGCACTTTGCCCATTTCGCGGGTCATTTCACGGGCTAACTGCTCTTTGCGCTCAATTAAAATCTGGCCGGCCTTGAACAGGATTTCACCACGGACCGGTGCCGGGGTTAAGCGCCAGATTTCAAAGGCTTTCTTGGCGGCAGCTACCGCCGCTTCCACTTCGTCCGGGCCGGAGGCAGGGAACACGCCAACCAAATCGGAAGGATCCGCCGGGTTTCTGCTTTCAAAGGTTTTGCCGGATTTAGCGGGAACCCATTGTCCGCCGATGTAATTCAAAAACTGGGATTGCCCGCTGAACTTGCCGGGCTTAATTTCAAACTGGCTTTGGGGATTCGCTTGGGTAGCGGCTGCCATGGGATACACCCTCCTCACTCGAACTTATATATAGGGTTTTCTTCAGGCGTTTATTATAGCGCAAAGCAAAATGGCGCAATATGCCAATTCCACTACCAGTGCCGTAAATCCCTCCGCTTTTCCTATGCTACAGTGTGAGTATGGCATCGGGAAAAACACATGAATGGGTCACGCTGGCCTTTTTACCGCCGGTCTGGATGATTTGCCGCTGGGGATTCCAATGGAGTCTGTGGATTTCCGCGCTGGTCACGGCAGGCACGTTTATTGGCGGCTTCTGGCTGAGCCCGGACCTGGACACTCGCAGCCGGCCCTTTTACCGTTGGGGGCTGCTTCGGTTCATCTGGTGGCCTTACCATTGGGCCGTCAAGCACCGTTCGGGCCTGTCTCATGGAATCCTGTTCGCGTCCTGGCTGCGGTTACTCTATCTGGCAGCCGCTGTGGCGTTACTTTACACCGCTGCATTGCTGGCGCTGGCCCATTGGGGCGGCCTCTCTGCGATTTCTCCCCGTCAGGACATTTTAAGGTTCGCCCATGCCCACCTGCGGGATATTCTCTGGCTTGGCACCGGTATCTGGTTCGGTTCGCTGCTGCATATTGCGCTGGATGCGCTCAGTTCCGCAATCAAAATAAAAGGCAAACGCCGGTAAGCATTGAAACCCATCTGCAACAAACGCCAGAAATCGTGGTCTTAACATATAATAGAAGACAAACTTCCCTATAAATTTAAGGACCTGTGAATGAGAGCGAAAGCCTTCTGGTTGATTCTGGTGGCGTTGGGACTGGGTACGAAGAGACACTGGCATATTTTGGTGGCTATTCTGCTGGGTGTGATTCTGGGCGTTTATCTGCCGTATCCTACCCTGGCTGCGGAACCCGACTCCTACTTTTTTATCCATGAGTTTTTCAACATCGTTGGCCAACTCTTCATTCGACTCATCACCATGGTGGTAGTGCCGTTGGTGGTCAGCTCCCTGATTGTGGGCGTTTCCTCCCTGGGGGATTCCCGGCAACTGGGACGAATGGGCGGCAAGGTGCTGGTTTACTTTCTGCTGTTGATGACCATTAGCGCGTTTTTAGGCGCGGGACTTGCCTTGGGCCTGCAACCCGGCGAGAATCTGCAGCAGAACCTGCTGGCTCAGGCCAATGTCTCCAGCGTGATTCAGCAGTTACAACAGGCTCCGCATACCGATTTGCAAACGCTGTTTTTCAACATGATTCCCCGGAACCCGGTAGAATCCCTGGCCAATGCGGATTTGGTGCCGGTTATCCTGTTCACCCTGTTCTTTGGGGCGGCCATTGCCAGCATTGGCGAAGCGGGCAAACCGCTGATCAACTTTTTTGAAGCCCTGTTCACCGCCACCATGAAGCTGACCGACTGGGTCATGATCTTCGCGGTTCCCGGCGTATTTTCGCTGGCGTTTACCACGGTTGCCAAGTCCGGCGTCGGTATTTTCAGCGATTTGTGGCTTTACGCCGCAACCATTCTGGCGGGCCTGCTGATTCAAATGCTGGTGATTTTCCCGCTCATTCTGAAAGTATTCGCCAAAATCAATTTCACCAACCTGTACCGGGCCATTTCGGAAGCGATTATGGTGGCCTTCGGTACGGCCAGCAGTTCCGCCACCCTGCCCATTACCATCGCCTGCATGGAACGCCGAGCCGGAGTCTCCAACCGGATTGCCAGTTTCGTGCTGCCCACCGGGGCAACCATCAACAAGACCGGCACCACTATGTTTGAAGTGATTGCCGTCATCTTTCTGCTGCAGGCTTACCACATTCAATTGGACGCCTATAGCCTCGGCATGATCATCCTGTTTTCCATCATCGCCTCCATTGGGGCGGCGGGTGTCCCCAGCGCGGGGCTGATTACCATAGCCATCGTGCTGAACAGCATCGGCAAATTCCAGATGGATTACCTGGCTGGCGGCATGGCATTGCTGTGGTCGCTGGATCGGGTGCTGGATATGTGCAGAACCGTGGTCAATGTAATGAGCAGTTGCACGGTGGCTGCCTTGGTCGCCTCCAGCGAAGGCGAATTGAACCGTGATATCTTAAATAATCATGATGCCTGGACGGAGGTCGTCTAAATACCCATGCTTGCACCTGTTTCACTCGTTATGTCATTCCCAAAAGCCTTTTCATCCCGTAATCTGCTCACCTTGATTCTGGGCATTGCGGCAACCGTAACCCTGAGCGGCGCAGCCATGCCGGCAGCTTACGCCCAACCCAAAACAGCGGCGCCCAAGCCGGCGAAGCAGGAAACTGCCGCAGACTCCGCATTGCCCGCAGGCGCTGTGGAGTATAACAAGGGAGTCGAACTCTTTCAGATTGCCCAGGTCCAGAATGAGAAAGGCAACAGCAACGGCCAAAAGCAACTGTTGAAAGAAGCCATCAAACGCTTTGAGAACGCGCTTTCCAAAAACCCGAAGCTGGTTGAGGCCCAAAGCAACATCGGCTTTGCCTACCTGACCATGCACGATTACCGCCGGGCCATCACCGCGTTTGAAAAGGCTCTTGCAATCAATTCGCAGCACTTGAATACACTAAACGGCCTGTCTACGGCCTATGCGTTCAGCGGCAACATCGATAAGGCCATCCAGACCTTCGATAAACTAACCACGCTGGATCCCGGCAACAGCCAGTATTTCTTTAATAAAGGGAGTGTGCTGCAGCGGGCCGGGCGTATTGATGCCGCCCAAAAGGCCTATGAGCAGGCCCTGAAAATTACGCCCAACGACCAACGAGCCCTGTTCAACATGGGAACCTTGTACGAAAACCAGGGCAAGCTGGAAACGGCGCGTCCATACTACGAAAAGGCAAAAGGTGTCGAGATTGGCAATACCATCGGGCTGGAGGCCATCCGCCGGATGGAGATTATTGACGCCGCGCTGAAGGAAAGTAAAAATCCCGTTGAGGCCAAACGTCCTTAAGTCTATCGTTTTGCCGCCGAAAGGAGGCTGACCCATGCTTCATACCCATCTGAAACAAGGTTTTCGACTGAACCGAACCATTGGTTTCGCCCTGATTGCATATGAAGTCATGCTATTGCTTTCGCTGCGCTTTCCAGGCGAGGAGGCTGCCTCTATGCCCTGGTTGCGTCTGGGGCTGATATCGGCGCTAACGGCCCTTTTCTTACTGGTGAATGAAGCCAGCCTGAGGTCTTTCAAGCGCCATGCGAAGATGGACAACCTGACCATGGAAAAGCTCAGCCTGCTATTGCCGATGGCAAACAGCGGCGTGGTCATACTGAGCTATCTGCTGTCCGGGCAGTTGGGCATCCTCCTGCTATCTACGGTGATATTGCTGCAAGCCCAGTTATTCGGACACAACGGCATTTCCCGCGTTATGTTAATCATGTTCCTGCTGGTGTATGCCATTACCCTGCCGATGGGTTACCCGATGCTGGTTGGGTTTACCGCCACCGCCTTCCCGATGGCGTCTGCCAGCATTAAAATCATACTCATGCTGGTGCCGGTGGTTTTAGCGCTGAGCCATTACGGCAGCATTGTGGGTTCATTGGTACGCACCACCACCAGTCGGGTCTCCAAACTGCAATCCCTGGCCGCCACGGACGCGCTGACCGGATTAATCAACCGCCGCCAGTTCAATCACCAACTGGACGCTGAGATTGCCCGCGCCAAACGGCACCGCAACACGCTATCCCTGGCATTGTTCGATATTGACGACTTCAAGAAGATCAACGACTTCTACGGCCACCCTACCGGCGACCGCATTTTGAAGGAACTGGGCCAATTGATTATCAGCAACGTGCGGGAATCGGATATTCCGGCCCGCTACGGCGGCGAAGAGTTCGCGCTTATCCTGCCGGAAACCGGACAAATTGACGCCTATGAACTGCTGGAGCGTCTGCGGGCCATGATTGAGCATACCGTGTTCTGCTTGCCGGACAACCCGATGACCGCCACCATCAGTGTGGGTGTGGCTCAACTGGATCCTGAGCATGCCAAAGCCTACGAATTGATTGAAAAAGCGGATGCCGCCCTGTACGAAGCCAAAAAACAGGGCAAAAACCAGGTTGTTTATGGCACCATCACCCCACCCAAGGTCACGTATCCGCCTTTCACGTCCTAACACGATTCCGGCATCGTCATACCGCTCTCTTCGTGTCACAATAGTCCATTATGACTGAACGCTCCCTTTCATCCGTACTGCCCAATCCCAGCCAGAGCAGTACAAATAAAGCGTCGCAGGTGCAGGATATGTTCAATCGCATTGCCGGCACTTACGATACGCTGAACGACTGGATTTCCATGGGCTTCCACAAGCAGTGGAAACATGCCGCCTGCCGCAAATTGCAGTTAAAGCCCGGCATGAAAGCCTTGGACGTATGTACCGGCACCGGCGATTTAATCGGCTATCTGCTGCCGTTGGTTGGCGCTGGGGGAACGGTGGACGGGCTTGATTTCTCGGAAAATATGCTGAGCCACGCCCGGCAGCGGTACCAAAACCAGCCAAATGTAACTCTAACGCAGGGCGACGCGTTGGCCTTGCCTTACCCGGATGATTATTTCGATGCAGCCATCATCAGTTTTGGCCTGCGGAACGTAACGGATATTCCCCAAGCCCTGCGGGAAATGCGGCGTGTCATCAAACCCGGCGGCTGGATGGTCAATCTGGATACCAGCCCCACCCCGTTACTACCGGGAATGAACTTTTACTTCTCTAAAATCATGCCCTTGATTGGCGGCGCATTGGCGAAAGACAGCCAAGCCTATCAGTATTTGTCGGAATCCACTCAGCATTTTTTAACGCCCGCTCAGCTTAAAGAGGCATTTGAAGCCGTCGGATGCGCACAGGTCAGCTCGGAAACCTTGATGTTGGGTTCCGTTTCCTTGCAGGCCGGTCAAAAATCGTTGCGATAGACGATCTTAAGCCAGAATACCCTTGCCGGCGCCCGTCGGCTTTTTAAGCTGATGCTGTTTTCCAATTTGCTGCAACTGCAGGGTTAGCAAACGTTTTTTCTCTTTCTCCTCGGCAGATTCCTTGCTCTGCAGTTCTTGTCCTTTG
>JAJQJM010000078.1 GCA_021323475.1 Vampirovibrio sp.
CCACTAATATCTTCGGATGATATATATACTCCTGCAAAAATCGCACTCATTATTGAAGTGGCGGGCGCTAATGGTGCCACGGAGCAATTGGCTGCTGCCTTGGCAAATCGGGCCCAAGCCATGCTGGCTGAGGGGCTGATTACTAAAGACCAGGCAAACGAACTGATAGAATTGGCAAACCAAGGGCATTACCTGGCTAGTGGGCAAAAAGTTTTAGAGGATGCATTGCGGACTGGACAGAAGTCGGTAATGTTTGAAGGAAAAATGTATACGACGATGGATTTTACGAAGCGCATGGTGGGATATAAGCGCGATACTCAAGCGAAGGAAAACTGGGCGTTAAATCCAGAGTTGGCCAGTCCGATTTTAAAACCGTTTTCGGAAAAATATCACATGATTCTGCAAGGGGGAATACTGAACAATGATGAAGTGGAAACACAGGTGAAGGATTTGGTTATTCAGATTGGTGTGCTGGCCGATGCGTTGGTTTGGAGTTCCGAAGACGTATTGCGTGGCGACCAGGACAACATGAACACCATTATTGCCGGTCATTTTGCCGAGAATGTGGATGGGGCTCCTCTGACCACCAGTCTGGATAAGACAAGCACCTCGTCCCTGACAGATAAAAACTCCGCTAAAATATGCGGGCTTGGAGCCGGTCAGGATTCCGGGCGGAATTGCCAAGAACAGTAAAGGGCTCTTTAGCCGTCCGGATTCCCTCAAAATCAAAAGAAGGAACCCATATAAAAAATGCGCTTGATACAGAATCATAGTCGCGGCAATACTACCTCAGAATATGCCATTATCGGGCTGGTATTAGTAGGCACCTGTTTAGCCGGACTATCTTATTTGGCAAGTGAGCTGAACGGGCAATGGCAGACATTTGGCACGTCAATTGAATACCACCCCACCGCTAAAGTCGCTAATTCGCCACCGGGAACCCAGACGGCAACCTTGCCCGTTAAAGGTGTCTCTCTTTTTGATCCTGCCAAATTACCCTCGGTATCCATGGAGGACTTATCCAATCCGGTCAAAACCATATCCGTTATTGAAGTGGCAGGCGCCAACGGCGCAACGGAACAACTGGCCTCTGTTTTGGTAAGCCGGACTCAAGATATGCTGGCAAAGGGGCTCATTACCGAAAACCAGGCTGGCGAGCTGTTGAAATTGGCCAACCAGGGCCATTATTTGGCGGAAGGGCAAAAGCTTTTGGAAGAGGCTCTACAAAGCGGACAAGCGTCAATCCGTTTTGAAGGGAAAACATACGATACCAATAAGTTTTCGCTGATGTTAGGTTTTAATGACTATGCTTCCGGTACTGAAATTTGGACGTTAGATCCTGACAAAGTGGGTCCGGTTCTAAGGCCTTATGTGAAACAGTACCAGGATATTCTGCGGAGTGGCCTGTTGAATAATCCGGCCGTTCAAAGTCAGGTGGATAGTTTAGTGATGCAGACGGGTGCGCTGGCCGATGCCTTGGTATGGCGAACTCGGGAAGTTGTTAATAGCGCCTCAATACAGAATAGCGACAATTTTAATGCGACTATTTCCGCATATTTTAAAGAAAACATGGTGGAAAATGTTGTAAGGTACACAAAAGAGGGCCTGAAAGGGAGTTCCATAACCAGTAAACCGGATACGTTGAGTCCCTCATCATTGACGCATGGGAATTCCGCTGAACTATGCGGACTTGGGGCCGGCCAGGACTCGGGGCAGAATTGCCAGGAGCGGTAAAGGCCGCTTTCTTGCCTGTCCGGGAAAATTGGTGTCAAAATAGGAGGAACCGGCTCTCCGTTTCCCTGATTTTTAAGGACACCGCTCACTGTGCTGAACTGGAAGAAGTTTGACCGCGCCCATAAAATCTATGTCTGGATGGCGGCCATTTTCGTCATCTGCCTGGTGATTGCGGATCTCACAGGGGCGATGCTTTTTTCGTTCCGCCTGCCGTTTTTAAAAGACCCGGTGTTGCTGTCCGCAGGCATTATCCCTTTTCCGGTCACCTTCATCCTTACCGATCTGCTGAACGAGTTTTACGGCAAGGAGGGTGCCCGCTTCGTAACGTGGGTGGGCTTCGGCATGTGTTTCCTCACCTTCCTGCTGCTATCCGTGGGGGGCATGTTGCCGGTGGATGCCGGAACCTTCATTCCCCGCCCGGTGTTTATGACCATTGCCACTCAGTACACCGGCATGTTCGTCGCATCCTTGACCGCCTACCTGATTGGCCAGATGCTGGACATTCAGGTATTCCACATGTTTCGATCCGTTACCAAGCACCGTTTCATCTGGCTGCGGGCTACCGGCTCCACCGTGATTTCCCAGCTGTTTGACTCCATCATCGTCACCGGTATCGCCTTCTGGGGGCAAATGCAGATCAGCGACATGTTCCGACTGGCAATGGGCAACTATACCTGGAAGTTTATTATCGCCATCTGCATTACGCCGCTGCTGTACCTGGGGCATATTTTGCTGAAGAAGTTGATGCCGCGTCAGGAACGGTTATTGGAAACACTGGAGCCCGAGTATCAGTCTTAAATTCCGGCTTAAGCCCTGACCTTGAACCGATGTTTGGATCAAAGTCGGTTGTTGCAACTTGCAAAGACCTCCTTGATTTCCCACTCGTTCTTGATCTTAAAATGCACATGTTCCCTGCCTTAATTATGACAATTATGTGACAAAGAGCGTGTATGCCTCATGTTTAACCTCTTGCCCCGTGAAGAAAAGTTCATAAAAATGCTGATGGATCTGGAAGGCCATGCCAACCAGAGCTGCCGCCTGCTGAAAACCATGGTAGAACAGCGGCAGGATGAAGCCGCCATTCGGGAAGCCTCCGAAGGCATCCGTAAATCCAAGCGCGAAGCCAAGAAATCCCTGGAAATGATTACCCAGGAAATCTGCCGGACGCTGATTACGCCGTTCGATCGCGAGGATATCCAGCAATTCGCGGTGGTGCTGTATCATATCCCCAAGCTGATTGATAAAATCACCGTTCGCATGCTGACCCATAACATGCACCCGTTCAACGGAGACTTTGACAAGTTTGTTGCCATCATCGAGCGTCAGGCCGAGGCCATGTCCGCTGTGCTGAAGGAGTTTTCCGGTAAACTGAACACCAAAACCGTCAATGCCAAGGCTGCCATCCTGCACGAGTTGGAAGACCAGGGCGACGTGGTGTTGGGTCAATTGATCGCCAGCTCTTTTCACGATATTGCCGATGTGCGGGAGCTGATTCTGCGCAAGGATATTTACGAGATGCTGGAAGATGTCACCGACCAGTACCGGGATGCCGCCAACGTGGCCCTGCAAATTATCCTGAAGCACAGCTAGCGACCTACAGCGACAGACAGTGGAGTAACGCGAGTCAATGGAATTCGGCCCCGATTTTATAATGTTGCTGGCTATTATCACGCTGGCCCTGGTTTTTGATTACATCAACGGTTTTCACGACGCAGCCAACGCTATTGCCACCGTGGTCGCCACCAAGGTGATGACCCCGAGGATGGCCGTGTTTTTCGGCGCGGTCTTCAACTTCGCCGGTGCGCTGATGAGCACTGAAGTGGCCGCAACCATCGGCAAAGGCATTGTGGATGCCCATGCCATCACCATGCCCATCGTGCTGTGCGCGCTGGTCGGCGGTATCACCTGGAACCTGCTGACCTGGTGGTGGGGTCTGCCCAGCAGTTCTTCCCACGCGCTGATCGGTTCCCTGTTGGGCGCCACGTTTTTCGGTAGCGGCCAAGGGATCCAAAATATCGACTGGCAAGTGGTGATGACGAAAATCATCACCCCCATGTTCTCATCCCCGGTCGTGGGTTTCGTGGTGGGTTTCCTGATTATGACCGGCCTGATCTGGCTGGTGTTTCGGGTGCATCTGCACAAAATCAACCGGCTGTTCGGCAAGCTACAGATTTTATCGGCCATGTTTATGGCCCTGTCCCACGGGAATAACGACGCTCAAAAATCGATGGGGATTATCGCGCTGGCCCTGCTGACCTTCAGTAAAATGCCCGGCGTGCATTTTCCGGAATGGTTTTTCCCCAGCTCCGGCGAGTTCCATGTGCCGTTGTGGGTGATTTTATCCTGCGCCTCCATGATTGCGCTGGGAACGCTCAGCGGCGGATGGAAGATTATTCATACCCTCGGCAATAAAATGCTGAAGTTACAGCCGATTCACGGCTTTGCGGCGGAAACCACCGCGTCCACCATTATTCTGGTGGCCAGCCATTGGGGCATTCCGCTCAGCACCACGCATGTCATTACGTCTTCCATTATGGGCGTAGGCGCCACAAAACGATTGTCTGCGGTAAAATGGGGTATAGTTGGTAATATTTTATGGGCTTGGATCCTCACCATCCCGCTGACGTTCCTGTTTTCCGGCATGCTGATGGGCATCTGGAATCTGTTCAACCGTTAACCCACCCCAAGTCAGGGCATTTCAATAGGAGTGGTTCATGGAATTCTTTCACACTTTGCTCGAAATGGTGATGAGCTTTATTCACCATACCATCATCTCATTGGAATACGTTGGTATCGCCTTGTTAATGGCGATAGAATCGGCCAATATTCCCCTACCCAGTGAATTTATTATGCCCTATGCCGGGTTTATGGTGCAGCAGGGCAAATTGAACCTCCACTTGGCCGCGCTGGCCGGTGCCGTGGGCTGTGTGCTGGGTTCGTTGCCCTCTTACTGGCTGGGCAAAGTGGGTGGTCGTTCCTTTTTGCTGAAGCATGGCAAATGGCTGCTGCTCAGCGAGCATGACCTGATTACCGCCGAGCGTTGGACCGAAAAATACGGCGATATGGCCTTCTTCATCTGCCGGATGCTGCCGGTGGTGCGGACTTTTATTTCCCTTCCCGCCGGAATTCTGCATGCCCACTTCTGGCCGTTTGTAATTTATACCTTCATTGGCTCTCTCATCTGGAGTTACGGCCTGGTATATGTTGGCTTTGTTATGGGCGAGAACCTGGAAGCCTTCCGGGCCATCTGGCATAAGTTCGATTACGCCATTGTCGGCGTACTGGTGGTGCTGGGCGTACTGTACCTGTGGCGTCACTTCAAATACATTCGCGCCGACCAGCAAAAAGTGGCCGCCGCCAAGGAAGCCGGGCAGGAAATCTAGGGATTTCCTGCCAATTCGCAATCATTTGTTTCATCGAGGGGGATTATCGTGGTTGTACAGGAAAGAATACCCGTATTGACGTATCCGCAAGACCAGACGCAAACACAACCGCATGAACCGGAACTCCAGCCTACGCTAGGCTGGTTTTCGGCAGCTTGTATTGTTGCAGGCTCCATGGTGGGCTCCGGAATCTTTATCGTCTCTGCGGATATTGCCAGAACCGTAGGCTCTGCCGGATTGTTGATGGCGATTTGGCTGTTTTCGGGGCTTCTCACGTTTCTGGGAGCCTCGGCTTATGCCAAGTTGGCCGCCTATATGCCTAAGGCCGGCGGGCAATACGTCTTCCTGAAGGAAGCCTGGGGTGAGATTCCCGCGTTTTTGTATGGCTGGTCGTTGCTTACGGTGATTCAAACCGGTTTTTTGGCGGCCGTGGCGGTGGCGTTCACTAAATTTCTCGGCGTGTTGGTCCCGGCCATTTCCTCGGAACCGATTTCGAGCGTGATTCCCGTTTCCCCTCAAAGCCTGCTGGCGGTTGGGGTGCTGTTGGTGTTGACCTTGTATAATTGCACCGGCATTAAAAGCGGCGCGATTCTGCAAAACGTGTTCACCACGCTGAAGGTGCTGGCCCTGGTCATGCTGATCGTGATTGGTCTGGCGTTTGGCAGTCAGCTTTGGAGCGGCCATATCAACTGGAGCCTGACCTTGCCGCCCGCGCAAGCCGTCAAGGGCGATTTACTGACCTTGTTCGCCTTTGCATCCGTTGGGGCGCTGTTTTCCGCCGATGCATGGAATTACGTGACCTTTATTGGCGGGGAAGTCAAGGAGCCTTCCAAAAACTTGCCCAAGGCCCTTCGGTGGGGCACCGTAACGGTGGTGGCGCTCTATTTGCTGGCAAATTTGGCGTACCTGAATTTGCTGCCTCTGGCCCAAATACAGACTGCGCCGGAAGATCGGGTCGCCACAGCGGCAATGGACACCGTATTTCCCGGTGCGGGCGTCATGCTGATGGCCTCCATTATCCTGATATCCACCTTCGGTTGTTTGAACGGGATGCTGTTAGCGGGCGCGCGGGTGTTTTACGCGATGGCCAAAGACGGCTTGCTGTTCCGCAAGTTTGCCGAGGTGCATCCCAAAACCCATTCCCCCAATTTTTCCATGTGGATGCAGTTCATCTGGGCGTCAGGTCTGGCGTTATCCGGCACCTACGGGCAATTGTTGGATTACATTGTCTTCAGTACTCTGGTTTTTTATATCGTGACCATGCTGGGCTTAATTCGTCTGGGGCGTAAAATACCGGAACAGGTGGGCATGAAAACCCCGCTGGACTATGCGATTCCGGTTGCCTATATAGCCGGGGCCGGCTTTATCGCCTTTTTCCTGTTGTGCGGCGACTTTTTCACTCCCAATTTTGCCGCCCGCTTTGCGACGGACTTCTACCATACCAAGTTCTTTACCAGCATTGCCGGTCTGGGTTTGACAGCGCTGGGCCTGCCGGTCTATTTTGCCTGGAAAGCAAGGAAGCCTGCTGTTTAAATAGACTGTCTGTTCGGAGTGATCGCCATCCGGCGCTGATTATTTAGGCATTTCTCTTTAAAGTGCGCCCTTTTGGGTGTTTGTCTGCGCGGGGATGACGGATGGGGAAAACCAAGTATAAAAGAATCAATCCTTTTATACTTGGCTTAGCCTATACCTGGCTAATTGGTCTATCGACCTTGAACCCGATAATTGTTTCGGGTTCGCGGGTTTTAGGCTTCAGAGTGACCAACATTTGAGACTGATTCAGGGACGGCCGTTTATCAATGTGGTAATCGAATTTGCGCGCTTTTTTCTCCAACCAGTCGGCAATGTCGTGATGACCTTTCCGTCGGGCAATCATAAGGGCGTTTTGCCCCTCTCTATTGGTAAGGTGCAGCAATGCGCCTGACCGTACCAGCAAGCGAACCACTTTGAAATGACCTTCACGGGCGGCCATCATCAGGGCGGTGGTGCCGTTGCTGTTACTCAGGTTGGGATTCGCTCTATTCTTGGAATCCGCAGGATTGCGTAATAGTTGTTTGGTGGCCTCGTAATGCCCATAGGCCGCCGTTCCCATTAGGGCAGTGGTGCCGGTGTTATTAGTCTGATCCACGGGCGCGCCATGTTTCAGCAGCAGGGCAATCATGGCGGTATTTCCCCGTCCGGCAGCGTACTTCAGGGGCGTCTGAAAAAACGAATCCCGTATCGTCACATCAGCGCCTTTCTCCAGTAATTTTTCGACAATTTGCCAATGGCCTGCCTTGACTGCCAAGTGCAACGCCGTATTGCCCAGATCATCCTGCAGGTTAATCAATGGCCGTAGGGACAAGAGCATTAATATATAGGGCAGATTGCCTGCCTGGGCTGCTACCATCAGTAAGGTACGGTTGTGTTCGCTCTTGTTGCGGGCATGGAGTGGAATGTTCTGAAGCGGAAGTTTTTTTAATTTCCTCACATTGTTATGGCGGATTGCGTCAAACAGGATGTTTAGCTGGGACTGTAAACTTCTGTTTGGTATGGTCGCTTCCGGTTCCGGTACAGAGTTTTGTGTGTCTGCTGAAGTATACGAATCCGTCTCAATCGCTTGTGACGAGGCACGAGAAGAGGGATTTTTGGTAGAAATGTTACCGGGCGAAGGAATAGTGGGCAAGGCGGGCTTTTGCGCCAGCCGTTGCCGGGTTGGAGCCGGAGTATAAACCGGAGAGCCAAATATCACAGGCATAAAACTGCCCCTTATCGGTTCGGAGTGCACTTGAATCGAAATTTATGATGGGTCCACTTGGAATGCTTAATTCGCATTATGCCTTCACACCGGAATTATACCGGGTACAATTCGAGGTACCTAGTTTTAAATTGAAATTTCCGCTTTTTTTCAGGCCTTTATGGCGCTACGATATCCGAAAACAGTGGTGAAGAGAGGCACGTCGCATGCAGATTTATTCAGCGGACACTATTTATGCCGAAGGCAAAGCGCTTCAGGATTATGGCATTGGGGTGGAAAACGGGATGATCACCCAAATAGCACCCGTGGCTGAATTGCAACAGGCGCTGCCTCAAGCTGCCCTGACCCGATTTTCGGACGCCATGCTGGTGCCGGGCTTCGTGAACTCTCATAACCATTCCTTTCAATCGCTGTTGAAAGGGTTTTGCGATGACTGCGACTTTTTTACCTGGCGGGATCAGGCCTTGTATAAATACTCTCAGGGGTTGAGCCGGGATGATTTGTATACGGGGGCTTTATTCGCCTTTGGCGAAATGCTGAAATGCGGCATTACCACCGTTTGCGATTTCTTTTACATCAACGATCAGGACAACGATAACGCGCGGGCCATTATTGAGGCCGCTCTGGATGTGGGAATCCGCATTGTAATGGCTCGCACCATGTATGACTGGGACGGTGCCCCCAAGCGCTTTCGGGAGACCATTCACCAGGCTGTGCAGAATACGGAGGCTTTGCACCGGGAATTCCTGGATGATCCGCTGGTGCATGTGCTGCCGGCTCCGCACAGCCTGCATGGCGCCAGCATCGACATGATTCTTGCCGGCGCGGAATTGGCTGCACAGCTTAATACCAAGTTCCATATGCATATTGCCGAGGGGCAATACGAGCGGCAAATGATTGAAGAGCGGCATGGCAAACCGCCAATTGCGTTTCTGGATGAGCTGGGCGTATTGAACGAGCGGTTGGTAGGCATTCACTGCGTGTGGCTGGATGATTCCGAAATTCAACGCATGGCCGACCGCAAGACCGGCCTGTCCTATAACCCGTCCAGCAACATGTTTCTGGGGGACGGTATTACTCGCATCAAGGAAATGCAGGAGGCAGGCGTCTGCATTTCGCTGGGCACCGATGGCGGATGCAGCAACAACCGGGCCTCTATCATTGAGGAAATGCGCATGACCAGCCTGCTGCAAAAGGTGAAATTCTGTGATTCCACGGTTACCCGGGCGGAAGACATGTTTGCGATGGGCACGTTCAACGGGGGGCGTAATCTGGGGTTGCCAATTGGTGAACTCAAACCCGGTTATGCGGCAGACTTTACGGTGGTGGATTTAAACGATCTCTCCATGCAGCCCCGGCAAAACGCGCTGAAAAATCTGGTGTACTCCAGCCAGCCATCCGCAATCCAGGCTGTGTATGTGGCTGGGGAAAAGGTATTTGAAGCCGGACGGATTCTGACTGTTCCGGAGCCGGAAATCGTGCGTCGGGTGCAGCTTACCACCCAACATTGGCGTTAAGCGGCCGGGAAAACCAGTCACATCCAGAGCTGAAACTGGGCAGATAGGTTTCGTTGGTTTGGTGGCTTCTATGGGAAAAACGGCGCAATAAGCTTAGGTCACTATCCCTTGGCGACACGTTAGCCTATCGGGCTTGTTGTTGTCATTCCAAGGCCCCGACATTTTGAATCGTGAAACAAACATGCCCTGTCATTGCGAGCGACCCACGGGAGCGCGGCAATCTGCTGCCTCTGTCCGTTGAATGAGTGCGTCTCGGCATAGCAGCTTGCTTCGTCGTTTCACGTCTTGCGATGAGGGACTATGTTTCTTATATAAATGTAACCAGATGGATATATTTTTGATGTTTTTAGCAACTCTATCTCACTCTAATTTTTATATATAGTATATAAAACTGATTGCTTTTTCTTTTCCTTTATTTTTCTAGGCTGGGTTACATTTTTAATTGATAGAGGGTTTAAGCATGTTACCGATGAGCCAATACAGCCCCGCACTTCAAGGATATCAGCAGAATCCTTACGGCATGATGCCCGCGACTCCCATGCAGCAATTCTCGCAGTTTGCGGCTACCGGTATCGGTACGCTGGATGGCACCGGCTATGCCTATACGCCCGGCTCGGAAATGACCAAATTTATGGATGATATAAACAACAAGGTCGCCTTGGCTACCAGAGCGCCGGATGGCGTGTCGAGCGTGGTGGACTGGGCCAACGGCCTTGCCCAGCAGGCAGCCTTAAGAAAGCAGCAGCAACAGGCTTTAATGGCCCAGCAAATGGGCGCGATGCAATCTTTTATGGGTGGCTCTTCAGCCGGCGGCGCCACGAGCGCTCAACAAATGATGCAAATGCTGCTCAGTATGCTGATGAGCAAACTGCAAGGCCAGGGTTAACCCAGGCCTGAGCCTGCCTCCGAAAATACATTGGTTTCCGTAAGTCTTCAACCGGACGGATGGCAGTGCTACAAGAATTTCAGATTGCGAATCTCATCCAGGGAAGACGAGCTGGCCTTTATCATCAATCTCAATGCCGCCTAGCGACAGGATTTGGGCCAATAACAACCCGACGGGCGTATCCTGATTTTGGCCGTGAACCCGGTAAAAATCCTTCAGAAATTGCCGGATAAACGCCTTGGTTTGCGCATTGCCGGGCTTGGACAGGTTTTCCAGAATAAAGCCGATGAACCGGCTGTTGGGTTTACCGCTTCCGAGCCTCAGCCCTGAATTTTCCACGGCATGCAGCAAAATCACCCTGCGCTCGGGCTGCATCCTCTCCAGATAATCGTTGTATAAGAAGGGCGCAATGTTCAGCGTCCCGTTTTCCATCAGATCGGAAATCAGGCCGGCAATTTTCTCGACTGAACTGCTCGGTGCCTGATCCAGCAGGTATTTAAGACAAGAACCCAACTGGGCTTCGGTATAAACGCTATTGATTAAGTCCGCTTTGATTTGCGCCACTAGCGCCTCTGTGCTGGTTTTAGGGGTATCGTTCTGCAAGGTTTGCCACGCCTGGGCCAGCTCGGTACGGGTTTGTGTTAACGCAATGATTTGAGCACTGAGCGCCTCACTGGGAGCGCCAACCGCCTGAATTTCCAGCAGCGGTATCTGGTGATTCGCCTTTTGGGCCTGCCATAACAGGTTCAGCTCCTGAATCACCCTCTGATTGCCGCCTTCCTGGGTCAACAGTTGCGTGATGCGGGTTTGTGTCTGTGCCGCTTCCGGGGAGTCCGGGCTGAGGGACTTCAGGGTATAGGCCAAATCCTGCACTAGCTGGCTGCGATTGCTGAAAATCTTGTCCAACCTGGCCTGAATGCTGGTATTATCCTCAAAATTAACCGGATCGAAGCTTGCATTGCCCGAGCTAAACAAGTCTTTCAAGGCATTGTATGCCGGATTCTGCGTTGGCGCCGGGGGGGGCGCTGTTCCCCCGGTATTCGGAAGCGTGGGCGCATAATTCCCAATCGGTAGCCCGTATCCCCCTTGCGTGGACATCTGGCTCATCATCTGAAAAATCATGAGCAGCAGCACCGGATTTAACGAGTCCATCAACTGGCTTAGCGCATCGGAATTGGCGGCATCCGTCTGGCTACTGCCGGATGTGGTTTGCCCGTTCGCCTGGAAATTCCGAGCATAGCGGGCGGTTTCGCCAATCATGCGGTTTGCGTTATTCAGGAAATAGTTGCTGCCCATTGTACCGAAAACCCTCATGTGTCCAATGCTCTGTCAGAGGTATCGGCATTTCGGAAAAAATCTTTGGAATGCTTGAGCCTTTGTGTTACAAACTCGTTACATTTCCTGGGCTCCAAGTTGGTTCGCTGCGTGTTGGGAACTAAGCACAGCGTAACTGGCATAACTATGGGACGGTAAAAAGGAACGGTATAAAATGGGCTATCACCGAATCGGGATGAAGGGAAATGAAAATAATAGGAACGATTGCGCCGTATGATTTGTGAATTGTGTTTTGGCCGCTTAATTTTCGTACACGGGCATTATCAATGTGAACGCTGCCATTGGGTCGCATTGACGTGTTGTGACGGCGAACAATCCTGCCCGCGGCAATCATAACGGCGGGGCGTGTGCTGGCCCTGATCTGGAAATTCTGTGTAAATTAACCCGGCTTGACCCTAAAAAGGATTAATTTTGCTGGGCTTTTTCTTGGGCCGGGTTTCGTCCGTGGGTTCGGAATCGATTTCCTCGGCGGGAACCACGGTGGTGGCCGTGTGCTCTTCGGGAATTTCCTGCATATGCTCCAATGCTTCGGTCAACTGGGTATGGTGAACTTCCTCGCCTTCCAGCATCGGTTCTTCCATCTGGCGTTGCATCTGGATTTCAATCCGGGTGTTAAACAGGATCATCACCGTATCCCGCTGGATTTCATAAGTCAGGTTCTGGAACATCTCGAACGCTTCCCGCTTGTACTCAATCAGCGGATCCTTTTGGCCGTAAGCGCGCAGGCCAATACCTTCCCGCAGGCCGTCCAGATTATGCAGATAGTCAATCCAGCGGTTGTCTATCACGGAAAGCAGGATATCCCGCTCAATTCGCCGTAAGGGGTGCTTGAACTCCGCCGCCTTCTCCGGTGAAAGTTTGGCCAGAACCGGATCATCGGCATCGGTTTCCTCTTCCAGGCCGGTCAGGCTAATGCCATGACTTTCCTGTAATTCCTTGGAAATACGGCTCAGTTCGGTTTCAAGCTTCTGATAGACATCCAGCCCTTCCTTGCGAACCATCTCAACGACCTGGGCCTGACTTGCCCCGGTCAGTGAGCCTCGGGTGATCACCGGGGCCAATTGGGGTGCAATGCCGTGAACGGTGGCCAGCATTTCATCCACCACCTCATCCGCCCAGTCTTCCGGAGACGTGCCAGGGGGCAGATGGGTATTTGCCACGCGCTCCATCACCTGATCGACCATGTGCATAATGGAATCGCGTAGGTTTTCGCCGTTCAGCACTTTCTTGCGTTGCTCGTAAATCAGCTTGCGTTGCTCGGTCAATACATCGTCGTACTGCAAAATGTTTTTCCGGATATCGAAGTAGTAGGCTTCCACCTTCCGCTGGGCGCCCTCAATGGCGCGGGACACCATTTTCGCGGAAATCGGCATGGTTTCATCCACACCCAGCATGTCCATCATGCCGGAAATTCGGTCGCCGCCGAACTTTCGCATCAACCCGTCTTCCAGGGACAAGAAGAAGTGCGTGGAGCCCGGATCGCCTTGCCGCGCGGCCCGACCCCGGAGCTGGTTATCAATCCGCCGGGACTCATGCCGCTCGGTCCCGATGATGTGCAAACCGCCCTTGGCCAGCACATCCTCTTTCTCGGCGTCCGTCAGCAGTTTTTTACGGTTAACGGCTGCCTGAAGCTCTTCCTCGGGTACTATGCGCCAATCCATACCCATGGCCTCAAACTCGCTCTTTGCCAGGTATTCCGCGTTACCACCCAGCAGAATGTCCGTACCCCGGCCCGCCATGTTGGTGGCAATAGTAATGGCGCCCTTGCGACCCGCCTGGGCGACAATCATTGCTTCTTTCTCGTGATGCTTGGCGTTCAGCACTTGGTGAGGCAAGCCGCGTTGAATGACTTGCACGGTTTTCAGCGTTTTGGCAATTCCTTCCAGGAACGTGGCGATGTCATCGGACTGCCCTTCGGCCACCTTGGTGAAATCTTCGGGCTCGCAAGCTTCCGGATTCCTGAGTTTGCCGGCCAATTGTGAGGCCAACTCTTTCTCTTTGCCTTGCTCCAGGCTGTTCAACAAACGAGCCGCCTTTTCCCGCAAGTGATGGGTCATTTCGACCGGCTTGGATAGCAGGTTGGAAATCTCTTCGGACTTCTCGATGGATACCGTGCCCACCAGCACCGGGCGGCCCATTTCGTGGTATTCCACGATTTCTTCCACCACCTTATACATTTTGATGCGTTCATTTTTATAGATGGTATCTGGAATATCTTCCCGGCTGTCGGAACGGTTGGTCGGGATAGTGGTGACGCCCAGGTCGTAAATCTTGCCGAATTCGGCTTCTTCGGTCATCGCGGTGCCCGTCATGCCGCTCAGTTTGGGATACAGACGGAACAGGTTCTGGAAGGTGATGCTGGCCAGTGTTTGGGTTTCATCCTGAATGGAGACACCTTCCTTGGCTTCCACGGACTGGTGCAGACCGTCGCTCCAACGGCGCCCTTCCATCAAGCGGCCTGTGAATTCATCCACAATCACCACTTCATCGCCCTTAACCACGTAATCGATGTCGCGCTTGAACAATTCCTTGGCTTTCAGCGCTTGTAGCATATGGTGCGCCATGTTGTGCTGAATATCGAACAGGTCCTCAATGCCCAGCAATTCTTGCGCCCGGTCAATCCCCTCTTCGGTCAGGATGACATTGCGGGCTTTCTCATCGATGGTGTAGTCGCGCTCCGCTTGCAGCAACGGCGCCAGTCGGGACATGGTACGGTACAGGTCTGCGGATTGCTCCAGGCGTCCGCTGATAATCAACGGTGTCCGGGCCTCGTCAATCAGGATGCTGTCCACCTCGTCAATAATGGCGAAATTGAACGGCCTCTGTACCAGTTGGCTTTTAGAACCTGCCATGTTGTCCCGCAGGTAATCGAAGCCGAACTCATTGTTGGTACCATAGGTAATATCAGCGGCATACGCCTCTTTTTTCTCCAGAAAGCTATTGAATCCACGCTGCTGGGAGAGGACCATTCCTACAGAGAGTCCCAGGAACCGATAAACCCGGCCCATCCACTCGGCGTCTCGCCGTGCCAGGTAGTCGTTTACCGTGACAACATGCACCCCTTTTCCGGTCAGCGCGTTCAGGTAAGCGGGCAATGTGGCAACTAACGTTTTACCCTCGCCGGTGCGCATCTCTGAAATGCCGCCATCATGCAGTACCATCCCGCCCAGTAGCTGAACATCGAAGTGACGCATGCCCAGTATCCGGCGGCTGGCTTCTCGAACGACCGCAAATGCTTCCGGCAGCATCAAGTCCAGGGTTTCTTTCTCCAGTTGCCGATCCCGTTTCTCGTTATCGGATGTTTCCCGGTTTTCCAGCATTTGCTTGAAATAAGCCGTTTTCCCCCGGAGCTCGTCGTCGGATAGCCCTTGCAGCTCGGCCTCCAGGTCATTGATATGGTCAACAATCGGCAGGCGGGCACGAACTTTACGCTCGTTGGGATCGGGCAGAATTTTGCGGATTAAATCAAACATGGAGGCATCTTTCTGGGATTAACGAAACGCTGGAAATTCAGACAGAACGGGATACATTCCACTTAGTATAAGCAAATTCAGCCCCTCTTGTCATCTTACAGTCTCCGACGCTTTGTTAAGCGGGCATTTCCCAAAATGTTAAGAAATTTAAAGGACCGTGTTTACAAGACACTAAGTGGGTGTTTTAATAACACTAACATTAGTGTTGTATTGACAATAACTTTTGTTTCACATTACCCCCATTACGTTGAGATA
>JAJQJM010000193.1 GCA_021323475.1 Vampirovibrio sp.
TCAGTTCAAAGAGAACAAAGGTATTATGGACGGTACCAGCAAGCCGGATTATGCGTCCTGCGTGGATATCGTAACCCGTAGCGCGCTGCGCCAGATGATGGTTCCCGCCTTGTTGCCGGTATTAATTCCGGTCGTGATGTGGGTGATTGGTACCTACCTGATTCCTCATACTCCCGGTGTTGAAGACTTCGCCGCTATCAAGATGATTGGCGGGGTGTTGGTCGGCAGTATCGTAACCGGTCTGTTCGTGGGTATTTCCATGACTTCCGGTGGCGGTGCCTGGGATAACGCCAAGAAACACATTGAAGACGGCCATCATGGTGGCAAGGGTTCACCCGCCCACCAGGCCGCCGTTACCGGCGACACCGTCGGTGATCCTTACAAGGATACCGCTGGTCCGGCAATCAACCCGGTTATCAAGATTCTGAATATCGTTGCGCTTCTGCTGGTTCCCCTGCTGGTGTAGCGTTATTCGAAATAAACAAGAAAAAGCCTCCCAGCCTGAAAAGCGGGAGGTTTTTTCTTGCAATTTGACGTCGATTGAGTTAGTATATCGTATATAAATTCTCTGCCTTTTTTATGTATGACAGTGAGAGAGGTTGGTTATGGCTAGAGTATTGATTTCGATGAAGGATGAATTCCTGAAGCGCATCGATGAAGTGGCGGAGCGGGAACAACGCTCACGCAGCGAATTGATTCGTGAGGCGCTGCGTACCTACATTCGGCGTAACACCGCCACGTCCGCTACACCCCCATCATCACCCACGGAAAGTTAATCTCAATACATTAGATATTCAGCGGGATTATCCCCGTCTAAAGGCGGGATGCGCTTGTTTATAACTGCGCTTATAATGGAGAGTGGTGGAAGGTTACTTTCCCGTATGCAGGATAGATAGACGGGTCTAACAGATTTAGATGCTGAGCCAGCTCCAGGCCGCTCTCGCCATTAAGTGCAAAGTCCAGGTTACCGTATGGAACCCGGCGGATGAGTCTGTGGAATACACGTTCCCCAGCTATATTATGGCGACGGATGAATTGGCCTTCATGGTAGCTCCGCCGACCATCCAGCAAAATCAGATTGTCCCGTTGCTGACTCAGAATATGGTGGTGGGTGTGGTGCTGGAAACTTACCCCAATCCGTTTATTTTCTATCCGGTGATTCATTCGCTGCCGACAGATATCCAGGGCGGCTACTGGCTGAAGATTCCCCCGGACAGCCAGGTGGAGTTGATCCAACAACGCAAGCATGTCCGGATTCCAATGGTGCTGCCGATTGAGGTGGATTATACGCTGGGCGACAAAAACATCCGCATGCAGGCCCGAACGGAAGATGTCAGCGGCGGGGGGCTGCGCTTTACTTCCATTACCCAGTTCAGAAGCGGGCAGGAATTGCTCCTGCACGTCCAGTTTGCTCCGTCTCAACCCATTATGCACCTGAAGACCAGGGTCGTGTTCTCCGCGCAGAACCGGGTCAAGCGTCAGCCCGATGATTTGTACGCCACGGCTTGCCAATTTACGGATATGGACAACAAGCAGGAAATGCTGATTGTGCGGGAGTGCTTTCGAAGGGAGTTGGGGCTAAAGCGGTGAATGTCTCTGTGCTACAATAATCCAATATCATTGGGGATTACGGAACAGAACGCAGATGTCCTCCAAAAGTCAGACGAAAGAGGATTTAAGGGCACTCTCAACCGAGGAGCTGGTGCTGAAAGCGCAAGCCGATCAGATGAGCGCGCTGGAGGAACTGGTGTCGCGTTACCAGAAGCTGGTGTATGTGACTTTGTACCAGCTGGCGCCGGAGCGGAACGACATTACCGACCTGACCCAGGAAGTGCTGCTGCGGATGTGCCGGTCCATCAAATCCCTGCGGAACCCCAAAACCTTCAAATATTGGCTAAACCGGATTATCACCAACCTGTTCTACGATGAATTGCGGAAAGCCCCCCGGCAATTGAAAACAATTTCGCTGGATGAGCCTGTATATGAGAGCGATGATGAGCAAAGTCCGGCGCGGGATATCCCCGATTCCAGCGATATGCCGGACAAAATGGCCCTCAACTCCGAACTCGATCAGAAAATTCAGCAAGCGATTCAAAATTTGCCGGAACAGTTTAGAACCATTATCGTCCTGAGAGAAATACAAGGGCTCAGCTACGAAGAAATAGCGAGCCTGACCGAAACAAACATCGGCACGGTCAAATCCAGACTTGCTCGTGCCCGCCTGAAGCTTCAAGAGGTATTGGAACCCTACCTCAAGGAACTCTAGGTCATATTTACATGGTTAAAAGTGTAATAGGAAGTTCACCTGATGCAGGAAACTCCCCCTTATTCCATAGCGGAAATTCGGCTGCTACTGTCCCAATACCTGGACGGTGCCTTGGAGCCGGAGCAAATGGTCGATCTCGACGCCCTGATGGCGCAATTTCCCCAGTATAAAGAGGAATTCCTGAAACTTCAGGCCACCCGAAACGCCATTCAAAGCTCTCTGGAGCGGGCTACCGAAACGCCGGAACTTCATTTCACCAAAATCAGCGATATGGTCTGGAAGAATATTGAAAGCCGCCTGGAAGCCGATCGCAAATGCGAGCCGCAGGACTATGACGCGGAATTTGTATCCGCCTACTACGATGGCCAGATTCCGGCGGAAGATCCCCAACGACAGGCGTTTGAGGGGCAACTGTATCAGAATACCGAAGCCAACCGGCTGTTGGCGGAAATGGGACAAATTTCCGACGCGGTGCGCCAATTTGGGTACCGGCTGGAAACCAATTGCCCGGCGGATGTGACCGCACAGGTCATGGCTGCCTTCCTGCAAGAGCAGTCTCAGGAGCAAGCAACGGCATCTGCGGAGGCGCCGGAATCCGATTTGGATACGCCGGTTGATGCGGATTTGGAAATGATTTCCGCCTATGCGGACCAGGAATTGACCGCGCGGGAAACCATTGAGGTGAACCGCCTGATTGAAAGCCGCCAGGATGCCCGCGAGGCGCTTGCCCGGTTCAACCATCTCTCGGAGCGGTTGCAGTTGTTCAGTGAGCGGCTGCAGGCACAAGCCCCGGATGTGTGGCCTGCCCTTGAGCCGGTTCTGCAACGCACCACGGCTGAAGGCGGCATTGTGGTTCCCATCGATCGGGCCAAGCGCTTGAAAAATATATTGAAAATTGCGATGCCCGCCACCGCTGCAGCCGTGCTGCTGCTGGTATCCCTGTCGGGCATAGGCGGCAATAATGCCACGGGTGCCGGTTCCAGAGTGGCCTTGAATACCGGAAACGCGTTTGAGGCCCAATCTGTTAACTATCGCACTCAACCGGGAACTCATGAGTTGGCCTCCGTGCCAATGGGGGCTATCGGCCGCCAGATGCGCTTTGCCTCGCAAGAAGCCTCTATGGACGGCTCTTCCATGTTAGAAGGAGCGGGAGCGACGGTGGTTACCGCGCCACGCCCCTTGAAGCCGATTCTGGAGCCTTCCCCGAGAATTGCCGCTCAACTTAGGATGGGTGTGTCCGCGGATGGCGCGGCGGATGATGTCCCCACCTCGGAAGAATATCTGTTTAACGCGCTTAATGAGCAGATGCCGAACGAGGATATCTCGAACATATTAGGAAAGTAGCCAGTAAGGATGCATATAAGGGTGTTGTAACGTGATTTGTAAGGTCTTTTCCCAACCTGTGAGAGACAAGATTTCTGTCATCAATGTATGCCGTGTGGGCCGTGTGCTAGGTGGCACGCTGCTTGCATCATCCGTGCTGATTATTAGTGCCGCGGTGCCGGCGCTTGCCCGAGATATCAACTGGAACAGCCTGAACCTGACCCCTCAGCAGGAAACCCAAATGGAGCGCCTGGAAGATAATTGGGAAAAGACGCACCATGAGGTGAATGCCCAGATTGAGCGGGACATGGCGGAGCTGAAAACCTTGCTGCCCACGGGCGATAGCCAGCGCATCCGCCAACTGCAAGGTCGAATTATGACCAATAAAATGTACCTGATGAACGAATCCATGGATACGTTTCTGAAAAAGCGGGATATGCTGACGCCTGTGCAGCGCACCCAGTTGCAAAAAATCATGCCTGCAAAAGCAAACTGATTGCGGCATTCTTTGTAGGGCAATAATCTTCCGTTATTGAATTCAGGCAATCACCAGAACGCTGTCGCCT
>JAJQJM010000079.1 GCA_021323475.1 Vampirovibrio sp.
GTTTGGCATATGAAAGCCTACGAATGAATGAATCCACCGTGCGACGCGTATCCGGGTTGGAATAAAATTGGACGCCATCGCTCCCGGCAATATAGTGGATATTACGTCCAAGCACTTCCCCTAGCGCTCCCATTCCTTCCAATCCACGCTGCGTGTTGATCAGAATCACATGATCCCGGGTCGCATCTTCAATAGCGGTTCTCACGTGTTCGGGATCAGAAGTAACCGTATTGTCATAATCCAGGGAAACCAGTTTTTTGCCGGCAAAATGGGGCGCTGATACCGGGGTTAGAAATGTTCTTCTCTGTAAAGGGGAAATAAACATGTTAAAGAAGCCTCTGACTAGATTAATCCTTAATATAGGGCATATAGTGGACGTTAAAGTAAGGAATACTTTGCCATCTTCCGCCATTAGTCCTGAAGAGCGTGGTGGTATCCGGCATATTTCTGGTGTTGTTAATCAGCTCGGCCATGGTATCCCACAGCGCTATCTTCTGATGATCCGGGGCGTATTGCAGAAACTGTCGCAAATCTTGATAATTCCCCTTGCGCACCGGGGACGGTAAAATCAACAGATGAGGCGTTTTGTCGCTATGTCGGAGATCCTTGACCACGACAAAAGGCCGTTTGCTGTAATGGGTAATATGCAGATCCGGACTACCTGCCACATCCGCTAAGACATTGTGGTCCGAATCGTTACTGACCCGAAAGTTGTGCAGGGGTATCGCCGTCTCCACCCAAGCTTGGCCTCTTGAATTCAGGGACAATATATAATCGGGAGAACCTTTTAACAAATCATATATTCTTTGCCAGCAGGCCAGCTTTTCTTTATCTGATTTAATACTGGTATCGAAAGCAAAAGGTCCTTTTATGGTTCCCACCTGCGGCACAGGCTGACTAAAATTGTTTGACCCAGCAGCAGGCTGAGGCGGAGTCTTCGGCGTTGCGGATTGAACCGACTTAGTAGAAGCCCATATTTTAGCAACCCACATTTTTAGTTTCGTATCGTAAATCACTTTGCTGAGACAATATGAATTCTTCTCGGGATCCAGGAACATCTCATGCTCGGAGGAGGGATTGTGTTTCAGAAATTTTCTGGGGTAGTAGTTGTATTTTGGGATGACGGCGTGAAAAGGATTTTCTTTGGTGGTTTCCAGCTCCAGCAACAGGGGAATATTTCCCATCGCCGTTACTGCGGCAGACTCCATATGTCTTAAGGCATAGCGCTTTCCCGTCCAATACATGGAAGAAATACTGGCAACCCCGTGATGAGTATAGTCCTGACCTTTATAATGGAAGGGTATCCCCTTATGCTCAGGCGAGGGATTATCCTGCTTGCGGAAGCCATGCACCAACCCATGCGTAAAAGGCTCATTGGACGGATCTTTCATCTTCTGGTTCAGCATCGCGTCCAGGGTTTTGGCATTGATCTTCTGCCCCCGGTAATACATCCTCCCCCCTTTAACCGGCACCGAAAACAGGGGGATATTATCGCGCAGATAGGTTAATACCTCATTGCTGCGGGTAACATAACTAATCATGTAATCTCTGACAGTATTGTAAAATGTCTTGGCATGAGTCTGTTTATCGCCGTGCTTTTTGGAATGGCCCACCATTTCGAACTCATCGTCCGTGTCACAATCAGGAAAGCATCCTCTGCCGTCCGATTTGCGGGCATCCTTATATTTTTTTTCCGAACGAAAATTATAAACCGAGAAGTGGGGCACCGGTTTGGAATATTCTCCAACCACGCCAATATACTTACTTGAAACCATACAATAACCTTTGGGTGAAACGACTGAGTCAAGAACAGGGGACGAGGTTATATAATTTAGCACCCTGAGAAAATCTGAAATTTGAATTTACTATAAGCCAAACAGATAAACATGTAATCAATTCAATAAATTTATTTGAAATATCCACCTAACCTTCGCTCTTATGTAAATATTTGTAACATTTCAAAGCAAAAAAACAGCTTGATTGATAAATCGCAAATACAAATTCGCATAATTTACTGAATGATTTGGCTACCAAGTGGAAAACGAACAAAAAAATATTATTGTCCTTTTCATATAAGCGGGTTCGAAACTATTGCTGATGATACCTGTACGCAATTATATTTCACTGAATACGCCAGATTATCCCTTTGTGTCGTCAGGTATTCCCCATAAAGAAGAGATTAGATTTGGAAAGGTCAATCATCTCATTACCGGTAGACCTGCAATGGTAGGCTATGCGGAGATTGATAATTTCCGCTCGGAAAAACGCACACAGATGGGTTATCCCCTCGAACGGATCAATACCGGCGATGAGAATTTTCTGCAGCAGATGCAGGCTCAACATCTGTGGCCCAAGTCGTTTAACAAGGCCATAAAAGATTACCTGGGTTATTGCAGTTCCGCGTATGAAAGCACGTTAAAATTACTGAAAGCCGAGATCCCCAAACGGTCGATTGCCTGCATTGGTGGAAAAGAGTTATATCGCGGCGTAGTGGTACCAGCGGAACTTCTGGAAAAAGTTCAAACTGCCTTGAAAGAAAAAGGACATTATGGCGCCAAAGGCATGATGCATGGCACTGGGAAAAGTCACCATGGCATCACAAGCGTATCCTCACTTCCGGAAGTGGCCAATTATTTTGCAGCGGCACGAAGCGCAAATAGCAATCTATATCCCGTGTTTCTCAATCTAAAAATGAACAAGGCGAATCCGGGGCGGATTATAGTGCCTAAAGTCAACTGTTTCCGGGCAGGTGTCCAACCCCATGTCTGGCACGAAATGTTGCTTGACCGAACCAATGAGTATGCGGTTAAAAGGCTCTATTATTCTGATACCTATAAAATGTATCAGATGGACGTTGCCGTTAGTACTGATATGTTCGCCAGACATAAAATATTGGGCAAAAGAGACAAGGTGAATTACTGGAACAGCATTTTTGACGATATCAAAAATCAGGATGACTCAATCGTCATGATCGATTATTCCGGTACGCCGACATTTAAAATGGAATCACCAGCCAAAGATTATAGGCAGACCCAGGATTCCGACAATAACGCGCTCGTTGATTTGGCAAGGGATGAAAGCAAACATGAAGATAAATCCATGGGTACTAATCACCGGTTTAAAGTAATTAGAGCCAGGGATAGCACCCGTGAGCGTCCTCATTACCTCATCCTGCCCAGGGCTTGCCAGGAGGGTAATTATCAGGACTTGAAAGCGTTTTTGGGTAGCGCCAATGATGATCAAAAGGCCTGTTTGCTGGACACCATGAACAAATTGCTAAAAAGTGTGCCTCCCAAGAGAAAGCCTTATAATCCCGAGATCTTCAAAATCAATAATGGAGGCTGGCAACGCATCCCTTATTTCTCTATTCACTACCGACCCTATGGCTGATTTGGGTCCATGACTAATTTTTTATTTCAGCCATCACAAGTGTATTTTAATATTGTCATTGGCAGATTATTTGCCAGAAGTTCACTTTGTTTCATCGCGAGAATCATTAATATCATAAGTCACAACTCCGCATTGAGGCCCAACTCAGAATTCAATATGAACAAGCGTATTTTTGAGAATATGATGGCAGGTAAATTAAGTCTCTTTATCAATCACCTAGAGGACTAATTTTGCTAATCTCTGGAATTCAACGGTTTAATTATCCGTCAATCACTAAAGAATCATGGTCGCCCCTTGGTTCTGCCAGTATGACTGGAAATCCGACTTTTACCGGTAACACCCCGAGTAAACCAACTCACAACTCGTCAAATCGTCGTCATAACCAACGTCAGACCACTCATAATCAACTTATGACCCGTGATGGCCAGGATTTTTATAAATACTGGCATCGGCAAGGGCTTCATAATTTTCAAATCGACCAGATGATAAAGCAAACAACCCAACATGAGTCTGCCAATTATATTAAGAGCAATGGTCATAATTTTGTAAATTTTGAACTAAATTTAGAGCGAAGTAAAAATGTTCTCCCGGAAGAGCGCCCCGGCACTCCTCACGAGCAAAGCATGTTAGCCCTGCAGCAAGAACGTCTATCCATAGAACCACAAGCAGATGTGCAGGCATTTTTGGCGCGTCTTTACCTATACTGCACACGCCAATTACGTCCTGAAAATTCTAAGACCATGCGGGCAGAAGTCACCAAGTATGCAGTACCACTTTCTCCCGGCAAGGAATTTTACCGTGGCATGCTATTAAGTGCTGATCAGGTTGGATTAATCCTGGCATACGCAGAAGGAGATAAAGCCCAGCAACTTCGGGATGACTTAGGCATACACAAGCCATACCTGCCATACCCTCAATTAGCAAAACACCTGCTACATGGTTTCCCGATCGGCGGAGGCAAATATTCACATCATGGAATTACCAGTATTACGACATTACCTAATATGGCTGCAAAATATGCAAATAGAGCCTATTATGATATGGATATCAAATCGAGAGAGTGGGATTGGAAATTGAATCTGGGCCTTTACGATTTAGCCCAAACCAAAGGGTATATCCCGGTTGTCGTAACTATTGTCAATAACAAGACACAACGGGCAAAGGGCTTTGTTATAGAAAAAAATTATTACAAAGCCAAACATGAAATTATTTTGGATTCTACGAATGATTATATGTTGGCGGAAAATCCTTTAAGCGCTAAACACGGTATGCTACAACTGCGTATTCTGGCAAGCCACAATTAATGTATCGTGGCTTGCTGAGTCGTATCCACAATTATTTTGGCTCTATAAACAGTGGCTGAACATCTTTACAGTAGGTTTTCAATTGCTCAAAAAGTTCCTGCTTATGTTTTCCAGGCAACTGTGGCGTTTCATAACAAACAAGAATCTTGTCATATCCCTCTTTTATGTTGTAGAGGAAATTATCAATATCTTCATGGTAATTATCCTGAAATCCTATTTTGGAGTGAATAGCCCCTTCTTTATTAATAGGTGAACGTGTGGTGGCCTGGACGAAACTGTTAACTCCGTTTGCCTTTAAATGTTTTCCGACTAAATAGGCGGGATACATGAACTCACCTGTACCAAGGACCAGAACTTTTTTCCCTTTAAGCTTCTGTAGTTCATCCTTCGGAAATAACGTTTTAAAGTCCAGCTTTATACCATCAATTCCAAAGCGTCCGAAATTATGTGGAATTTCCGTATCTAAAAAGTCGGGATTTGTGGTGACGGATTTGACAGACGGCATTGGCGTCTGATCTGTTAATCGGCTTTCAAATTTAAAATCCCCTTTGCATAATGCCGCTGTTTTTATGCTTGCATCACTTAATACTTTTTTGGATGCGTTCCATTGTAAAATGGTAGACGCCAAAATCCCGTCAGGCTTTAAGTTAGGTAAGACACCGCTGGCTTTTAAGTTCCGAAGTTGCCTGGAAAAATTAACAAGCGTGTTTCCAGTTGATATTTCATCATCCACGATAACAATATTTTGAATATTTTTTAATTTCTCAGCAGTTTTTACATCTTGCGGTTGATATAAAATATGGGAAGGGGCATGACAGTGGTCTTCCGTAAAATTAAGCATTCTCGGCTTGCTTAAATTATAACGTGTCGTATGCATAAAAATGGAATTCGGGCTGAACTGACGTATTTTTTCAAAAACTCCGTTACCCAAAGCCGTTGCAGTCTCTGCCATACCAATAACCAATGTGGGCTCATGCCTAATCAATGGACGTAATTGATTCGCCATTTTCACATACAGTTTCTCCATCTTTTGAGGAGGAACGGGTATATGCTTCCCTAATACTTTACTCACAAATAGAAAACCACGTTTTTTATTGATCCTCGAGCCCCAATCAATAAACTGTTCCAGATCTTTTTTGGGTGTTACCTGTAAGGTGCCTGTGGATAACTCTATCTTATCAAACCCCTCCTGAGATTTTGCACCAAAGGTGGCCGAATTATGATTTATTCCGTTGCGAGAAGGGAAAAATGGTCTTTTGGGAAGAGACACAGCACCAAAGGCATTTGATTGTTGAAGATACATTTTAAATACTCATAAATTAATATTACTATTTTTCATATCATCCATGCTGGATGGGATAGGTTAACTCTTTTTCTCCCTTATAAGCACCAAGAGGACTATACACCGTATTGTCTTGCTGTAGCTCACCAATATGCGCGCTCCAGCCGACGACTCTGCTCATCGCAAAAATCGGGGTGTTCAGTTCAACAGGAATCTCTAACATGGGATATAAATACCCAATTGGAAAATCCACATTGGGAGGGATTTTCTTGCGAAAATCGTTTTGCATATAGTCTCTAAAAGCATTTCCGGTTTTTTGCCATTTTAATCGAGGATCCGTCTCTGGAACCCCTTGCTGCCGGTAATATGCAGCAAGCTGATCCGCAAGGTCGGATAGAATTTTAACTCTGGGATCGGATGATTTATATTTCTTATGCCCAAACCCATATATTTTTTCACCAGATTGAACTTGCCGTTGTACGTAGTTCTCGATATTGGATTCTGTATCTGCCTGCACATCCATTAACTGCCTTGAAACTGCTTCATTGGCCCCTCCATGAAAGCGACCACTTAATGCACCGGAGCCCGCAGTAACGGCAGAAAATATGCTTGAGCCTGTAGAAGCGGCAGCTCTGGCAGATAAGGTAGATGCATTGAAACCGTGATCCATATAGCAAATTAATGTTTTTTCGAAAATTTTTGCCACCGTTGGATCGGGCACTTTTCCGTTTAACATATATAAGAAATTTGCCGCGTGTGAGAGATTGGGGTCAGGATGGACGATATCCTTTCCCTTTTGAAGGCGGTAGGAATAAGCGATTAAAGTGGGCGCTTTGGCAATCAGGTCAAGCGTTTTTTCCATATGTTGCTCTTCATTCCACCCGGAGAGTTGATTCTGAATGGTCGATTTATTCAGACCCAATAGCGTCAAACCTGTCTCAAAAATACGCATTGGATGTGCATCTGGATATCGCTTGCCTATCTGCTTCAAAAGCTCAATTGTAGAGTCTGGCAACTCACGTCTGGACGCCAAATTCTGCTCAAAAGTCTTTAACTCATGGAATGTCGGCAATTTCCCATGCAATACGAGAAAGGCGGTTTCTTGGAAATTTGAATACTGAGCCAAGTCCTTTATATCATAGCCTCTGTAAATTAATTTGGCAGCCTGCGGATCTCCATATGAAATTTTTGTGCTATCTAGGCTGGTATCGATATTCTTTTGACGGAAATAATCTTTGTAACCAAATTTTACAAAGCTATCAGCTTGGGGTGCTACAGTTTGATTTAAAGGCTTATCGACCCGTTTTTTAATAGCAGGCCGAACAGCCAGCGAGGGAGATGTTTGAAAAAAAGAGACAGGTTGTATCATATTTACACACTTTTAAGATGATGAAACAGCTGTAGTTTAAAAATTGCCAAAATGCACTAACTACTTACAAAACTCAAGCTAGACAATGAAAGATTTTTCAGTGTATCAGCAGCAATAATTTTTATCTTCCCAAATAAATCAGGTTTCTCAGCAATTTTTTGGTCTGCTTGCTCTCGGAGTTGGGAACCTGGGTTGATTAGCATCCAGCGAACCTTTTCAGCCGGAATTTTACCTTTACTGATAAGAGGCAGAACTTGTGTGCCGTCCTTCACGGTATCGCCCCAAAAAGTCCAGGAGGCCTCATCTAAATTGTGATGCTCATCGGTTAACTGTTCCAGGCGATGATGATACGGCTTGGACAGTTTCTTATCGTTTACATATTGTCCATTCTCTTTTATGAGTTGAGTCGGTCTGCCTGAAATCACATCAAAATAATGAGCCCAGCCTTGTTTATTGATCTCTTTTTGCAGAGCGGAATCTGATTTATTGCTAAGCAAAATAACAAGATTCTCAGGCCGACGAAGCTTTTCGAGCAGGTCCTGTGCACCAGGCATAAAGGTTGGCGCTACATCGGGGAAAGGTAACCTACTATTGTTTTGATTTTGCTGCGCGTTTTGAGTGGAAACCGGCTGAATCATTTGTTGATACTGCCGCTTGAATTCATGCCACAAAATATTTGATACCGCCGTTTGCTGTTCATTCAGTGGCTTCCGCTCTTCGGGACCACCGCGACGCGACTCAGTACCCTGAGAGTCAGGCTTTTCCTGTTTGCGAATCGGCAGAGGGGGCAGAGGTGGATATTTGCTTTTTAATGCCTCAAATTCTGCTTGAAGCTTGGGATCCAACGCATTTAACTTATTCAACAGATCATTAACTGTTGTCGCTTTTTTACTCACCTTATTCTTTTGCATGTTGCTTTGAATGATGGTGTGAGCATATTGTTCTTGATCCATGCACAGAAGTGGCATGCCTTCCTGATACTGACCCATCTTATGCTTCATGGTTTCAGCGAGATGATCCAGGAACGGGTACTTTTTATCAGCATTGCTATGCGTACCATATTTTTGAGCCGCAACCTGGATGGCATTATGCATAAGCTGATAGATGACGCCTTGTTCATTTTGGCGACTTCTTTAGCACTTAACGGTTTTTGGTTCAGGATAGGTTTCAGTGAGTCGCTTTCCCCTTCCAAAACATGCTTGCCTCCCTGGTGAAGACTGGCTTCAAGGTCCTCAAATTTCCTCATTGCCAGGCCATCAGAAGGATCGGTAGCGTATGCGATGATAATCATGGCTTCATGATTGGTCAAGGTGGATACCGGAATACCGTATTTATTGAGCTTTTCCTGCACCTGGCCTTCAGGATCCCATTGCTCCAGAGTTTTATCAAGCAGCTGCTTCACTTTAGGCGACATTGAAAAATCTGCGGTGTAAGGGCCTTTTGCATGAATGCCAAGAGGGTGCGCGGTAGGAGAGACTGCCGCGATCACTTTGCCGCCAGCCTCCTTAACAGCGGCGGACATGCCTAAAATGGTTCCGCCGGCCTGGCAATGATCATCGACGATAACGACTTGATCGCCTTTTTTGATTTCAGACGTATTATAGTAGCCTTGTAGCACCATGCGCCCAATGGGTCCGGCAATAGTACGAGAGCTTCTTCCAATGCCTGTGAGTTGTTTTCGATCGGAAAAGTGAATGAGATCCGATTTTCCGTATAACTTGGCCAGGAAATTCAGACTATCCGTAACTTCAGTATGGGTTGCAACGGTTAAAAAGTTCGTAGAACAATCACGAGCATATTTATCCCGACCAGGCCGAATCACATGAACGGTAAGCGGTAATTTATCCTTATCCGTTGTTTTTAATGTTTCAATCAGGCCTTTATTCAGGTTGAAAATATGCTGATACAGATTATAGATATACTTACCGGAGTATCGACCAATCGTGGCAGTTGCCGCCTCCGACCGAATTTCACGGATGGGTAATTCCTGCATTTGTAGAGTCGGGCTTGCCTTCCCTAAAGAGGAGTTGGTGAAAATACTTTTGCCGGTTTTTGCATCAATAAACCGTTTTGCAATCAGACGGATTGATGCCGCCTCTTTTTCGCCTGGAGGCAGCTTTTTGATATCATCTGCCTTAGCCATTTCCGTACCTTCTTCGGCAAAGAAAAACGGAATTTCATTCAAATCGGGTGTGCGCCTATGAAACTTTTGCTCCTCAACAACTTCCGGTTTATATAATGCCGGATGATTGTCCGCCTTGAAACGGCTTGCCAGCTTTTCCAAAACATCAGGATCCGTTTTTTTATAGTTATCAATTGATTCCTGTAACTTTTTGTATTTCGTTTCAGGATTAAGAAAATCTATATCTTTCGCGCTTGCATCCGCTCTGCCAAACAGAGTTTGCTGTCCTTTCCGTCCCATTCCATAGTGGGCGTTTACCCCCGATTGTTGGGGCATGGGCAGATAAGTTTGCCGCCCCTTTTGATTGAATCTGGATGAAAGTGAGGCATAAGACGAAGAACTGAAATAAAAGGACATGATAAATCCAATCCTAGCGGAATTAATTAAGATAAAAAAATTTAATACTGCCCAAGGGGATTGCTACTAAAAACTCTAGCACTCAGGTGATGCGTATCTCAGAAACAGTAGTAATGAATTTATAATCTGACTAACTCAGCTTGTCAAATACAAACTTAAAATCAATATCAGCCTGGAATGCCATGTTTGGTCATGCCCGGATTAATAAATATCAAAGATGAAATAACAGGTGTTTATCATGAATATTAAAATAAGGAGCACGGAAAGAGTACTTTCGAAATCCTCATTCAGTTTCTATCATTTCCGTTTCCACAATAAATGGAATCCCAACCACGGTTTTCTCTTCCCAGGATAATAATCGCGCTCTGCTTTTCTGAAATGGCCTATTTCGGGTTTCGACAAAATAATAACCAAACCGGATTGCCAGAGGTTGATTACGTTCCCCCATCAACCTTGGGCGAAAAATCATAACTCTTATCCATATTTTTCCATGCGGACCGGCTTTCTCCTTACAAAATGCAGGAGGCCTTTTTTCAGGCTGTATAAGGAGTTCCGTTTTAACCTTTTATCTCCTATTCATGTCCTTCCAACCGCTCTGACTCCAAAATGAGGAAAGCATTGCTACGTTATGAGGTAGAAAACCAGCGGGATTCCCGGTAACTTTCATCTTTCAGATGCTTCAATTGTGCCTTGATAATGGCCGATCGACCAATATAACCAATCGGTTGCACCGGGTTCAGCCGGTCGACCACCGGCAAACGGCCAATGTCTTGAGTCACCATTTTACGCACGGCATCTTTGAGCAGCTCGTCCGGGTATGTCACCGTCAGTTTGGCATTGCTATAAGACAATACACTGGCTGACATGTCCGCGCCTCCTTCCATCGCCCGAATCACATCGCCTCGGGTAATCAGGCCCACCAGATCGCCATCGGTATTTATAATTAGCGAGGCCTGATGTTTCGTTCCCTTGGCGAGCGCTTGCGACAGGTCAAATAATGTCAGGGTATCCGGAACGATCTGCAAATCCGTTTCCATCACATCCTGAACCCTGGTAATGGATAAGGGATCCACACCATACTCGCAGTTGATATGGTGTCCCCGGCGAGTCACCTTTTCAGTCAGAATGGAGCGGGGCATCAGAAAGATAGTAACCGCATACGCTGCCACGCAACCAATCAGCAACGCCGGCAGGACATTAATATCATGGGTCAATTCAATGGCGAAAATAATGGCCGTCAACGGCGCTCGCATGGTACCGCCCATCATTGCCGCCATGCCGATCATCGCCCAAAGCCCGCTATCTCCCACCGGTATCCATTGAGATAAAACAGCGCCCAAGGAACCACCGATAATCAGCAACGGCGCCAGTACACCGCCGGACGTTCCCGAGCCGAGCGCGCAGGCCCAGACCAGCGCCTTGCCAACCAGTAATCCAAAAGCCAGCCAACCCAGCATATGCCCAGACAATAAGCTTTGAATCAGCTCATAGCCCACACCTAAAACACGCGGCTCAAAGTAGCCGCCAATACCTACGAAAAGCCCACCAATCGCAGGCCACCACATCCAATGAATGGGCATTTTTTCAAACAGATGTTCAAAGAAATAAACGCACGTTGTGGTTATGCCGGAGATATAACCGCTGAATAAACCAATCAGCAGGGCGAATAACATAAGATTTCCATCCACCAGGGGATGGGCAGGCACAGGAAAGATAGGCCCCTGTCCGAATACTGCGATACGGGCAACTCCGGCAACGACAGCGGCAATGGTTACGGGTATAAACGATCGAGGCTTCCACTCAAACAAGAGTAATTCCACCGCCAGCAAAACCGCCGCCACCGGTGTGGCGAAGATAGCCGCCATACCGCCTGCCGCACCCGCCACCAGCAACGTTTTCCGCTCTGTGGCAGACAGATGAAACAACTGGCCAAATATGGAGCCAACCGCACCGCCTGTCATGATGATCGGGCCTTCCGCCCCGAAGGGCCCCCCGGTGCCAATGGAAATGGCCGAGGAAAGCGGCTTAAGCAAAGCGACTCTGACTGACATTTTGCTTTGGCCAAACAGAATGGCTTCCAGCGCTTCCGGAATACCGTGTCCCCTGATTTTTTCCGAGCCGTAACGAGCCATAAGCCCGATAATTAGCCCCCCGACTGCAGGAATAATGATGACCCAGGCACCCAGGTGATTATGGGTCAACAATATCAGCTCGGAGGACACCTTCTGATAAAAGACCAGGTTGCTGATGAGCGCAATTAAATTCACTAGGCCCCAGGCGCTAACCGTGCTTAAAAAACCAATAATAACGGCAAACAGGGAAAGCAATACGATTCGTTTATCCTGAGTGAAATCAGCCAAGCGATTGGTGATGGCAGGCTCTGCTGAAGTGTTCATAAGGTGCGGGCTCTCGCTTTATACACAGCTACTACGAGCAAACTAGCATAAAGCTCAAAAAATTTCAGGCATACGGAAGATATACCTTGCTTCATTGCTGAGGTTCGCATTTCAGATACCAAGCCTGAGGAAGACGTTCTTTTATATGTATTTCCAACTGCGAAGTAACGCTTTCGACCGCAAATACTCAACGTCAGGAAGGTAAATCCCCAAACCCTGGAACAAAGAATACATTCAATCTCCCACCTCCTCCCCAAAACCACTCTGCGCTATATTGACAGCATACTTAAACCCAGCTATCAATCACAGCCGGGGGCTTGCCATTTAAATCCAATCGTTTCCTGCCTAAGGAGCATCTACATCCGGCAAATTCAGATACTCCCGATCGGTTTCATCCAGAACCGGGCCATCCTCCTGCGTTCTCGGTTCAATAAAGGTTGTCTCCCGGCTTCCGGCCTCGCCGGGAAAATTGGGCGCATAGCCACCCATAGAGCCGATGCCCGGTTTATCCACATTTTTGCCAGCCGGAATGATTTCCCCCGTGCCCGGTTCAACCGCTTCTTCCGACATGCTGCCATCAGCCGGAGCACCTGTATCTTGTGAGCCCATGAGCTATACCCTCCTGGTTACCGCTGGATTGTTACGCATAATGGTATGGTAACGCACCTATTTCTATTGACAATTCATCGTCTGACTATACCTGCCTCCGCTTTACCCCTTTATAAAAGCAGGTTGAGCCTATTTAGCGAGCGCTATTTCCTTTAAACTCTGGTTCACAACTTCTGAAACCTGGGATTACCAGGTATAAAGCAAAAAATTAAAGTTTTCGGTTCTGTTGCCGAAAACTATATTCAGGATGGCACCAGTCAAAGAGTGTATGTAGTATGTCCCTTTCGCATCGAAATGGATTTACATTAGCTGAGCTGCTGATTTCACTAGCGATTCTGGGAGAAATCGCTACATTTACAATTCCTAAAATCATTGGCGCGCAACAAAACGGCCAGAACAACGCGATTGCAAAAGAGACTGTAGGAAGCGTAGCAGCGGCCTATCAGCTTTATTCCATCAGTAATACCGTGACGGCGACTACCAGCATGTCCGATCTGATCTCCTATTTGAACTATGCCAAGATCGATACCAGCAGCATCGTTGATAGTGAACAGGGTGGCACCAGCGTTGATTGCGCAGATCCCTCGCTGCAATGCCTTCGACTGCATAATGGAGCCATTTTATGGCATGGCAAAACCAATGTGGACTTTGGAGGAACCACGGATTTAAACGCCATCTACTTTCTGGTGGATCCAGACGCCAGATACTCCGGCAGCACAACCGGAAATGGAAAATCAATCAAGTTCTACCTATACCGTAATGGGCGGGTAGCGACCTGGGCCTCTATTTCAACCGGCACGGTTACCCATGAGTGGGGAAACTATTACGTAACGAATGCAGATGCGACCCGCGATCCGCCCTGGTTCTCATGGTAGTCACAGAGAACTGACTCCGGTATACCTTGACTGAATGGCTTTCTTTTTCGACTCATTGCCGCCTCAACCGCCTACACCTTAGTGCTAGCCCAGCCCATGGGCCGAGGCAACCCTTGTAATTCGCACCAAACTAGACTATGGTCTGGGGAAGGAAGTATGTAATGAGGCCTTCGACGATGCATGTAATTGTTGATTTATGTGTGGTTCCCTTGGGCGTGGGAGTATCCGTATCCGATTATGTGGTTGCTTGCGAAAAAATTTTAAAGGCCGCCGGGCTTAAAACGCATTTGCATGCCTATGGAACCAACATTGAAGGGGAGTGGGACGCCGTATTTGAGGCGATTCGCCAATGCCATGAAACCATCCACCAGATGGGCGCCCCCCGAATTTCAACTACCATCAAGCTGGGCACCCGCACAGATAGAACTCAGACGATGGAAGACAAGGTGGACAGTGTTACCCAAAAGATGAATCCATAATCAGGTAACAGATTTCAGCCGTACAGTTCCAAAACCAGCTCTATATCAGTAGCTTTTACGCTGCTCAGTCCCGTCTTTACCAATATTCCCACCCATAGCACACCGTGATCCACGGATACGCCTTGCTCAGATGATAACCCCTCTTCGGGCAGCAGCCAACCTGGTGGCATGAAGGGTTCTCATGCGTTGCCGGTGGAGATTCCGCATGCGCTCCTGCTGGATAGCCTCGTCATCCCTGTATGTCTCGGGATGCTGAGACTCCAGCCAGGTGTCAAAATCCTTGGATGTTCGGGACGCTTTCCAGGTTTCATATTGTCGTTCAAGCCATTTTTGGTAGTGTCGGTGCTCGACATTATTGCCAGTAAGCAACGGCTCCGTCTCGGATGGCTCATTTGAGGTTGGATTCTCTGTATTGGGAGGCTTCGGCTGAGGCTTTCTGACGCCACAACACTGACTTACTATGGAGAAAGGAAAAATATTCATCTTGTAAAACTTTTGTAGAAATGTTTGTTCAATACCACCATTTTTATTCTGAAATGCTCTGATATTACCGGTCAATGGCGGCATGGCATCCATAATCCCTCAATCAATCAACATGGCCAGTGGATGAGTATTTATAATGAGGAAGCCTGCGGCAAGGCGACGGTTTTAATGTCTGCTCGCCTTACGTGGCTGGGTTTGGATTGATGACGACTCCACAGGAACACGCCGGAAAAGGCCAGTAAAACCAATGATAAACCAGCCAAATCAATCCATAGCCAAGCCCATTCCCTACCCAGGAAGGCGCGCCCGGTATGCAAATCCAGCGCCAGGCGGCCCATGGTGAGTTCTTCCTGCTGCAAGTTGGAAGGCAGGTTGACCGGCAGACGGTTCAAAGCAGCTACCGGCGTCCAGTGTTTGCCGTCGTCCGTACTGTCTTGCAATCCCTTCTCTCTAGTCGCAATCCGAATGAGTTGCGGAGAACGGTTTTCCACCGTGTAGGCGTCCCCTTTGAAAATCCGGCGCCAACCTTTGCCGTTATTCTGCCATACACCGCCGCGCCCGGCGCACAAGAGTCCGTTCGGGGACTCTACAATCGCACGAATTTCTTTGGCGGGCAGGGCTTCAATGCGGAACAGCCTGTTCTCCCGAAGTTCATAAAGCCCGTAACGGGTTCCCAGCAGATACCGTCCGTCCTTGGTAGTCAGTGTGGTCCGAATTTCCAGATCCGCAGCCGTGGAGGTGGATTCCTTGGCGTCCCGGTAACCCGGCAGCCAGGCCATATTTGCCGCAGAGATATTCCGCAGCCCCAAATCCTTGTTATGGGCCATCAAAACAGCGGTCATCCCAGCTAATACAATCGGGATGGCGACGATTAATCCGACTTTAATGTGCCAATTCCGTATGGCAATGGGAATGTTCATCAGGAAAATCCTCGGTAATAGTGTACGAGCAAGGCTGTTAATCTATTAAACATCACGTATCCGCCCACATGCGCAACAGGTTGTGGTAACAGCCCGTGAGTTTGACCACGGCGGGGCTGTCCCCTTCGGTCTGCCGAAGGTTGACGATGGCCAAATCCATGTCGAATAGCAACCGTCGCTGCTCATCCGGCCGCACCATGCTTTCCACCCAGAAAAACGAAGCCAGCCGGGTGCCGTGCGTAACCGGCTCCACCCGGTGAATGCTGGAGGACGGATAGAGAATCATATCTCCGGCGGGCAGCTTAATGCGCTGAACGCCGAAGCTATCTTCCACAACCAGTTCGCCACCGTCATACGCTTCGGGATCGCTCAGGAATACCGTCACCGAAACATCCGTGCGCACCACCTCACCGGTCGTGCGTGAGGTGCGAACAGCATTGTCCACGTGGTTTCCGAATGTATTGGTATCTCCGTCGTAGCGGTTGAACAACGGCGGAAATATTCGCTTGGGCAATACGGCACTGATAAACAGAGCGTTTTGAGCCAGCTCAGCCAGAATCAGTTCACGGGCAGTTACCGCCGCCGGGGAGTCTTCCGGCAGTTGACGGTTGTTTTTAACCTGCCCGGACTGGGTTCCAGCCGTCATCTTGCCGTCCTGCCAGTCTGCATCGGCAATCAATTTCCGGCATTCTGCCAGCACTTCAGGGGAAAGGGCATTGGGGACACGTAAAAGCATGGACGCGCGTTAACCTCAAATTCTGACGTTCAGGCTCAGCATGCCCGAGCGCAAGGAGCCCGGCACGGCATGCCCTCCACCGATGCTGTCGAAGTATTTATTGTTCAGCAGGTTGTACAGGTTCAGACGTAACGCATAATTCTTGATCGAATATTCCACCAGCGCATCTACCCGATGATAACCGGGTACTTCGTTTGTATTGGTGGTATTCGCGGCCCGCATGCCCATACCGTCCATCCCTGCCCCGATTTTCCAGGTGCCATGAAGGAAACGAAACGTATAGGTGGACCAGAGGTTAAACATATAATTCGGCGTATTGGCCGGCCTGTTTCCCAGGTTGGCCGCCTGGTTGTACTTCGCGGCATCGATATTGGAGCGCATGAGGGCCAGTCCTCCCAAAATTTGCCAGTGTTTGGTAATTTTGCCGATGGCTTCGAACTCAATGCCCTGAGTATGCCGTCTGCCACCCAGCACAACCGCATCCAGCAATAAAGGGTTGGTATTCCGCTCATTGGTTTTCTCAGTGCGGAACACGGCGGTTCTTAACGACAAATCGCCGCCGAACAGTTCCCATTTCGCACCGGCCTCTATATTCCGGTTCTTTTCCGGCGGACTGTTAGCGGTTCGGTCGTCCAAAGCATACAACTCTGCCGAGGGGTTAAATGAATTGCCATAGGACACATAATAGGTAGACAAATCGGTCGGCTGATAAATAATCCCGCCCCGATAACTCCACATGCCGTCCGTACGATTCAGTGTGGACAAACCCGGTCGCTTCTGGCGGGAACTGAGATGGTCGTATCGTACCCCACCCACCAGCTTCAGGTGTTTGACCAACTGGACCGTATCCTGAAAATACAGGCTGTTGGTAATCCCCCGATAGGTATTGAACTGGTCGGTTTCAAAGGAACTGTTATACCGGCCGGTCAAAAATGGGGTACTATCCGGGCTCCCTACCGTGGTATTGGGGTAAGCGTATAGATTAATCACGTTCCAGCGGGTTGCTCGCTCCCACAGATATGAGTATCCGCCCAGCACCTCATGTTGGACTCTGCCGGTCACGAATTTGCCCAGGTATTCGGTTTGGCCGGTAATTGCATTTTCGGTGCTGCCACGGGCCTTCATATCCCGCCGAATCGGCGTATCATTGTCGAATGTGAGGGGTGTGCCTATAAAGCGCGGCGCAGTTGCTCTCAGATCACGGGTATAATGGCCTTGACGAATAACTGTTCGCCACAGATGATTGGGGTTGAAGCGATGGGTGTACGTTAAAGTGGCAATGCTGGCCTTGTTTCGCTCGCGGTCCACATCCGCCAGACCGTAGAACTGGTGCAGCGGCACTTTTAGCGGGCGCCCGGCCAGGTAAGGCACCCCGTAATCCGGAACGTTATTCTCCTGCAGGAAATAGTAGGACATCAGCACTTCGTTATTGGTGCCCGTGCCCCAGCTTAAAGACGGCGCGATGCCCCAGCGCTTTTGATGCACGTCATCACGGAAACTACCGGCGGAAGTTACCATGGAGTTCAGCCGGAAGGCCCATTTATCAGTCAGCACCTTGTTGATATCCGTCGTGGCCCGCATAAAGCCGTAAGCACCGCCGGATAATGTGGCCTCATAACCATCTTGGCGCTTGGGTGTTTTGGTTACCTGATTAATCACCCCACCCGTGGAGCCACGGCCATACAGCATGGAAGCGGAACCGCGCAGCACTTCCACCTGTTCCAGGTTAAACACCTCGCGGTTGTATTGGGCGGAATCCCGTACGCCATCCAGATACATATCCCCTACCGCGGAAAAGCCCCGGATGTTCACATTATCGCCAATACGCCCACCCTCTCCCGCGCTGGAGGTAATCCCCGTCACGTTTCGCAATGCGTCTTTCAAGCTGACCACTCCTCGGTCCTGCATGAGTTGCTGGGACACCACGGTAACGGACTGGGGAATATCCTTGGGTAACTGGCCTGTTTTACCGACCTGGGTCTTATTGCCCTGGTAACTTTGGCTCTCGTGGTGCTCTTTGGAGCGATTGCTCTGCACGGTAACGGCCGGTAACACGTCCTCAGCGTCCGTGGCCTCCGCCAGGTCCAGTTCCACAGGTTCCAAAACATTCTCGGCTAGCGCCACACTGGCCAAGGTGGAAAAACAGAGAGCCAGCGATAGAGATAAGGGAATATACACGCTCATTGGGTGACCTTTCTCAAGTCCATAGTTCTTGCAACTGCTGAATTCTTGCCAAAACACGAAGATATCTCGCCCCGCCTGTGATGGGCGGTGATCTATAAGTTTCCATTTGTATTGAATGAGGGTATGGCCGCTAAACGCATCTGCTCAAATCAAAAGCGTTTAAAAACCATTGCAGGTTATGACAAGCTTCCGGCTTGGTAGGTTGCCTGCCGCGTCGTCAATTTGGGAAATAAAGCGCTTTATCTAACACGTTAAATAAAGCCAAGCGCTATTAAACACCTGAAATAAAGAGATAGTGCCGTGACTATATCTCACTCCTTCGATCTGCTATTGAAAATTATTCTCAATACTATCGGCTTATTGCGAATAATTCTCAATGAGAAATCGCAAAAAAGATTATATTTATTTGAATGTGGCCCAAATCAGCTCCGCTTTATTCCCTGGATTCATGCCAAAACTTACCCTAATTTTGGGCTTGTTTGGGCGTTGACGATTGATTAAACCAGCGGTAGTCATTTCCAAAATATCTGGAGTACAGGTTCATTAATCCAAATGGCATATTGACCCGGATAACCTGTTTGTAAAAGTATTTAACCCAGATCTTAAAAGGAATTTCCGGATGATTCCGCGCTTGCGAGATAATCTGCCGGGCTAAATCCCGGCGGTTCATCTTCGCTAGCATCATGGCAACGGTAGCAAACCGGAACGACAGGTTATGAGCCTTCAAATAGTGCAGTTCCCTGGGAATTTCTTTCTGAGAAAACAGCCAGTTCACAATTTTTACGTGTGTTTCAAGATTCTTGAAGGCCCGTTCAGGATTTTTGGTAATACTGCCGGGGTGATTCCGATACCAGTATGTGCATGTGGGAATAACATGCACCTTCTCCAGGCCTAATTTCAGAAGCTTGACGTGATAAACGAAATCCTCGCCGTTGGCAAATTCCTCATCCAGTGGCCCCAGGGTTTCGATTGTCGATTTACGGAACATGGTGCAACAGAAAAAGAACGACACCCGTTGCGAGCAAATGTTTTTCCAGTCAAGTCTGAAATCCGGGTGAAATTGATAGCCGCCTTCCGGCAAGGGCACAATATTTTTCTGTGGATACAGCGGATTCAGTCCCGAATCGCAGTAATAGGGAAACGCCATGGACGCATTCAGCGCAGGGTTGTCCAGCAGGGGTTTGAGCAGCACTTCCAGGGCGTTTTCCATGTACTTGTCATCGGCATCCATAAAGGTGATAAAGTCGCCCTTGGCATTGCGAATCCCCAAATTTCGCACTTTAGACGGACGCCCTAATCGTTCCGGCGCTGGAATATAGCGAATCCGCTCATCCGCAAAACGGCTCACCACCGCTTGCGTATTATCGGTAGATGCATCATCCACAATCAGCAATTCCCAATGCAGGTAGGTTTGGGCAAGCACCGACCGGATAACCACCTCCAGATACTCACCACTATTGTGCGAGGGCATGACAATGGAAATTAAAGGGGAATGAGTTTGCAGCACCTGGAACCTCACAAATAACGAACGGAACTTAACGATATTGCTTAATGGGTTATAGAGTAATCCTCGGTTAATGCACCATAATTTTGCTTCTTTTTGCCTGTAAATTTTGCGCTAATTTTTTGGATGGTGGAATAACACATTTGACGTTCATCTCGAATCGCCACCAGGAAATACCAGCATGCCACCACCAGGATAAACACCAGGGCATTCACCAGCAGCTGATAAACGAGCGGCACATGAGTGCTGCCAAAGCAGTAGCGCATGAGCAGCAGTAATCCTCCACCGGCCAGGAAGCCCGGCAAGTTTTTGAGATACACCTGAAAAATATATTCCCTCACCGAAATCTCCAGGCTCTTGCAGGCCCAGAACACGGTCAGTAAATTGTGTTGAATAACATGCGGAATTAACGTGCCAAGCGCAATACCCGTCACCCCGATTTGCTGAACCAGCAGTATGCTCAGGCCCAAATTCAGAGCGGCGGTAATCATGGAAGTAATGGTCTGGAAGCGATGCCATCCGGAGGCAAACAAATAATTGCTGGCCGGCATTTGCAGCGAGCCGCTCCAGGTGAAACCCGCAATAATGACTGCCGGCAATACGGTCTGCTGATAATCGACTTTGCCGGTGGTGAGGAAGGCGATAATTTCAGGGTAATTTCCCATAATCACGATCAGGCAATTACCGGTCAGGAAATTCAGAAACGTGCTGCTACGCAGAAAGAAAAAACGGCTTTTTTCTCGGGTATCCTGAGCGGCCATGCGGGTAAAGATCGGAAACATGCCTTCCATCAATTTGGTGGCAAAGCCGGATACATAACTGAATATCCGTAAAATAAGGCTGTAAATCCCAACTTCCGACATGGACAAAAACGCGGCAATCACAAAACCGTCGATTCGATGCGCCACAATACCGCTGATACGCTGGATTAAGGAATAGAAACTGATACTAAAAAGGTCCTTAATACCGTGAACGGACAGCTTTGGTCTGGCCTTGCTGAATTCCGGCATGATGCTTATTGCCTGCCAGTAGAGGCTAATTACCGTTAAAACGGAAACCACCAAGCGGGAAACCAAAATCGCAATCAGCCCATAGCCCATCATCAGCAGCCCCAGCGTCAGCAGGGCGCTAACCAGTGTTTGAACCGTTTCCGTAATATTGGTGTTTTTATAGAGGGAATGGGCTTTTAACACCCCCTGGGGATAAAAGCCCCAGAAGTTGATGACGGCATCCACAATCACCAGCAGGAAGGCAACCGAAGCAATTTCCGTATGCTTTGCCGACAAATGAAAAATTTGCGGAACGGACGGATTGATGACCCAGGAAAGCCCGATAATCAGTATTGCGATTAAGCCATAAAACGACTGTGCCACGCCCAGTTGTTCATTAAAACTTGCCGAATCATTCAGAGAATGGTGATGGCTCAACCGGTGGATTAACCCGGTGGTAAAGCCCGCCCCCAACGTAATCAGAATTTCAGACAAATTCAGAAAGAGCACATACAGGCCGAAGTCATCCAACCCCAAAAGCTTAATAATAACCGGGATAATGACAATATTGACCACCACTTTCGCGAAAAATGCCCCGGCCCCGCTGAGCATACCGCTTATGAATCTGGAATGTTCCGACATATAACCTTCATTCGTCTGATTAAGCCAGATGGCCACTCAAGCCCATCCATTAGAACTGAATTTTTAATTAATTGACAAATGTGAACTCAATTCATTAGAAAGTTGAGAGATTTTAGCACAGCCTGACCATGATTCAATTAGAACGTTGGGGGAGTGCTAACGCCCACTTTATGCCCATTCAGCGCTAGACTATATATTATTTTAATGCTAGTGAAGGTCTGCCATTCACACCAAAGAAGCTCAGGCATACATCGCTCCAGCCCACTGGCATTTTGAAATGCCCCTTGCCAAGTAAGACGGATAGCCAATTGCCTATTTTTACCGCTCATAGTGGGCAAACAGGTATTTTTGAGATATAGGTAGTAGGATACTGGTTTTGCGAAAAGAGGATACCGATATGACTGTCGTTTCAAAAGCCAAACTGAAACCGGGCGTGGTGACCGGAAAAGAGTACCAAACCCTGGTTCAGGCTTGTAAAGAAGGCGGCTATACGTTGCCCGCCGTCAACGTGGTTGGTACAAACAGCATCAACGCGGTGCTGGAGGCTGCCCGTAAAAATAACTCCGATGTGATTATCCAGCTTTCCAACGGCGGTGCGGAATTCTACGCAGGTAAGGGCTTTCCGGACTCCTTCCAGGCAAAGGTACTGGGCGCGGTTTCCGCAGCAAAACACGTACATTTAATGGCCCAGCATTACGGGGTTTGCGTCGTAATGCACACCGATCACGCCAACAAAAAGCTAATCCCCTGGGTAGAAGCCTTGCTGAACCACAGTGAACAGTATTTCCGGGAAACCGGGCGACCTCTGTTCAGCTCTCACATGTTGGATCTTTCCGAAGAGCCCTTGGAAGAGAACTTGTCCGAATGCGCCCGAATCCTGAAAAGAGCGGCCGCAATGGATATCAGCATTGAAATCGAACTCGGCATCACCGGTGGTGAAGAAGACGGAGTCGGCTCAGACGACGATGCCCTGGACAATCCCAGCCTCTACACCCAGCCTCAGGATGTATTACAGGCCTATGAACTGCTCTCGCCACTCGGGCACTTCTCCGTAGCGGCCTCTTTCGGAAATGTGCATGGCGTATACGCACCAGGCAATGTCAAACTCCGCCCAGAAATCCTCAAAAATTCTCAGGATTTGGTTCAGGCCACCCACAAAACCGGTCCCAAGCCTTTGAATTTGGTATTTCATGGCGGGTCAGGCTCGGAGCAAAGCAAGATTGAAGAGGCGATGAGCTACGGAGTGTTCAAAATGAACATTGATACCGACCTGCAATTTGCCTTTGCCCATGAGATCGGGGAATACGTCAAGAAAAATCCCAAGGCCTTCCAATATCAGATTGACCCGGAAACCCAGACGCCCTACAAAAAGATCTATGATCCGCGTAAATGGCTACGCGCAGGCGAAGAAGGGATGATCAACCGTCTGGATGAAGCCTTCCGTGTTTTGCAGTCCGTCGGAAAGTCCCTGGCTCAGTAAACACAACAATAATAAACTCAAAATAGCACCCTTGACTCAAGGGTGCTATTTTATTTAGGCTTGGCTCTTAATGTTGATCCAGCCTACATTAATGCTCTTTATGTAATACGTGAGGTAACTTGCCTCTACCATTTTAAGGGAACGAAGTTGGAGAGAATAATGCTGCAGTTATTCAAAAAGCCTGTACCTGTTGCTCAAGCTGTCAAACAGAACGTATGGGACAACCTAAAATCGCTCGACCATTTTACCGAAGGGAATATAACAACACTGGAGAGATTATTTGAAGATGCTACAGACAAGCATGGCTTCTTGGCACAGCTTTCCAAATTTTGTGTGGCTCGTCCCCGTTTGATTAAGTTAATTGATACTCCATACTTCTCAAAAAAGCATTCTGGCAGTCCCGTCTATGACTTGATAATCGCAGCCTGCAATTACGGCTCTGGAAACTTAGTACGTTCTGAGGAAGCTGTCTTACGGCATGCTAATGACTCAACCCCATTTTTTCCTTTGCTATTGGCACGAATTTATCGGGCAAGCGGCGATGCAGAAAAGGAAAGCAGCGCGCTGGATGCTGCGCTGGAACGGTTTCCTGTTGATCTGTTTACCCTGCTTTCAAAGTCGGAGTTCGAACTTTTCCAGGGTAATACTGCAAATGCGAATGCCTATCTTGAGAAGGTAAAGCCTGCCGTTATAGAGTTCCTCCAGGCTGAGATTGATGCCATAAAGGATTCATCTGAGGATCTTCGCTCTGCCATCCGAGAAGGCATGCTATCTCGCTCTAGCAAATTCGACGTTTATAGCGATGACGTTACACGGGCCACTTGGCTTGGCTATTTCGAGCGCTTTCTTACTCAAAACAAGTTCCAATCTGGCGACGGCTTTCTTATCGACTATTTGGATAATGCTCTGACTGCTTTTTGTAAGAAAGAAAACATTAAGGCGGTTCTGGATTTCGGATCGCTTTGCGCAGAGATTATAGCAAGACCTGCCAAAAAGCTCCCCCATACTCAATTCATAGGTATCGATCGTCAAGAATTTGTTGCGACTATGAATTACGAAGCATATGATCTTCCCAACATGGCATTCGAATCTGGCGATATCATAGATTACCTTCCAAAGTTTGGAGAAATTCAGGGCAAAAAAGTTTTCTTTCACGTCAGAACGACCTGTTTACTGTATCCTGCTTTGATAAAGAAGATTTACTCGTCGGCTCGGGCTGCCGGTGTGGAATATATCATCATGTGGGAGGGAGATGGACTCTCAAGAGAGCATCTGCAGTTCTTCAATTTTGATGACATGCCGGAGGAATCTATTGCTCGCAAAAGCGTTCTCTTTAATCATAACTACAAAGCCATCCTCAATGAAACTGGATATGAGATTATTGAGTTCGTACGTCCGGCTTTTCCTGCAATCTATAAAGACATCAATGATCTTGTTGGATCTGCTGTTTACATCGTGGCAAAGTTGCAAAAATAAAACATAAGCAAATAAAAACCAACTATACTAAACTCGAAATAGCACCCTTGACTAAAGGGTGCTATTTTATTCAGGTGCTGACAATTACAAGTTTCAGCAGGCTTAATCTAAAGCAAGTGGGATCTTCAGGCCAAAAGCCAACTTTAAGACATTTCTTCCATCTGTCTTTCCCGGAGTACATTTTATTTATGCGCATTTCTTCATTCCCGATACCGCTCCCTATCAGGCAACGCTTTTCATACGCGGCGCAACCTTCGGTTACACAGCCTTTTTCTTCGTTATCGGTACGGTTCGGCGGCTCCAAGCGCACTATGGAAGAGGAGGAAATGCAGGAAACCCCTGATGTCTTTGATCCCTCGAATTCAAATACGGCACCTCCCGCAAAGAAAGCGCGATCCACTCGAACCGAAGAGGCGCTTTCAACCCAAGCCGCCAGTCGGCGTCTGTTGAGTCAGCCAGGTTTAACCCCACTGATATCGGCGGCTCGATACGGGTATTTAACTGAGCTTGACCAGATGCTGACAGACCCTGTTACAGCGGCTCTGTTGAACAAGCAAGACCCATCAGGGCGCACATCCCTGCATTATGCCGTAGAGTCCCAACAATACGGGGCCATTGAAATCCTGATGAAATACGGCGCGCAGAAAGACATTCCGGATGAGCAATCTCAGACACCTGTTACCCTGGCGGCTAAAGCGGGAGACGTTACCAGCCTAGACCTGCTGTGCAAAGATGATGTTGACCTTAACCCTGTCAGCCTGTTAGGCAAAGTCCGATTTCCATTAACAACGGCGGTTAAGCACAACCAGCCAAATGCCGTTGCATTTCTCCTTGAAAAAGGAGCCCACCCGGATGGAGAGGGCGCTTTTACCCAACGTCAGACTTACAGAGGCAAGACCCCGCTGATGCAAGCCGCCGCCAAAAATTTTCCTCAGCTGATCAATATGTTAATAGCCAAAGGGGCAGAGCCGGACGTCAAAAACTTTTATGGCAATACAGCACTAGACTATGCCGCCGCTCGCCAGAAATGGGAGGCGACCCAGGCGCTGTTACGGCAACATGCCAACCCGGCCACAGCGCTTTATGATTTAGAGGACATGCTGTTGTCTGCCGCCGAGAATAACGAGTTTGAGAAACTTGCTTTCCTGACTCAGCACGGTGTGCCACTCAATACGGACAAAAACATAAACCGGATGGTTTACCAGTTTACCCTCCAAGCGGCCGCCATCGCAAATGACCTGAAGACGGCAAGGTTGCTATTGAATCATGGAATTGAGCCGGATGCCGATGCGGACAACGATAAGCCCTCCCTGGTTCTGGCGGCGGAACAGGGGCATGAGGCGATGGTTCGTTTACTGCTCGCTCACAATGCGGATATCGATAATCAATTACAGACCGATGATGACGAGGGACAAACGGCCCTGCACAAAGCAGTTCGGAATAACCATGCCGCGTTGGCTGAATACCTGCTGGCTCAGGGAGCCTCTCTGGAAATGGCCGATGCGGAAGGGCGCACCGCGTATACCCATGCCATCCAGGCCGGGCATAACGAGCTTGCAAAATTGCTGCACACTCAATATGGCGCCAAGATGGAATGGGATTTTTTGGAAAATTTGGTTGAAACCACCCCGATGATTGCTGCCGCCATTGCCGGCAATCTGGACATGCTGGATTTTATGATTAGTAGGGGAGTAGACGTGAATACCGCTAACATCGATGCGGAAACCCCATTAATGTATGCGAAGGACCTGAGCACCGCTCGAAAATTGATCAATGCGGGCGCCGACCTCGAATTTCAGGATTTAAGCGAAAACAGGCCACTCATGCTGCATGCCTGCACCAATAATATCGCCGTCATGCGATGGCTGTTATCGCAGGGCGCCAACATCAACGCAACCAATGAAAACTGGCAGACCGCTTTGTATCAGGCCGCCGCACACCACCACCCCGAGGTGGTTGATTTATTGCTAAGGCATAACGCGGAACTAAACAAAACGGACGATGATGATAGAAACGCCATCATGGCGGCAATATTGCATCCTCCCGATTCACCTGATACTGGTTCGTCGAAGGATATGGGGGAGGCCACACGAGGCAAAATTCTGGAGAGCCTGCTTCAACATGGCGAACATGTGAATCATCTGGACGGGAATCTGGAAAGCGCGCTGATGATGGCCGCAAAGCGCCTGTTGCCCACCTCGACCGAGATACTGCTGAAACATGGCGCACGGACGAGAAACGAAGACGAGGATGATCCGGGTACACCATCCGCGTTAACCTTGGCCGCAGAAGCCTGTATATCTGAACCTTCGTTGCCCAAAGCCGGGCTGGACGTATTGAAGCAGCTCATCAAAGCCGATCCCGATGACGCCAAGGATAACGTCACCCTGCATCAGTTAATACACCGCACTTTGCAGCAAACTGCCAAAGCGCTGTTTCCTATTAGGGCAGGGCATCCATTTTCCAGGGAACAAAAAGCGGAATGGCGAAAGCATTTCCAGGAGTTCAGGCAACTGATCGAAGCGGGCGTTCCCATTGAGCAGGCCATGCCGGATGTGGTAACCACATTAGGGGATTCGGCAAAACTGGGCGAAACGGTGGCCCTGGAATTCCTGTTAAAAGCGGGCGTTCCGCCGGACGCCACTTTTTCAAGCACTCAAACGGCATTAATGCAAGCCTCCCGTTTTGGACAGACGGAAGCGGCGGATATTCTCCTGGAATATGGCGCCAATCCGGACTATACGGACCCTCGCGGCAAAACTCCTTTCCAATCAGCCATCCAGAAAGGCTGCCTGAACACGATGCTGCGACTTCTACAGGCTGGGGCGGATCCGGCTCCGCATCTGCAAACGGAAGAAGAAGTCGCTGAAACCGATGCCGAAAAACGCAGAAAAGACAGGGCAATAAGCTGGCCCTTAAGGTTACAGCGCCCTGATGTTGCCGAATACATTAAAAGTCAACTCAGCAAGCAAAAACACCAGGGACGCATTACCTGGAATCTGCAGACCCGGAACCGTAAATCGCAACAGGCACAGGCACAAGCCGATAAACGGTTTGACACCTATCCGGTCTAATTTATGGACACGAAGCGGGTTCAGACAGACACATTAACCAGCAGACATAAATCGAAAACTTATTGTAGAGAGACGAAATAGCCACCGACAGGCCGGCTCCTAGGGATTTTTCGAAGTACCGTGACACCGCTTAACCCCTCAGAGGGCACCCATGTACAATGGATGCAACAGGGTTCTTCCTGTCGAATTTCGTAATATTTTTGCCTGGATTTCGGCAAGGTAAGTCGCAGCTCGGTCTCAACAAACTCAAATTCAAGCGAGCCGCATTGGTTGCAGCAAAAATTTAACATAATGTATCCCCTTGTGACGACGTGAACTCATTAAATCATATATAAACTTCATTTCTATAAGCTAGAAGTATGATTTAATTCGTAAGCCAATCCATCCCCAAAACATAAATGATCGTAACGATACCCTGATGTGGGCACCGTTCATTACATTCCGTCCTGACACGCAACGGATGCTTTTTCAGGTCTTCCCAATCCTGTTACTCCGATACAGGCAGGGATCCGTTCGGCCTGAATTTACGTCTGATTTTTTCCCGTTACGGCTTCTTCTGATTTAATTTCCAAGCAAAATGTCAGATCCTGCAAGCCGATTTGAGCAAATTTTCTTCCATAATCTAAGATTTTAAAAAGGGCTGTCCTTCGTGAGCCACCAATAAGTCATGCATATCGTTGGCATGTTCCTCTTCCGTCACCAGTATGCCTTCCAGCATGACCCTGGTACTCGGATCCTGATCACCGAAAAAACGAATCAGCTCGCGGTAATGCTCTACGGCAATGCGCTCCGCAATCAGGTTTTCCTTGATCATGTCTATCAGCTTTTCCGCAGTCCCGTATTCGGATGCGGAGCGTGACAACAATCCATCGGGGTTCATATTTGGAATGCCGCCCAGTTGATTGATCCGCTCTGCCACCTTCAGCATATGATCCTGTTCCTCGCGCGCGTGAGTCATAAACTCCGACTTAACCGCTTCACTGTCAATGCCGCTTGCAGCAACGCTGTGCATGGTATAACGCAGCACACATACAATCTCGGTAGCCAATACGTTTTGTAGAATTTGAATCGTTTTCTGGGCGTCGCCTCCATAATTGGATGTTACAGCCCCTTCCTCAATCTGTTGTCTGGAACGGCGGCGCAATTCCTGCACATCGGTCAAAAACGGTTGCTGAATCGTACTCATGAAAACCTCCTGTTCCTTCTCTATTTATTGTGAGAGATGCTCTGCATTGATTCAATTGCCCGACATGCTTAAAACAGTAAGTCTGACTTACTCATCCTCAAACCGACTTTGCCAAACCGGCCAATTGGCAGAGTTTTCCACTACCCCAATAGGCCATTACCCCATCCGCTTTTACGAAAACTTTTCTACTGGTGAATGGGCAGAACAATGGTAAAGGTTGCGCCGTGATCGGTAGAGCCTTCCGCTGTAATGGTGCCGTTATGACGCTCAACAATCCGTCGGCAGATAGCAAGACCGATACCCGTGCCGGGGAACTTGAATTTCCCATGCACACGCTCAAACGGCGCGAAAATTCGCTCCTTATACGTGTCAGCAAAACCGATGCCGTTGTCTTTCACGATAATCTGATACAGGTTGCCAGCCATAACTGCGCCGCTAATTTCTATAATCGGTGCAGTATCAGGCCGCCTGAACTTCATGGTGTTCGTAAATAGGTTTTGAAAAAGCTGCGTAATTTGCGAAGCATCCGCATCCAGGGTAGCCAGCTCGCTTAAAACAACCTTCGTGTTCGTTTCCTGAATCATGACCTCCAGCGTACTCATCACTTCTTTAATGCAATGATTCAGATTGGTTCTTTCAAATGGTTTTCCCTTTCGGGTGACTCTGGATAGCGTCAGCAAATCTTCAATCAAATTCTGCATCCGAAGTGTCGCG
>JAJQJM010000080.1 GCA_021323475.1 Vampirovibrio sp.
ATCGTTGATGCATGCCGGCTGGCTGAACCGGGCGGGCGCTTTTCTGATTAAAGGCCAAAAATCACTTCCCAACGATCCGGAGATCTATTTCCACCTGGGTCAGTACAGCATTGCACTGGAACACTATACGGAAGCCAGCCTGATGTTGAAGCAATGCCTGCTCATCAGCCCCATGTACCGCCCCGCCAGTGAATTACTGGAACACATTCCGGAGTCCGCCTGACCATGAGTAACCCCGCTAAGCGCATCAGCATTTTGATTCCCGTCTATAATGAGGTGCGCTTCCTGACTACCTTGCTGGGTCGGGTGGAGGCGGTGGACTTTTGCGGGCTGGAAAAAGAAATCATCATGGTGGATGACGGTTCCACCGACGGCACGTTGGCTTTGCTGAAGCCCTATGAAAGCAATCCCCTGTATAAAGTGGTCTATCATCCGCACAATATGGGTAAAGGTGCGGCCTTACGCACCGCTATCCAGCATGCCACGGGCGATCTCATCGTGATTCAGGATGCGGACCTGGAATATGATCCGCAAGATTACCCGGAACTCATCCAGGTGATTTTGGACGGCAAGGCCGACGTGGTGTATGGCAGCCGACTCACTGCCGGTAAGCCCGTGCGGGCCTTCAACGTGCTGCATTACTTCGGCAACAAGCTGCTAACACTGATTACTAACATCCTGTATAACACCACGCTAACGGATATGGAAACCTGCTATAAGGCCTTCCGTGCGGAAATTATCAAGCCCATCAGGATTCGTTCCAACCGCTTTGACTTTGAGCCGGAAATTACCGCCAAGGTACTGAAGCAAAAGGTTCGCCTGTTTGAAGCGCCCATTTCCTACAACGGCCGAAACTTTGACGAAGGCAAGAAAATCACCTGGCGCGACGGCATCGTCGCTGTCTGGACTCTCCTCAAATACCGCTTCGTGGATTAAGAGTAGAGTCAGGCCATCCCAGGTTTCTCCTTGGTTCCTCTGGTGACAGCCTTCGTCATTGCGAGCGACCAACATGCTGATAGTGATGGAAGGAACATGCAAAATGCCGCACAATACGGTGATTGTACGGCATTTTCAGCTTTTTGGAACTCAGGAAATCTTCGGGTTTAGGTTCCGACGGTCCAGGAGTTCATGTACTCGGTCATTTCGGGGGTCAGAACGTCGATATTCACGCCCATGGCTTTCAGCTTGAGGGTGGCAATATCGGTATCGAAGCTCTCCGGCAGTACGTGAACATTATTGGACAGCTTGCCTTTGTTCTTCACCAGGTATTCTACAGCCAATGCCTGGTTGGCAAAGCTCATATCCATTACGCTGGCGGGGTGGCCTTCAGCGGCGGCCAGGTTGATCAAGCGCCCTTCGCCCAGTACGAGCACCCGGCGACCGTTGTTGAGGGTGAACTGCTCCATGAACGGACGGATTTGCTCACGCCCTTTGGACATGGAGGCCAGGGATTCCAGGTTCAGCTCCAAATCGAAGTGGCCGGAGTTGCAGACAATAGCGCCATCGCGCATTACTTCAAAGTGCTTTTTATCGATTACGTGGCGGTTACCGGTCACGGTCACGAACACATCACCGATTTGCGCAGCTTCAGCCATCGGCATAACGCGGAAACCATCCATAACCGCTTCAATAGCGCGAATGGGGTTGACTTCGGTCACAATCACGTTGGCGCCCAGACCGCGAGCCCGCATAGCGCAGCCTTTACCGCACCAGCCGTAGCCAACCACCACCACGTTTTTACCGGCCAACAAAATGTTGGTGGCGCGGATGATACCGTCCATGGTGCTTTGGCCGGTGCCATAGCGGTTATCAAAGAAATGCTTGGTTTGGGCGTCGTTGACGGCAATGGCGGGCCAGGGCAGTTTGCCGTCTTTTTCCATCGCTTGCAGACGGACAATACCCGTGGTGGTTTCCTCGGTGCTGCCGATCATATCTTTGCCCAGCTCAGGACGCTCTTTTACCAGGGTGGCAACCACGTCGGAACCATCATCGATAATAATCTGCGGCTTGTGATCCAGCGCAATGTGGACGTGCTTGGTGTAGGTCTCAACGGATTCGCCTTTGAGGGCGTATACGGAAACGCCATAGTCCTGCACCAGGGACGCAGCCACGTCATCCTGGGTGCTCAACGGGTTGGAGGCAATCAAAACCGTCTCAGCGCCACCGGCTTGCAACGCGCGGGCCAGGTTGGCGGTTTCCTTAGTAATATGGCAGCATGCGGCTATACGCAGACCGGTAAACGGTTTTTCCTTGGCAAAACGCTCCCGGATTTGGGCCAGTACCGGCATATCGCGGTCAGCCCACTCAATTTGCTTTTTCCCCTGGGGTGCCAGGGAAATATCCTTAATTTCGCTTGGAATCTGGGTCATAACAGACATATCGAACTCCTAAAAAACTCGCACATCGCGGCATCGCAAGGGGGATATATACAGCAATACCTCTCGGCCCCCACTCTACCAAATAATTAAGCGCATTCCAAGCAAAGCAGGCTCTTCCACCAAGCTCTACTATAATTCAAGATCAGACAGAATGCTTATTTCCGTCACCAGCCGGGGTGGAATCCGTCACTCTTCTTCCAGATCCCGAGTCAGCACTTCCCGCGTATCGATGATGACTTTCAGTTCGTCCATGGCGTTAATGGCGGCTTGCAGCTTGGTTTGCAGCAGCTCATCGTCTTCCAGCTTCTCTCTGGCGCTGCCACGGAATATGTGGCGGTAATGGTTCGAGATTCGCCAGTAGCTGATGGCATCTTCCAGATTACCGACCGCTTTTTGGATGAGCTGGTACGTTTGGAATTGATCTTCCCCGTGCGTGAAAGTTCCCTTGAAGCGCTCGTTGTCCAGGCTTAACTTCTGGGACAGGGCGCCCAACTGCTGTAGCGTAAGGGTGCGCTCCTGGGTATCCAGCCGATTGCGCACCATCAGTAATTCTTTGCTGATATAGGACGCCTTTTCCAGATAGGCTTTGTAGATGCTACGCGCCTTAATGGCCTGCCCCACAATCACGGAAGCCTCGCCGTAATTGCCGCTTGCCACAAAGCCGTCAATCTTTTCCAAATCTTCCCGAATTAATTGAAGCTCAGGTTTATTAGAATAATGCGCGCCCGCCTGCACAGTGGTCTCGGCCATTCCCCATTCGGAGAATAGGCAAAAAAACAATAATGCCCCTATACTAGGGAGCGTAAAATTCAATACGGTTTGTTTGTTCATTATCACCTTTTTACGAAGGTCGTGTTCGTTCTGCACCTTTTATTGTAGCGATTCCGGGGGGAATTGCATCCAGCCGTCAATGGGGATTTCTATGGCAGTCACCTGTCATCAGTTGCTAAAGCGCTGAGAATCAGGCAATTTCACCTTTTTGATTGTTTTTATTTATTAAAGATATAAATTCTGACGGCCGCCCGGTCACCATCGCATTAAGGAGATGGCTCATGCGTTCAACGCCTCACCCCTTAAATACCCGCGCAATATTGGAACGCCTGCATTCCGACACCGGCAAATTGCTGAAAATCGGCAACCGCTTGATGGCTGCCGTGGTATCTCTGGGCGGTATTTTCTGCCTGATGGCGTTTATGGGCATGCAATTGGCAAAACAGCCAGAAAAAACGCTGCATCTGCAGGCGTTTATGTTCAATTACTCCGAGTTCGCCCATATTCAAGAGGACACCCAAACCGCTCCCTCCGATAAAAGCGGCACGACCGTCCGCAAACCGAACGATCCCAACTGGGACGGCCTGATGGCCGGGGCCGGGCTGGGCTTTAACATGGGCAGAAATATTCCCCTGATTGGGGTGGTGGTTGGCCCCGTGATCGGCGCCATGATTGGGTACGACATGGATTCCAAAATCTAGTGGAGTAGCAGCATTTCGGCAAGCCCCGGCCAGTATCGATCCGCTGGCTAAGCCAACTTAAACCGCTTGGCCGATGCTGGGCCCATGTCCAATCTTCTACCATAACAAAGAAGAGTCGAAGGCTCTGATCGACCATAAAGCCGAGCGTGGACTGAAACGCATGAACCTGAACGAAGAATGTTTGCTGCAATTTTTGAAAAACGATCTGCCAGGAAACAGCACCCTTTCTGAGCAGCCTCAGCCGGAACTCTCGCTGACTTCGGAACTGAAACGGATTCTGCGGCGCAAACATTACGTGTCCTTCCCGCAGGCCATCCTGATTCGCCGGCCCGACTAGCCAAACAGGCTTTCCGTCTTACCAGCGTCCCGCCATGCAGGTGTGCAACCCGGCCCGGCCCTGATATTCGGAGAAACCATTCTGGCGCAATATACTCATCAGATGCTCCGGGTGTACACCCGATGCCAGATTTCCCTTGATCCAATCCAGCCATTCAGCCGACACGGGAGTATCAACCGCTTCCAGAGCAGGCTCCAGCCCCAGGATATACTGCCCCAGCAGGTCGTCGATCCGCTTGGTATCAATCAGGTACTTCACCACGGCATGTCCGGACTCTGGATAAGGATGCAGGCTGCAATTGCGCAACGGTGCATAACGAAACGCATGCAACACATCCAGATTGACGGAATCCGTGGTATTTTCATCCGGCTTGGTGCCAAAAAACAGATGCATTTCAGACGTTTCACCCATCTCCCTGCATAAGGCAGGGAGATCCATATACCGCACCGGCGGCGGAATTTGCTCCAGGTCCATCATCACGCCCAACCAGCGGCGATCGTGATAGGTAAGCGCCTCTTTTGGGCACAGAAAAGACAACGCCCCAAACGACAAAATCAGATCCGCCTGAAGTAAGGTACCAAACATAATGGCAGCGTAGCCGCCCATCGATTGCCCAATCGTAATCACTTTGGAAGGCTGAATCGCCTCAATCATGCTCTTCAGATTGGCCGCAACCTCGTCCACATGCTGGCCCAAACCGGGGATTTCCCAGTGATACCAGCCATTTTGGCAGTCCCGTACCATAATACGGTTTAAGGGTTGCCCGCTGGTGGCTTCCAGCTTCTTTAAGCGGCCGTAAAAGTCGAAGCCCGGCTTGTTATCCCAGGACACAAACCCGAAAGTGATGACCAATGGCGCCCCCGTATACACCTCATCCACCAGAAAGGCCACATTCGACGCAGTCGCTTGCTCTACCAGCTCGTTCGTCAAGGCAACAGGCTCAAACCGCATCACTCTACCATCCTTTGATAATTCTTTAGATGACCAGGGCGTCTGGAACATCTTTTGCTTACTCCATTATATCGTCAAACGGCATTTCCATCGCATCCGCCGAACATAGGACAAGCGGCAGCAGCCCTGAGCAAGCATTTTCGCTAAAGTCGACCATTTTTCCACTCGGATTTTCCGGCATTTTCCATCTATCCAAAAGCCTTGGGAGAGAATGCATTCACCCCGAAATTAAAGTTTTTGGGGCATTGTGCCAATATATTTAATATAAGACTTAAGCCTCTAACTCCTTGATATCAGACCCTCTTAACTCAACTTTCAGACTTCACTTCAACTTGCACTTACAGTTAACTCCTCATAGCGCGCACAACTTCCCAAGGGTTGTGCTTTTTTCTTTTTGGGGAAATTGCCCAGCATGTTTTCAACGCCTCATGCCATATATAGCCATCTGTGGGATAGTCGAAATTCAAAAACTTTTTTATAACTAAATCCTAGGTTGGTAGAATATAGGAAGGCTGCTCTGCAATAAAATTTCCCCTTTTTAGGCAGGCAGTTCTTAAAGTAGGCATTTTAACCATTGAGAGGGATTGCCCTAGGGGCAAAGAGTGACAGCTATGCGTATTTTTGACATTATGGATTCCACAGTCGGGACAATTTCGGCCAATGACTATGCCATTGAGGCATTGCGCATGATGGTAAAGCAGAAATGTCCGTGGATTTTTGTCCTGGAATCCAACAAACTGGCAGGCGTAATTTATGCGCGGGATTTGGAGCGATGCTCCGAGACGGTACTCCGCGACCGGGATGTGCGGGAGTACCTGGTTTCCAATGTCGGCACCATTGACGCCGATACGGATATTCAGGAAGCGGAACGCATGCTCCGCGACAGCACCAGAGGCTTTTTAGCCGTGATTAAAGATGGCCGCCCCATCGGCATGCTCACCCCTAAGTGTCTGGTCCTGCCGGGACGCAAGTTCAACCTTCAGGCCAGCTGATTCAGGAGCCCAGATTCCGGCTGAAATCAGATGCCCGCAACTCATGCACCCAGCGGCTGAATTGCCAGTGATCATAACTGCGGCAGTATTGCACCATGCTTCTCAGCAATTGCCGTCCCGTTTCGCTTTTTCCTTCAAAGCCCCGGTGTCCGTTGCAGTTAATCAGGGCGATTTCGGCATGGATCACTCGGCCAACCATATCATCGGGCGCGGGCGGCAGCAACAGAATCCGGTGAAGCCAGTCAAACAAAATTCGCTCCGGGGAATGCCCCATCGGTTGCTGCTGTTTTAAATAGGTGCTGAAGGCCTCAAGAATCAAGCGCCCATCCTTTAATGTTGCTTTAATTCCTAACTGAAAGTTGTCTGTAGCATTGGCTTACGCCATTGGCAGTAAGCAGGGGATGCCAAAAAGCCAAGCGATACGAGTTTTATCTATTTTACCAGATGCCGTGAAGGCTCACTCCCATCGACCGACGGATTGACAGACGGGACGAGGCCCATCTATTGAAATTCCGTTGAGTACAGGCGCTTGCGATAGTAAAATTTCAGCACCGGGCGGCGATTTTCCTGCTCCAGCCAGGCCAATGCATGCTTGGGAACATGCTCTTTACGCTTGGGCTTGTAGATTTCCATCCGGTTGATGGGCACTACGGCCACCACTTTGCCCAATTTCTTAATGACAAATACCTGATACACCGGCTCACCGGACTTCAAGGTGTTTCCGGTTGCAGGAGGTGAAGACGGAGGCAGGGTTTCCGGATACGCCGAAGGCGGCATGGGGGGTAACGTCTCGGTATCCACGGCTGGAATTTCATCCATAACCGGCTGAGTCGCAGCAAGGCGGCCAATCGGAACCGCATTGGGGGCCACCAGTTCCGTGGGAGGCTCCACGTTTTTCAGGCTAATCCGGGGAGAGCCGTCATTGATATCTCCCGGCTTGATCAGATAGTACCCTTTCGGGATAAACACGTTATTGTAGCGGATGTTCTGCGTAATCCGAGCCAGGGCATAGGGCGAATACTCCTTTTTATACCGGTTGAAGTAATCGTCCAGCTCTTCCGGGTCCACATCCACAAAATCACGCGGGTTGGCCTTGTAATACTTCTGGGGCGGATCCGTCCCGGACTTACCGTCGCTACTCCCCGGGTCATCGAATAAGCCCACCTTACCGGAATGAGCATGTGTCCAGTCGCCGTCCCAGGCCCAACCCAGCGGGCATAAGCCTATTCCGATAATCAGACCGGTAATCAGGTCGGTTATGAGCAGGCGTTTCACGACATCGTTCCTCATACCATCACTGTATTCAGAATCGAAGGAATTACAGCAAACTTGAAATTTTTTGCCAATGGTTGCGATTCTTGAATCCACATATATAGAAGGCAAGGCAAAGCATTCGCCAACCGTCTGGCGTGTCCTTCAGGCATGTCCTACTATCCGCGCAGGGCGCGAATGGTATCCGGTATGCTGTCCGACTTAAACACAGCCGAGCCAGCCACCAGCACAGTCGCCCCCGCCGCCCGCACCAGGTGGGCATTTTTTGGGGAAATTCCGCCATCCACCTCAATATGAACCGGTCGCTCCCCAAGCAGTTGCCGAACCTGAGCGATTTTCTCCAGACTGCGCGGAATAAAGCTTTGTCCGCCAAAACCAGGGTTCACGGACATCACTAATACCAGATCCAGTTCGTCCAGAACGTTCTCCAGCACATTAACCGGCGTGGAAGGGTTCAGGGACACGCCCGCCTTGCAACCCAACCGGCGAATCTCCGTTAAGGTCCGGTGCAAATGAGGACAGGCTTCCGCATGCACGGTCAGTACATCGGCACCTGCATCCCGAAAGTCCGCCAGATAACGCTCCGGCTTCTCAATCATCAGGTGAACATCGAACAGTAGGTTGCTGTGCGGACGGAGCGCTTCGATAATCGGCGGCCCCAGCGTGAGATTGGGCACAAACATACCGTCCATCACATCCACATGCACCCAGTCGGCGCCGGCCGTTTCCAGGCGGCGCAACTCCTCACCCAGCTTGGCAAAATCGGCGGATAAAATGGAAGGGGCCACCAGCACACGGCCCGGCTCATAGGTTGGCGAAATACGACTCACAATCTTGCTCCTTTTTGGGGCGATTTTACCGTAAAGCCATTCAAAATACTTGCGCTTTCGGCAAAAAAATTCCCCCGATTGCCTCCGTTCGCAATCCCCGGTATGCTGGACACAGCCATGTCCAAGCCCAAGAAACGCAATCCGCTGAAAAACAACCTGCTTTTGAAAAAAGCATTATCCGATCTGGCCGGACAACCGATGCGGCTGATCCGAAAATCCTGGCAAGTGGATAGCATCCATGCCCATCCACGGGCCGATGGCTTACTGAAAGCGGGGACCCCGGTGATTTATGCGCTCTGGCATGGGCGCATGTACTGTCTTTTCAAAGCGGTTCCGCTGGATAAAGTCGCTATCCTGGTCAGTCCTAGCAACGACGGGGAGTTCATCACCCGGATCGCGCAACGCATTGGCTTTCACCATTTCGTCAGGGGCTCCCACAAGCGGGGCGGTACGCAGGCCATTTTAGGACTTCGAAAAGCCTTGCTGGACGATAGATTGTCTATTGCCTTTACCGTGGACGGCCCACGAGGGCCTCGTTACCAGGTGAAGCCCGGCATTATCCGTCTGGCTAGCCAGACGGGCGTTCCGATCATCCCGTTAGGATCGGCCAGTCGTTGGTTGCTGAAAAAGTTCGACCGCTCCTGGGATCATTTCCATGCTCCATTGCCGTTTACCGGCATCCACCTGGAATATGGCGAACCCCTGCAAGTGCCTCCCGGCCTGGATGAGGAGGAAATCCGCCAGTATTGCCAAAAACTGGAAGAAGAGCTTCTCAACATCAATCTGCAAGCCGATTCGGTGTATGGTTTCAAAAACAGAGAGCGACTTTAAGGCCAATTGTGCCCTTTTAACTCTTTCTCAACGCGGCGTGAAGGTTTGAATATCCGGTTCTGGCTTACAATAGAACTATGAACATCACCCTGCAATACTTCCAGAAAACCCTTGGTTATTCCGTGCAAAACCGGCCCATTGACGGCGTATTTTTCGGCATGGAGGCACCCAAGCAACTGGACACGCTATTCATCGGCGCCTTTCACGGCGATGAAACCATCAGTGGGGCACTGATGCATCGCTTTTTAGCAGCGTTAAAGACCGGCCAATTTGCTTTACAGCCTATTGATTTCCACAAACAGCCTATATTGGTTGTTCCTGTCCTCAACCCGGATGGTTTTGCCGCCAATACCCGTGTCAATGCCAATCTCGTGGATCTGAACCGGAACTACCCCACCCCGGATTGGCATGAAGAGAACATCGGAACCCAGTATTACTCCGGCAAGACTGCGGGCAGCGAGCCGGAAACCCGGTTGATAATGGAACTAATTGAAACCTACCAGCCAAAAAAGATTGTGTCCGTACATTCCCCGTATAAGGTCATCAATTTTGACGGACCGGGCCGCGCTTTGGCGGATCGCATGGCTTCGCACTCCGGCTATCCGGTAGTGGAAAGCATTGGGTATCCCACCCCAGGCTCATTTGGCACCTATGCGGGCAAGTTGCGCCAGATTCCGGTTATTACGCTGGAATTGCCGCCCGGCTTTGATGAGCCCCCATGCGAGGATGCCGCCCCACCTGAAAGTCTGAATCAGGTATGGAAAGACAATCAGGCTTCCCTGGAGTCCGCCATCCACTTTTAAAAAACTTTCCCGCTCAACACCCATTGGGTACAGGATATTACCGCTGTTTTTGCCTACCGTTTGCTATTGGCAAGCCTGAAACGCAGAAGACCTGCCCGAAGGCAGGTCAACCGCAGGTATCTGGTTTTGTCTTCGCTTATTCAGCGCCAGCGGTCTGGTGATCGCGAGCGGCGCGAATGTCATCGGACGGAGCATGGAAGCTCAGGCTGATGCGACGCTCATCCGGGCTGAACTTGACGATGTAGGTCTTGATGGTTTGGCCCACATCCAGCTTGACGTTGTTGCGATGCTCGTAATCGGTAATATCCTTGCTGGGCAGCAGGGCTTCCACACCGGGATATACTTCCACGAACGCACCGAAGTGCTTCATGCGGGTAATGGTGCCTTCCACTTCATCGCCTAGGCCGAGTTCCTTGGTGACTTCGTTCCAGGGATCCGCATGCTGGCCTTTAATGGAGAGGCTGACCCGTTGCTTGTCGTGGTCGATGCCGATGACTTCCACCTGAATCACATCGCCGATGCTGAGGATATCGGAGGGATGCTCCACCCAGCGCCAGGACATTTGAGACAGGGGCAGCAGGCCGTCTACGCCGCCGAGGTCCACGAAGGCCCCGAAATCGGTAAGACGAACAACCTCGCCTTCCACCACGGCGCCTTCATGCAGCTTGGCAAACAGGTCTTTGCGCTGTTCTGCCATCTGCTCGGCCACCATTTTGCGGTGGGAGAGAATAATATTGTTGCGCTGACGGTCCAGGTTGATGATTTTGGCAGGCAGTTCCTGGCCAACCAGCTCTTCCAGAGGCTGCTTGACACGCAAATGGCTGGAAGGAATGAAGCCGCGCAGGCCCATTACATCGACCAGCAGGCCGCCCTTGACCACAGCGGTCACTTTGCATTGAACGACCACATCGTTGGCCATCAGTTCTTCCAGCTTGTTCCAGTTCTGGGCGGTTTGCACCCGACGCAGGGACAATGTCAGCTGGCCATCTTCGTCTTCTTCAAAGAGGATGTAGAAATCAAAACTCTCGCCCGGCTTCAGAGTAGACTGGGCAGTGGCGTACGGTGTCGCCACTTCTTTGTTCGGAAGGAAAGCGGCGGTTTTCGCCCCAATATCCACCAGCGCGCCATTTGACTCCAGGGCAATGATGGCTCCCCGAACGATTTCACCGCGTTTGAACGCGTAATCATACTGCTGAAGCAGCTTTTCAAACTCAAGCTTTTCAGGCGTCTGCATTTCCTCATCCCCGTGGGACGGGTATACTTTACGGGGAGACATAGGGTGAGATACCTCCAAGAGAACAAAATAGAAGGGTTGGACTAAAGCATAAGCATAGTCCAACCTGTGAATTATATCAATATTATCACGGGAAACTTCAGACGTTTAGTCGATTAATTGTCGGATGTAGAACGAGTCCCTCAATTTTCGAATGGCCCGAATTTCCGTTTGGCGTACGCATTCACGGGTTACGCCGTATATTTTTCCGATTTCCTCCAGGGTCATCTTCTCCTTCTCGCCAGCCGCATCAATCGCGTGATTCGGGCGAAATCCATAGCGTTTGAAGATCACATCCCGTTCCCGATCATCCAGATGAGCTACCAGCGCTAATTTTAACATTTGTAAAGACTTGTGTTGATACACAGCCTGAGCGGGATCGGCAAATCGCTCATCCTTAATCGTCTCCCCCAGGGTTTGGGTATTGCCGTCCTTCAGCGTGATTTCCATTTCCATGCTAATCATGCGCTGGGAAACACGGCTGAGTTGCTGAACCTTTTTAAGGGAGATACCCAGCTTTTGCGCCAACTCGGCATCCGTGGCCGGCCGATCCAGTAATTCCTTCAGTTCTTCACGGGCTTTCCGCAGCTTGATGACGCTATCTATTACATGGCCGGGCAGCCGAATCGGACGATCATGCTCTGCAAAGGCCTGAAATACCGATTGCTTGATCCACCAGGTGGCATACGTGGAGAACTTGTAGCCCAAGCGGTAATTGAACTTGTCAATCGCTTTCATCAAGCCCAGATTGCCTTCCTGAACCAGATCCATGAATGTGGCGCCTCGACCGGCATAACGCTTGGCAATACTGATGACCAGCCTGAGGTTGGCCTGGGCCAGCTTGCGCTTGGCGGACAAATCCCCTTGTTCGATTCTGCGCGCCAACTCCACTTCTTCTTCCCGGCTCAGCAAGCCGGACTGCCGAGTGACCGAGCGCAGGTACCACACGGCGGAATCTTCCGAAGTCTCGGCGACGGTGCTGCTGCCGTGAAAATTATCGTCCATTTCACCCAAGGCATCTTGATCATCTGCAATCTGGCTATTCAAATTCCCATGTGTGCCAAGCTCCTGAGTTTCCAGTTCGGGGGAGATCATGCTCCATGCGGTCATCATAGGCAAACCCTCCTTCTTCTTAATTCCTGATGGATTTGAACCCAGGCATTTCCGCCTGGAAGAGTCCAAGTTTCATTTTTCAGGTAACAGACTTCACTTTTAACTCAAGGTTTTATTCAGATTAATTGAGTGATTATGCAATTTATCGACCCTATGGAATGAATTGACTAATGATTTGTATTTCTCTAGAAAAGAAAAGAGCCTTGTCAAATCGGCAAGGCTTTCCCTTCTAGCATGTAGTTTTGAGAGGAGTGCGAGTGTTTGGGGAGTGAAAATGAATATCCAAGTAAATGTATGCAACCCAGACCACGATAAATCACCGGGGTCTTTGCCTAGCCAGCCCTGCTGCTTACAACAGGCTACCCTCTTTCAGAACTTTCTCTAACTGTTTCTTACTACTGACTACTCAAGTGACTTCAAAAGACTGGTGGGCGTTTCAGACTTTTCATATTGCGCCGCCCGTTTCGATATTTAAATCTTATTCCAAATATATATACTTTTCAATCATGAAATTGCCTTTCTGTAACATTTATTCACAGAAAGTTTAGAACCGCTTTTACTGAGGCACTTCTTCGGCCCAAGAGATGCCTACCATTCTCATCATTCGCTCTGGGAGAGGAGTTGCCAATTACTCCTTATAATAACGATTAATGCGGAATGGCCGGTTCCAGGTAACGGCATTTGGATCCCTGCCGGGTGCCCCGACGCGCGAACTCCGCATCGATTTCATTCATCAGTTCCAGCTTGCGCTGCAACCACAACGGGGCCACCACATGCAGCCGGTGCCCGTTGCCTGCCACCCGGTGAATGACGCAGTCAGGATGCAGACGCTCAATAAAGTCGCAAATGAGCGAGACATAGGCTTCCTGATCCAATGGCTGCCACTCACCGCGCAGATACTGGGCCGCCAGCGGGGTCTTCTCCATAGCGCACAGCAGGTGGATTTTAACCCCCTGCACCCGCAGACGTGCAAGTGTGTCTGCCGTTTCCATCTGGTCTTCCCAGCTTTCCCCCGGTAAGTCCAGGATTACGTGGATACAATGGTCAATCTCGTATTTACGGGTCAGCTCATAAGCTTGCAAGAACTCTTCATGGGTCTCGGCCCGGTTCAACAAATCCAGGGTCCGGTCATGAATGGTCTGCATGCCGTATTCCACGGACACATACTGCATTTTTTCCTTATAGCTGGCAACCAGGGCCAGCTTTTCCTCATCCACGCAATCCGGGCGGGTGGAAATGGCCAGGCCGATAATATCCGGGTGGGCGGCGCAGGCTTCATCATATAAAGCCTTCAACGCATGGGCAGGCGCATAGGTATTCGTAAAGCTCTGGAAGTAGGCGATAAATTTATCCGCCTTGAAGCGCTTGCGCTGCTTTTCCATATTTTTCAACAACTGATCGGTAATGCTGTCTCGCCGATCCTGCGCCCGTGAGGATGAACCGGTCTGATCGCAAAAAGTGCAGCCGCCGTAAGCCTTGACACCGTCTCGGTTTGGGCAGGTAAACCCGGCATCCAGGGTTAGTTTATAGGTTTTATAGCCTAATTTATCTTTCAGGTATTCGCTATAGGGGCGATACGGCTTGGTCATCACAAAACGCTCGGTGGTTACGGCACATGCTCTATATGGAAAGGCATTCTAATCCTACTGAAGTCGTAAGTTATTGGCAAATACCAAGCCCAAGCAACTCCCGTAAGCTGTCGGAAAAGCCAGCTTCATTCGCTCAAACAGAACGTCTCCACCATTCAATTGCCGATTTCCAAATTTATTTTCCCCGGCCGGGCGTCCATTGAGGCTTAGTGTGCGGAAAACATCCCTTTTCATCCCATTCTGCTTTTGCTAGATTCGAGCACACTGAGGAAGATGTACTGTGGATGAGTTAATAACTCGGCCCTTCCGCCTGTATGCAGGTGGAAATTATAGTCAGTATGCTATTAACCAGGAGGAGAGGGAAAATGACCAACTTGCAAGCACTCAGTTTAACCCCCCGCGACCTGAATAACGTCACTATCTTGAAAAGTCACGGGCTGTCGCTGGTGGAAGTCAAAATTTCCCAGGTTTCTTTTGCCAAGGGACACCTGTTAAACAACATTCCGCTGCCCGAAAACACGCGTGTGGTTTGCGTATTGCGTAACGGTAAAGCCATTGTGGAACTGGACGCGGTCTTTCTGGAAGAGAAGGATTCCATTTACCTGATTACCGACGACGAAGAAACCGTCCGGCAAGCATTCATCATTTAAGTGGAATCTCTTACTTCAGCTCAGCAGTAAGTTGTTTTTTCTTTGGAATGAATACGAAACCTGCCCGGTTGACCGATTTCTGGCGCGACCTATTGCACCGGATCGGGTTTTCAGCAATGATTTTGTGTAAGAATCAGCGGCAAGGTCATCAATTCATGCTTGGGCCTGGTTTTTACTCTTACTGAAACCCGTTTTAATACCAATCATTTAAAGCTGAGGTACGCAAAACATGTGTGGTATCGTCGGATATCTGGGTCACAAGTCGCCTGTTCCCCTGATTGTGGACAGCTTGCGCCATCTGGAGTATCGGGGTTATGACTCCGCCGGG
>JAJQJM010000002.1 GCA_021323475.1 Vampirovibrio sp.
TTAGATTTGAACGGAGTCTTTTAATGTTTCACTATTCAGTTTTCAAGGTACGAGGGGCTTTGGGAGTCTTATCCTAGTTCGACCAGTTGAGCTTGTCAACTCTCTTTTTCAGGGGGCTCACCAGGAGGACTTCCGTTTCTTGGGAGTCTTATCCTAGTTCGACCGGCTGAGCTTGTCAACTCTCTTTTTTTGAAGCGTGACTTGCTTGAGAAAGGTCTAGTGAGGGGAGGACTTCCGCGTCTTGCGGAGCTTCATCCTATTGCGACCAGAGGAGCTTGTCAACCCTTCTTTTTGGCCTTGCCAGGAATCACTTCGCGACTTGGGGGAGTAATATCTTATTTCTCCCTTTCGGGTTTGTCAACACTCTAATCCGGAATTTTTATTTCCTGCCCAACGAAGCTTATCAAAGCCTTTTCGACTGCACTTTACCAATTTCACCCCTTACTTTATATAGTATGCCACCCTTAAAAACACGCAAGTACATACTTGCATTTGTGAATTTCATAAGCTAATCTGTCATATACCGACCTATACCGAATGCACTTGAAAAGAAGGCTCTTTTACATGAAGGCAGGCATTTACAGACTCATTTCCAGCCTACTGATTACAATGGCCTGTCTGCCGATACCGGCATCCTTAGCGGCAAGTCCGCCAGAAAAACCCACTGTCCCGACTCTTCCTCAATGGGCTGAACAAAGCGAATCAGCCTCAACGGGCACACCACTCAGACTGCAGGCCGAGTTTCCGGATCAGCAATGGTGGAACTTGTTTAACGATGCCTATCTGCCCAGCTACATTAACGGGGCCATCCAGAACAATCCGTCTTTGAATATTGCAGCGGAACGGGTCATCCAGGCACGCGCCCTGGTGCGGCAAAACGTGGCATTGGAATTGCCTTCTGTAGATGTGAACCCCAGCTATTATCATATCGGCTTGCCTCAGCAGGGTGCGGGAGTCGGCGTTAACCTGCCACGCTCCCTGAATTTTTATTCTCTGCCGTTGCAAGCCTCCTATGAGCTGGACTTATGGGGACGTAACCTGGATCAAATCCGCTCATCCAAACGACAGATGGAGGCTACGGAATTTCAGAGCAAAACCGTTTTGACCGGCATTATTAGCGAAGTAGCCTCGGCATACGTCAATCTGCTTCGAGCAGACGCCCTGATTCGCACCCAACAGGAGAATCTGGCTTTGCTGAACCGCATTGAAGAGTTGAAGCGCTCCCAGAATCAGGCCGGATTAACATCCTATGACGAAGTGATTCGGGCCGAGCGGGACACAACGGAGGCGGAAAGCCAGCTTGCCAAGTACCAGCAGCAACAGGCCGTCTTTGCCCATCAGCTTTCCGTGCTGACGGGAACTTCGCCGTCCCCGCAAGCACAGCTTCAGCGCGGCAGCCTGGAAGAGCTGGCGTTACCGGTGGAAACCCAGGTGGGCATTCCGTCCGAATTATTAGCCCGCCGCCCTGATTTACTGGCGCAGGAGAAACTGCTGGAAAGCGCCCATCTGGATGTGTCCGTCGCCCGAAAGGCATTTTTGCCCAAAATCAACCTGGGCGCCTTCTTCGTGATGGGCGCATTGGATATTCATAATCTGTTCGATTGGGGCAATCTGGTGAACGTACAATCCGCCGTAGTGAACCAGCCCCTCTTTAAAGGCGGCAAACTGAAAGCGGAACTGAAGTACCGGAAATCCAAGCAAAAAGAGCAACTGGAGAACTATCGGCAGACGATTTTAAATGCTTTCAAGGATGTAGAAGACAGCATTGCCTTATTAAAAGCCGATAGCGCCACGCTGGAAGCCAACCAGAAACGGCTGCTTCTTACCGAAAAAAACCTGGGGCTGACGCAGAGCCTGGCCCAACAAGGGTTGGTTCCCCGTTTGAATACCCTGCAAAGCCAAAGCGAAGTCATCCGGTACCGGCAACTCGCCATGCAAAGCAAAGCCGATAAGGCCATCGACACCATCAGTCTCTATAAAGCGCTGGGCGGCGGATTCTAAAAAGACTTTACAGAAGGAACCCATGTTATGACGGATACAGCACCCCCACCCGAACAAGAAACTTTGAAAAAGGGCAAATCGCCGCGTAGAAAAATGATGCCGTCCGGCAAGGGATTGTTAATCATCCTGGGTCTTTTTCTGCTGGCAACACTCGGGGGGGTGGCCTGGTGGCTACACAGTTCCCAATTTGAGCAAACCGACAACGCGACCATTGAAGGCCATGTTCACCCGGTAAGCGCCAAAGTGGCCGGCAACGTGGTTAAGGTTCTGGTGGATGACAATCAGGCCGTCCAGCAAGGCCAATTAGTAGCTGTCATCGACCCCAGGGATTATCAAATTGCGCTCAGCGAGGCGGAGCATAACCTGGCAAACGCCAAAGCCCAAGCCAAAACCGCCTATCAAAATATAGAGGTTTCCCGCAAGCAGGCCGCTTCCCAAATTACCCAGGCCAAAGGGGGTATTACCGCATCCCAAAGTAGCATTACTCAGGCGCGGCAAACCGTGGCGGAAGCAAACGCCGCCGTGGAGCAGGCCCGGCAGATGGTGCAGGAACAGGAAACCAGCTACCAAAAAGCCTTGTCCGATTACAACCGCTACCGCAACGTGGATCCGGAAGCCATTTCCGCCCAGCAGTTGGAAACAGCGGCCACCAATGTCAGAAATGCGGAGACGTCCCGCAATGCGGCACAGGCATCGCTGGCACAGGCGCAGGCCCGCTTAAGGCAGAGCCGTTCCTCGGTTTCCGGCAGCGTGTCCAAGCTCACCCAATCGAAGGGGATAGCTCAGGGGGCGCAAGCGCAGGCGCTTCAGGTGGATGTGGTGAAATCCCAGTATGAAAGCGCCAAAACCGCCATTGCCGTTGCAGAGGATGCCGTCCGGCAAGCCAAGCTGAACCTGAGCTACACCCGCATCGTCGCACCTGCCTCCGGGCGTATTGGCAGAAAAATGCTGGAAATCGGCCAGCGGGTACAGCCGGGTGAGCCGCTGATGTCGGTAGTCAGCCCGCAAATCTGGATTGTGGCCAATTACAAGGAAACCCAACTGGAACGCATGCGCCCCGGTCAGCCGGTAGAAGTGCATGTGGACGCATTCCCCAGCCACCGGTTTACCGGCCGGTTGGATAGTTTCTCCCCGGCGTCCGGTGCTCAGTTCGCCCTGCTCCCGCCGGAAAACGCGACCGGCAACTTCACCAAAATCGTGCAGCGCATTCCAGTCAAAATACTACTGGATGCCAAAAGCCTGGACGGTTATGAAGACTTACTGGTGCCCGGTATGTCCACCGTGGTCAGCGTCAAGGTCAGTGCGCCCGGCAATCGGGGCAAGCAAATAGCCACGCAGCGGCAGTAAAGGATATTCATCGTGACGCTTTCTGAAACTATGAAATTTGAAAAACCCAAAGCCAAAGACCGGATCTTAGACGCCGCCGCCAAAGTATTTGCGGAACAAGGCATCAAAGGAGCCACCACGCGGGAAATCGCCAAGCTGGCGGACGTGAATGAAACCACCCTCTTCCGGAATTTCCAAAGCAAGGAGCTATTGCTGAAAGCCGTAGTGGAAAAGGCTTCCGCAGAAATCACCGAAGCCTTGGTAGGCCCCGGCATGAGCAACCACAACTTGCACAAGGATCTGCTGTATTACGCAGAGGCTTACAGCAAGGTGCTGGCAAAAAATGAGCCGATGGTGCGCATGTTTATCGGGGAAGCTTACCGGCAGAAAGAAGAAGCCAGCCTGATTGCCGTCAGTGCCTGGAAGCCGGTACGGGATAAGTTGATCGCCTATCTGGAAGACGCGAAGGCCAACGGGCAGGTTCGGTCGGATTTGGACACGATCCAAGCCATTGATATGCTGAAAGGGATTCTGTTGGCGCATATGTTGCGCAAAGGACACGGCACCATTGAATATTCCACCGACAGCTACCTGCAGACGGTGTTGGAAATTTTCATTCGGGGCATTGTCCCGCCACCCGCAACCCGTTAAGGAAGGTCCCGTTCATGGAAGCCACTAATCCAGCCTTGACCGATGACCTGACAGACGCCCCCAAACCCGGCTGGTGGAAATGGACTGTGGCCTTAACCGCATCCCTGGGCGCCATTCTGGAAGTCATTGATACCAGCATCGTCAACGTGGCGCTACCAGAAATGCAGGGAAATTTGGGCGCGACGCTATCCGAAATCGGTTGGGTCGTCACCGGTTACGCGGTGGCCAACGTGGTAATGATTCCGCTCAGCGCCTGGCTGGGCGATTACTTCGGCAAAAAAGCCTATTTCATTTTTTGCCTGATTGGATTTACCCTGGCATCCGTTTTTTGCGGATTCGCCAACAGCTTGCCCATGCTGATTTTCGCCAGAGTCTTGCAAGGGCTGGCGGGCGGCGGCTTGCTGGCCAAGGCCCAGGCCATTCTGTTTGAAACCTTTCCCCGTGAGGAGCAAGGCCTTGCACAAGGCGTATTCGGCTTGGGCGTTATGATTGGCCCAGCGCTTGGCCCGACTCTGGGCGGTTTTTTGACAGACACGATGGGCTGGCGCTCCATCTTTTTCATCAATATTCCCTTCGGTATTCTGGCGGTGATCATGGCCGCCATTTTCTTTTTGCCGGATCGGTTTAATGAGGCCATGAACCGCAAAGTGGACTGGCTGGGCATTGGGCTACTGACCCTCGGGTTAGCCTGTTTTCAAACCATGCTGGAAGAAGGGCAGCGGGAAGACTGGTTCGATTCTCCGTTTATCATCCTCATGGGCATACTCAGCCTTGTGGGAATCGTTCTGTTCATCTGGCGGGAATTGAGCATCGATTACCCGGCGGTCAACTTGCGAGTGCTGCGTTATAAATCCCTGGCGGCCGGCAGCGCGTTTTCCATGGTGTTGGGGATGGGCCTGTATGGCGCGCTATTTGTTATTCCCGTATTTGCTCAAAATATTTTGCATTACACGGCTACTCAAACCGGCATGTTGATGCTGCCCAGCGCCATTGCGTCCGCCCTGTTCATGATGCAGGGAAGCCAGCTCAGCCGGTGGTTCGATCCCCGCCTGATTATCGCTATCGGGGCTATTATTTTGTCGCTTACGTTGTTTCATCTGGCAGGTATCAACCCCAACACCGGGGAGGATAGCCTATACTGGCCGTTAATCTGGCGAGGCATCGGAACCGTGTTGATGTTTTTGCCCTTGACGCTTGCTACCATCGGCCCGATTCCCAAAGAAGACATTTCAGCAGCCACCGGCTTTTTCAACCTGACCCGGCAAATCGGGGGCAGCATCGGTATTGCGGTACTGACCACTATGCTGGCCCAACGGGAAAATTTCCACCGCACCATTTTATCCGAGCATCTCAGTTTATACGACCCAGCCGTCCGAATGCGGCTTGAGGGCATGACGCAGGCCTTTCAGCATCGGGGTTCGGATGCCGTGGTCGCCAAAAGTCAGGCGCTGATGACGCTGGATAACATGCTGAACCTGCAATCCACCATTTTATCGTTTGCCGATATTTTCTGGATGGTGGGCATTGCATTTCTGTTATCGCTGGGACTGCTCTTTTTCCTGGGTAAGGGTAACCCTGCCGCCATGCCTGCGGATACCCATTAAAAAATCGCATTGAAATTACCGAAGAAAAAATAAACTGCAGCATGCAAATTCGCGTGACTGCAGTGAGGGGGGAAAAGAATGTGGTTGCGCCAACCTACGGGGTGGCAACAGAATACTGAAGCGCGGTATACAAATCCTCTTTGAAAACCGGGGATAACGTGGTGTAAAACGAGAGGGGCAATGCTTCCAGCGGGAGTGATTGCTGGATGGCCTGCTGTACCGCTTGCCCGGTTATCATATAAGCATCCCGAAACGGTACGCCCTTTTTAACTAGGTAATTTGCCAACTCCGTCGCGTTCAGGTAGCCTTCCTTTACGCAAGCGGTCATACGAGCCGCATTGGGAGTCAGCGTTTTGATCATGGACGCAAGAGCCTGTAGACAGAGTTTCAGGGTGTCGACCGTATCGAACAGACCTTCTTTGTCCTCTTGCATGTCTTTATTATACGCAAGCGGCAGCGCTTTCATAAGCGTTAGCGCAGCTAACAAACTTCCATATACCCGACCGGTCTTGCCGCGTATCAACTCGGCCAAATCAGGGTTTTTCTTCTGGGGCATCATGCTGCTGCCGGTAGTATAGGCAGCATCCAGCGCCACAAAATTAAATTCCTGGCTGCACCACAGCACCAATTCCTCACAAAAACGGCTGAGATGCATCATCACAATCGAAGCCGCGCCGAGAAACTCAAGCACATGATCCCGATCCGACACCGCATCCAGCGTATTCTGCATCACACCATGAAAGCCAAGTTGCTCGGCCACCATGTTGCGGTCCAGCGGAAAACTGGACCCGGCCAACGCACCGGCCCCCAAAGGGCATACCATCATGCGGCGGCTGCAATCCTGCAATCGCTCTCTATCCCGTTGTAACATGGCATGATAAGCCATCAGGTGCTGACCGAACGTGACCGGCTGTGCGCGCTGCAAGTGCGTATAGCCCGGCATCAGCGTATCCCCGGCTTGCTCGGCTTTTTCTTCCAACGCTTGCTGAAGATTGAACAATAAATCCTCAATCGTCTGGATCTCGACTTCCAGATACAACCGCAAATCCGTCGCCACCTGATCGTTCCGGCTACGGCCGGTATGCAGCTTCTTACCCGCCTCTCCGATGCGGCGGGTCAGCTCCATTTCCACAAAGGTGTGGATATCCTCAACCTCCAGATCAATCGCCAGCTTGCCGCTGTCCAGATCGGTCAAAATCGCTTGCAGACCGACCACCATCGCTTCGGATTCCAAAGCGGAAATAATGCCTTGTTTTCCCAGCATGGCGGCATGCGCAATACTGGCCCGAATATCGTATGGATACAGACGCTGATCGAACGAAATGGAGCGGTTCAATTGCTCCGTGACCGGGTCTACGTTGCCGTTAAACCGGCCCTGCCATAGTTTGTTGCTCATACGGTTGCTCCTGCCAATTCAGCGGTTTGGCCTGTTTTTTGATGCATGAGGGCCCGCACTTTAGATGGTAACCCGTACAAGGTAATGAACCCTTCCGCATCGCTGTGCCGGTACAGCTCACCGGTGGTAAAGCTGGCCAGCTCTTGATCGTACAACGAATATGGAGACTGCACCCCGGCGGGAATGATATTGCCCTTATAGAGCATCAGTTTGACCGTACCGGTTACCGTTTTTTGAGTCGCATCCACAAACGCATCCAGCGCTTCCCGCAACGGCGTAAACCACAGGCCGCCATAGACCAGCTCGGAATATTTAATGGCAATTTGCTGTTTCATACTCTTGGTCTGGGCATCCAGGCACAACTGTTCCAGCAAGCCATGCGCCCGGTAGAGCAAGGTTCCGCCCGGCGTTTCATAAACGCCTCTGGCCTTCAGGCCCACTACCCGGTTTTCCACCATATCCAGAATGCCAATGCCGTGCTTGCCGCCCAGCGTGTTTAATTCAATCAGCAAATCTTCCGGTGATAAAGCCACTCCATTCACCTGCGTGGGAATGCCCTGCTCAAACGCAATTTCAACCAGTTCGCCTTCAGCAGGTGCTTGTTGCGGCGTTGAAGACAATTGCAACAGGTGCTCATAATTGGGCGCGTTGGCGGGGTTTTCCAGCTCCAGTCCCTCATGGCTCAGGTGCCACAGGTTTTGATCTCGACTATAACTTTGTTCTTTTTTAACCGGGTATTCGATGCCTTTACTTTCCAGGTACGCAATCGCATCCTCCCGAGATTGAATACTCCACAACCGCCACGGGGCAATAATCTTGAAGTCCGGCGCCAACGCCTGAATGGCCAACTCGAACCGCACCTGATCATTCCCTTTACCGGTAGCGCCGTGGCAAATAATAGTGCTGCCTTCCTGCCGGGCAATTTCAATCAGTTTTTGGGCAATCAGCGGGCGCGCCATTGCGGTGCCCAACAGGTAATACCCTTCATACACCGCGCCGGCTTTCAGGCACGGGAAAATATAATCGCTCACGAACTCCGCCTGGACATCAACCACAAACGCCTTGCTGGCGCCGGAAGCCAAGGCCCGCTCCTTTAAGTAGGTCATATCATCAGGCATGCCGACATTCACGCATACGGCAATAATCTCGTACGCATAATTCTCTTTTAGCCACGGGATGATAGTAGTGGTATCCAACCCACCGGAATATGCCAAGACGACTTTTTCAGGTTGACTGTTTTCAGATTGCTTCATTTGTAAAACTCCTTCGATTTGATTGAATAAAATTTGAAATTAATTTTCCGACAGCGCCGACTCCAAAATAGCAAGGGCTTCATCAATGTGCGCTTCGGTTGCAATCAGGGGCGGCACCAACCGAATCACATTCGGCCCAGCGCCAACCACCAGCAAGCCTTGCGCCATGCATTTTTCGACAATGGGCGCTACAGGTTGACTGAATTCAATGCCCTGCATGAATTTCATGCCGCGTACATCCACAATTTTTTCCGGATATTTCACTTTGAGAGCGGTTAGCTTTTGGGACAGATAAGCGCCTTGTTCCATCACATTCAGCAACCCATCCTGCTCTAAAAGCACGTTCAAAACCACCTTCGCCGCGGTGCAGGCTAACGGGTTTCCGCCGAACGTGGAGGCATGATCCCCCGGATTGAAAGACGGAGCTACTTTCGCGGATGCCATCATCGCACCAATCGGGAAACCGCCACCCAGACCTTTTGCCAGCGTGATAATATCCGGCCGGACGCCCGTCCATTCAAAGGCGAACAACTTGCCGGTCCGACCGATGCCGGTCTGTACCTCATCGAAAATCAACAGAATATCCTGTTCATCGCAAATGGAACGAATCACTTTCAGGTAATCGGGATTCGCCAGCTTAATGCCGCCCTCGCCCTGAATCGGTTCAATCACGATCGCGCAAGTTTGCTCGCTGATGGCGGCGTTCAGGGCTTCCAAATTATTGATGGGCACATGCACAATATCCGGCACCAGGGGCGCATAACCCGCATGGTACTTGCCTTGCCCGGTGAGGGACATCGCCCCGTAGGTTCTGCCATGAAAACTGTTCTGCATGGCAATCACCTGGGTGCGCTGCTCATTGTAGCGGGAAACGCTATACTTGCGCGCCAACTTCAGGGCCGCTTCAATCGATTCAGCACCGCTGTTACAAAAGAACACCTGAGCAAAACCGCTGGCCTCAGTCAATGTTTCGGCCAATTCAATCTGCGGGGTGTTCCAATATAAATTGGAACAATGCATCAATTGGGCACATTGAGTGGCCAACGCCTCGGTTAAAGCCGGGTGCGCATGGCCCAAGCTATTAACTGCGATGCCGGATACAAAGTCCAGATAACGTTTGCCCTGGATATCCCATAAGTAGCAGCCTTCGCCCTTTTCCAGCACCACGGGAAAATGTTGATAAGTGTTCATCACCGCTTGCTGGCCCCGGCTTAGCCAATCGGTTTGCAACGGGCTTTCCAGAATAGTTGTTTGCGCTACAGCCAATCCCTCCGATACTAACGCTGCGTTCATCTTTTTCCTCCCTCATTCATAAATTGATAAGACAATTCCCCGGATTTTGAACCGGCGTTTTGAATCATGGTGCCAACCCCGTGATGTGTAAAAATTTCCAGCAACAAGGCGTGAGGCACCCGACCGTCCAGAATATGCACCGATTTCACCCCTTGGCAGACCGTTTGAATTGCACTCTGAACCTTGGGAATCATCCCGCCGGTAATTTGCCCGTCCAGAATGGCCTGCTCCGCTTCCGCCACCGTCAGGGTGGAAAACACCGATTCCGGATTTCCCGCATCCGCCAACACACCGGGCACATCGGTTAAATAAACCAGTTTTTCCGCCTGCATGGCCTGCGCAATGGCAACCGCCACTTCATCCGCATTAATGTTATAGCTTTGGCCCTGCCTATCCATGCCCACGGACGCAATTACCGGAATCATCCCGCTTTCCAACAATACGTGAATCAACTTTGGGTTCACCTGTTGCACAGAACCAACCCAGCCCAAATCCGGGCCATTGGTTAGCTTTTTTTGAGCCACTAACAAATGGGTATCTTTTCCGCACAGCCCTACCGCCTGAACGCCCAGCGTTTGCAATTGCGCCACGATGCGTTTATTGACCTGACCCACCAGCACCATGTCCACCACCGCAATGGCATCATCATCCGTGACTCTCAAGCCGGAAACAAACTGGGGCTGCTTGCCCAATTGCTGAAGGGTCCGGCTAATTTCCGGCCCGCCGCCATGCACCACAATCGGCTGGATGCCCACCGTCCGCATCAGGGCAATATCGCTCAGGATGCTTTGGGCGGCAGGGCCTTCCGCCATAACGCTTCCGCCATATTTCACCACCACGGTTTTACCGTGAAACGTCTGCAAATAAGGCAGCGCCTCAACCAGAATCTCCGCTTTCCTGGTAGCCAGCTCGCGAATTTGAGCCGGACTGGTTCCCTCTTTAATAGTCGCTTGTGCTGACACGTTTTAGCTCCTGTAGCTACTGTTAATGCTGACGTATTCATGGCTCAAGTCACAGCCCCAGGCCGTCGCCGTTTCGGCGCCCGCCTGCAAATCAACCTGGAATATAATGGTCTTTTCCTGCAAAACCGTTTTGGCTTGCTCTTCACAGAACGCCAGCGGCTTTCCGTCCTCCAGCATTAAAATACTGCCGGCCTCGCTGCATAGTTCCAAACGGACGCATTCCGGATTGAACGCAACACCAGCAGCGCCCATTGCCGCCAGAACCCGCCCCCAATTGGCATCTTCCCCATATACGGCGGACTTGACCAGGCTGGAGGAAATTACCGATTTCGCCAACGTTTGGGCCACTATTTTAGTGGGTGCATGTTTAACGGTTACGGTTAAAAACTTGGTAGCCCCCTCACCATCCTTGGCAATGGCCTGGGCCAGATGCATATTCACCAAATCCAGCGCCTGCCTGAATTTGGCATAATTCACACCCTCGCAGCTAATGGGCGGATGATCTGCCATGCCGTTCGCCAGAACCGCTACCATGTCGTTGGTGCTGGTATCTCCGTCTACGGAAATCATGTGGTAACTGTCATCCACGCTCTCCTTCAGGGCTTTTTGCAGCAGATCCTGTTCAATGTTGGCATCCGTGGTAATAAAGGCCAGCATGGTCGCCATATTGGGATGAATCATACCGGAACCCTTCGCCATGGCACCTATGGTCACCATAGTGCCGTCCAGTTCAAACTGCACCGCAATTTCTTTGGTAAACGTGTCCGTGGTTAAAATGGCTTCCGCCGCCTGAGTGCCTGAATTTTGGCTAGCTTCCAAGTTCCCGCCCAATTGAGCAAGACCCGTCAACAACGTATCAATTGGCAATGGCACGCCAATCACGCCGGTAGAGGCTACCAATACCTCCTCTGGCTGGCATTGGAGGCAGCTGCTTGCCATTTCCGCCATTTGCCGGGCATGAATCATGCCGTTTGCCCCGGTGCAGGCATTGGCGTTTCCGCTATTTACCACAATGCCATAAACAGTATTGCCGCCATTCAATACCTGCTGACTCCAAAGCACCGGCGCCGCCTTGACCGTATTGGTCGTAAACACAGCCCCTACGACCGCAGGTTTTAAACTGGCGATCATTGCCAAATCTTTTTTCTTCTTTTTAATGCCCGCATGCAGACCGTTGGCCAGAAACCCTTGTGGTGCGGTAATGCCACCGGCAATATAATGAAAGCAGTCCAGACCTTCGGCGCTTACCTGCTGGCCAAGATTGGGTAAATCCTGAATCGTGAGTGCCATACGTTGTATCCTTTCGTACTACGACCTTGTATTGCTGAACGTCATGCTAAAAACCCCTGGGCTTCGTTGGAATCGAGCTCAGGGGTTTTGTAAATTCCGGTTCTTGTTCGTTAGTGGCGATAACGAGAACGGCAGGTCAACATCCCGAGCCCGAAAGTACGGCGGCTACGGCGACGTCGGATTTGAGTATTTTCAAAAAAGGAGATCAACATGTCCAACCTGCCAATTGATAGTGCCTAGCTAAATTACCTTTAAACCCGGCTATTGTCAACAAAAAAACAGCAGGCCGTTATTACACCGGAAACAGAGGAATCGCCTCCAGGCCGGCAGTCTCTTCCAGATCCAACATCAGGTTCATGTTTTGGATTGCCTGTCCCGCAGCGCCTTTAACCAAATTATCAATGGCCGCTACCACAATAATCCGGCGGGTCCGCTCATCCAACCGAAAGGCGATATCACAGTAATTGGAGCCCTTGATCCACCGGGTTTCCGGAAGCATTCCGGGCGGCAGAAGCCGGACAAACGGTTCCGCATGATAAGCGGCTTCGTACGCCTGCCGTACCTCTTGTTCGGTTACGGAATCGGTTAAATTGGCATAGATAGTGGCCAGAATACCCCGGTTCATCGGCACCAGGTGAGGCGTAAAGTTAAGCGTAACCGGCATATTGGCAATGTTGCCCAACGTCTGCTCGATTTCCGGTGTATGCCGATGTGAGGCAACGCCATACGCTTTAATGGACTCGTTGCATTCGCTGAAGTGATGCCCCAGGGCCAACGCGCGCCCAGCACCCGTCACGCCGGATTTGGCATCGATGATAATGCTATTCGGATCAATCCAGCCTTTTTGCAGTAAGGGCGCAATCGCTAACGCGCTACACGTGGGATAACAACCAGGATTGGCAATCAACCGGGCCTTTTTAATTTGTTCGCGGCACCACTCCGGCAGTCCATAAATAGCTTGGGCCAATAGCTCCGGTTTGGGATGCGCCAGCCCGTACCAGTGTTCGTATACGTCCGCGCTCTGCAGGCGAAAGTCCGCGCCTAAATCCACTACGCGGGTTCGGGTCAGCAAGTCCGCATCAATTTTTTGGGCCACATGCCCATGCGGCAAAGCGAAGAATAGAACATCCGCCTGCTCTACCAGCGGCTCAATGGCCTCTTCTTCACAAATCAAGGGGATGCGCTTGGCGAAATTGGGATAAACCTGCTCCAAAGGCTGCCCCACGTAACTGTGGGAGGTAATGGCCGTCAGTTCCACCTGGGGGTGCTGGACCAACAGCCGTACCAATTCCGCACCCGCATATCCGGTTGCCCCTACCACGCATGCCTTTACCGTCATCCAATCCGTCTCCAATCACAATTTAAGGCCATAACGACCATATCGTCGTTTTTTTGAGGCGTGACAACAGCCTCAACCTGCTCGCAAGAGCGCATTATAGCAAAACAACCGCAGCAATCGAGAACTTAATACGGAAAATTTTGAATCCCGAGTTTTTAAACGGGCACCGGAGCCGGATGAATTGGCAGAAGTAAACAAGGGTTCTAGCTTACAGACTAATTGTATCTGCCCGCAAAAGGACTACAATAGAGCCTGCTTTGCGCACCGGGCCGGCTCAAACCCGTAGTAGGCCCGTCAGTAACACATCCGCAGGCAAACAGGAGGACACCTCATGACTGGACGTGAATCATCCGACCCATCGATTACAGAACCCTTCCAGGGGGCTAACCCGCCTGAGGCGGACCTGGGCAGACCGTCCCGCGAAGAGGAGGAGCGCGAAGAGAACAAGAATATTGAGGATTATATGTCGAACCTTGGCGCGGGCACCGGTGTGGATATAGGACCCGGAGCCGCCGGAGAAATGGGCGGAGCAGCGCGAGAGCCCGACCAAGCCCCTCCCAACAAAAAGGAAACTTCCGAGGCATCGGTTGAGTACCCGGATAGCGGCGATTTGCCCCAAATCAACCGTTAATCCCCTTTATTAAACTATCAGAGCAGCATTTTCCAATGCTGCTCTTTTAAATTCTTGCGTTCAGCAGCGGCTTCGGTATATAGCCCCACGCTCCCGGTTCATTGTAAGCACTGACTGAAAGAGAAACGGCCATGCAGGACGCCCATGACTTCAATCGGGACAGGCAGCAGACAAGGCAGGAAAGCTTCTACTACGGAGGTTTCTGTTCACCTGCCTGGACACGCACGTTTGGTTAAACCCTTCAGCACGGAAGCGAGGCTCTGCCATAAATAAATAGCCTAGCGGGTAATTTTTTTAAGTGTTGACTATCCGTTAAGCTAAAATTCTTCCCTGAGAGAGAGAAGACTAGTCGCGTGAATGGGAGAGATTGAAATCGGCTTACAGGCCGGTTCAGTTCAGATGCAGTTGCCACGTTCGGAAAGGAAGGACTTATGCAGCAGGATGCCAACGCCCTGGCCAAACGCTGGGGAATTTATATTGCTATGGCCGGAAGCATTACATTGGCGACTTCATTGCCGATGCTGGCCGCCCAACCCGTCAACACCATGAATGATGGACGCATTGTTAAGGGTGGTGAATACTACAACACCGCAGACGGCAAAACAACCTTCACCAACTCCGGCTCCGGGGGACTTTGGGTGCAAGAAGGCGTTACCGTCCGAGGGCTGGAAGCGAACGCCAATGGCAACCTGACCAATAATGGCGGCACCCTTCACTTTTTAGCCCCCGGCAGCGTGGTTCGGATTGACGGCAAGGTAGATGTCAGCGGTGTTCTAAGCGGCAACGGCGGCTATCTTGGCGACGGCGGAAAAGTCTTTGTGGATTCCGCCTTCCTGTACCAGAGCGGGCACATTTACGCCAATGGTAATAACGGCGGATTGGTGCAAATGAATGTCGGCTCCGCCGTGTTTGCTCCCGGCTCCAGTATTGAAGCCAAAGGGTTCGGCGGGAACGGAGGGGCCATCGCCATCAATTCCGACGGACTGGTCAAGATTTCCAACCGGGCATTACTGGACAGCTCTGGCCGGGTGGCGGGAACCTTCGACAGCAACCTGATTAACATTGAAGGCGGGGCTATCTACAATGCGGGCATTCTCCGCGCCGACGGCGTGGTACCCACCTCCGCATCCGGAGCAATTCCCGGCACCCGTGGGGGCACCATCCGGCTGGTGGCAACCGGAAACACCAATTTGAACCAAATGGCATCCACCTTGAATGACGCCGCCAACGTATCCCCGAATGACCCGGTGCAAACGGCCACTATTTCCCAAACGCAAGCCCAGCAATTGAAAACATCCGCCAATCTCATGCGCATCGCCCAGGACGGCAGTATCGTGAATGAGGCTCCCAGCAGTCAAAACCCGACCGGCGGCCTGATCAGCGCAACCGGGAGCCAAGGGCCGGTGGCAGATAATAATGATTATATTCAAGATTCCACCCAGCGGGCCGGCGATGGCGGCACCATCAGCCTTACCGCCATGAATCATGTGACCAATCGGGGCAAAGTAACCGCCAGCGGCGGAGATGGCCTGCTGGGCGACACCTCGACAAATGGGGGCAACGGTGGAGCGATTGTGGTACTTGCCAACGGCAGCATCATCAACAGCCAGGATACTCAGAGCGGCTATCGGGGCCGCTATAACGCCAATGGAGGCCGGGGCGGCAAAAGCCTGAACACAACCCCCGCATCCACGGGCGGCAATGGCGGCTTGCTGGCATTCAGCTATGGTGACCAAATGATTAACAGCGGCGTCATTCAAGCCATCGGTGGCGTTGGCGGTGCGGGAGGCAGTGCGCCGACAGTGGGAACGGGCGGCGCTGGCGGGCAAGGCGGACTCATCGTGTTGAGCGGCAACGCGAACCCTATTGGCGGTGGCTACCTGGATGCTAACGGCGGATGGGGTGGATCTGGCCTCGTGGGCGGAAATGGAGGCCTCGCAGGAACAATCGTGGCTCCGGTCCCCAATCAGTTAAGCCATGGCCAAATCGCATTTCAGTCCGACGGAGGAAAGGGGGCCAGCTTAGGCCAAAGTACACCGTCTCCCATTGGGCAGACTCGACCTCTAAACCAAATCACGGCCGAGAACGAATTGCTGACCCACGGCGAAAATCTGATTCTGCTGACCCGAAACGAAGGCGGGTTACGCAAGTTTACATTAAGAGATCGGGCGGAGAGCGCCAAAATACGCTCCGTGTTGGATCCGAAAGGCCTCGGTGTGGCAAGCCGGGCAATTGCGGCCAAGGAAGCTCCGGGCACTACCTTGCCCTACCGCAACCTCATTATTGGCAGCAGCGCGAATGACCTGTCATTGGTGCTAAACCGGGAACCCGTGTTTATCACCCCGGATTCCGAGGTGAACCTGTACCGGTTGAATACGTTAACAGTCCTGAATAACGGGTATACCACCAATACCTTCGGCTGGAGCGTGGGCGATCTCACCCACCAAACCGGCGGCAGAATCTCCATATTGGCCACGGGCGATATCGAGAACGGGACAGGCTTCAACACCTCCGGTCGGCTGTCCGGCGGCAGCATTAACCTGGCAAGCAAAACCAACATCAGCAATTACGATGTGCTGGGAACCAGTAACCCGAACGATGGCACAGGCGTCCACGGCGGCAGCCTGATGATGAATGCCCGCCAAAGCCTGTTCAATGCGGGATTCAGGACAATCAGCACCAGCGGCGGCATGATTGGCGGAACCCAACGTTTTAATGCCAATGGCGATTTCCTGAACCTGGGCGACTTTTATTCCATAGCCTACAACACGGCGCCCGGTACACCTATTACCGGGGGAAATATTCATGTTCGGGCAGGCACCGTGTACCAGGGCGGTAGCGACGACTACAACCCCGTCTTTGTGCAGGCCAACGCCATGAGCAATAACCAGGGCTACGGCGGATACGTCTCCATCCATGCACAAACGGTGGATAACACCCTTAGCCAGATTGAGGCCAACGGCAGCCAGCAAAACGGAACCGTGATTACCGGATCGCCTTAGCCTTTGCAACCCGTCAAATCCAAACGGGCGTTGGATTATTCAACGCCCGTTTGGTGCCTTTTTGAGAAGCTTCTTTAAATCCTCACGATGAATTAAATTGCGTCGATTCAATTGGTTGCAGCTTTAACAGGAAGGGTAACATCAACGTAACTTGCGTTATGCCCCGGAGCAATAGACTTCCATGAATTTCTCTGGTATTCGAATAGGCAGAGATGACAAGACGGGTTTTTAGATGCTGAGCAGGGGAACAAACGGCAGCCGGTTTTGCCCTGGTTTACCCTGAATACGCCTCTGGAGGGACAGCCCTCAACTCCCGTCAACCCAAAGGAAAAAATGATGGAACGCTTTTTTACAGCTCACTGCCTCTTTAAAAAAATCTACCGGGAAGGTTATCTCTTCAAGCGCTACCTGCGTGAACTTCAGCAATCTTACCGGCTTTCCGCGGATGAGTTGGCGGCCTACCAGCGACGGCAGTTGCGGGACATGGTTCAGCATTGCTATAAAAATATTCCTTATTACCGGGACCAGTTTCGGCAGCTTGGCCTGAAGCCGGACATGATTCGAACACTGTCAGACTTATCGGAACTTCCTATATTGGATAAGCAGACTGTAAAGGATAATTTTGACAAGCTCATCGATCGCAAACGCCTTACCCCTTGGTGCCATAAAGCAAAAACTAGCGGAACAACCGGCTCTCCCGGCGTATTTATCCGGGATCGGGACGCCATTGTGTTTGAACATGCCGCTGTTTGGCGACAATGGGCTCAAGCCGGGGATACCGGCAAAAAGCGCGTGACAATCCGGGGCGGTATGGTCGTACCCATGACTCAAGCCGAGCCTCCCTTCTGGCGTTACAACCCGATCCATCGGGAACTGATCATGTGCTGCTATCATCTGTCTCCTAAAACCGGCAAGGCTTATATCGATAAAATTCTGGAGTTCAAACCGTCCGTTCTATACAGCTCCCCAACCATCGTTTATACGCTAGCCAAGCTGTTTAAGGCGTATCGTGTGCGCTACCCGTTCGAGCATATTTTCATGTCATCGGAAAATTTGTCCTCTGAAATGGCCCAGCTCATCCGTCAGGTTTTTGACGCGCCCATTTCCGATTGGTACGGCCAGGCGGAACGCGTGGCGGCCATCGCCACGTGCCCGCAAGGCACCTACCATATTCAGGAAGACTACTCTTTGGTGGAACTGATTGATACCCCCAACGGCAAAGAGCTGGTAGGCACCCAGTTACGCAATAAGGTTATGCCTTTGTTACGCTACCGCACCGGGGATTATGTGGCGGACGAATCTCCCGATTGTACCTGCGGCAGCAATTTTCGCACCGTCGCCAATATTATCGGCAGGCTAAACGCCTACCTGGTGACTCCCGAAGGCTACCGCATTTTTAACACCACCCATATTCCGGCCAGTATCAACAACCTGATTGAAACCCAGTTCGTGCAGGAAAAACCCGGAGAAGTGCGTATTAAAGTGCTAACCAACGGTAGCTTCCAAACGGAAGATCGCGAGGCCCTCATCCAGAAAACGCTACAATACACATCGCCAACCATGAAGGTGGAAATTGAAGAAGTCAGCCACATTCCCCGCGGCCCGAACGGGAAATTCATCAGCATTTTGAATCAGGTGGAATCCCTCAATTAAATCCATAGCCGGATGAAAGTTTTAAATCCCCAAAATTCATAAAACAACTTGTCTTGTATCAAGCTTTATAGTATAGTCGGCCGGTACTGGCTGAAACCTGCATCGGTATTTCTGCAGACACAGCCTTAAACCATTCCAAAACCGCGTATCTACTTCCGGGAGTCAAGTGAATGATGAACAACAACGGATTTCAACCAAATGGTTTGCTTCAATCCAACGGATTGCGGACCGTTAGGTTCTGTTGTTGTTAGTATCCATTTTTTGGTAGCCAGCATCGTTTGGTAATCTTATCGCTGGCCTGATCCAAGTCATATAGAGACCTTCAAATCCAATTGCGGATTTTGACTCGATTTGTCGCTAAATCACCGCCCCGAGCGCTCCATATCGGGCGGTATTTTGAAGAGGTACCCGACCCATGTCTCAGTTATCGCCAATTCAATCACGCGTTTTTGCGGCCCAATCACGGCCTTTATCAACAAGACTACACTCACCATCGCCTCGTTTCGGCTGCCGCCTGACTGGCGCCATGAGCACCACGGGCTCCACAGACGGGGATCAGTTCGTCAAAAGCATGACCGTCAACTTACCCGAAATCGCAGACAAAAAACATGCCCTAACGGAAGGGGTTCATGCGGCGGCGGCCTTACTAAGGAATGATCAGTCACACGGCTGGGGTTACGCGCATTTTACGGTGAGCCAATCACCAGGCACAGGCATCACGCTGAAGCAATTCAAGAGCCCCCTAAGCATTCTGCGCGATCCTCAATACCAGGCTCAGCGCCGCTCCTTCCAAACCGACACGCTTTCATCCGGCATTGCCCACGTCCGTAAAGCCACCGGGGGAACCGACATCCGAAAGGAGAACGCTCATCCTTTCAGCCTGAAGCTGGATAATACGGAATGGACCTTTGTACATAACGGCCGTTGGGACAATGCGCTTTCTCCAGCCATTCAGGCGCGCTTAAAGCAAGATCCGGTCTTTACGCCCAAGGGCACGACAGATTCCGAGCATGCCTTTCTGGCCTTGATGCAGGCCATCCGCACACAACTGGGCACCTTGAATACTGAGCAAGTCGGCCAAGACAAAATGACACGCGCGTTTGCAGACGGCATCCGTCAGCTCACCCAGGAGCCTAGCCCATTCGTGACCGCTACCATTCCGGATTCCAACCTGAAGATTGGCGGTAAAGTCCGGGTTGGCCCAGCCTACAACTTTGTAGCCAACGATGGAGACCTAATGATAGCGTACCGTAACGGGCAAAGCCTATACTTGGGCGTCCAACGGGATGACAAAGGAAAAGTCGTTGCCCACGGGGTAGCCACAGAGCCGACTGCGCTACCGGGCGTGGTTTGGTTTGATGTGCCCGAGAACACGCTGGTAGTTATTTCCAAACAGAAAACCACCGGGCAGTCCGCGGCCCAGGTGTTACCGCTGGAAAGCATTTCTCCGCTAAAAAAAGATTCTTACCCTCAAATGTTCTATAAATTCTTGCAAAGATTTTCTGCAAGCTAATTGCGGGTATCTTACACAGCTGGAAGAAAACTCTTCCATTATTTTTTCCTTCTCACACGCTTTTCGGAAAGCGCGCCAGTTTCGGCTGTTTGCTTTACAATCAGAAAAACACAGCCGTGAGGTGGACCTTGAAAAAGCAATTGATCTTCATGCATCAGAATTATCCTGCGCAATTTGGGCCCATTACCCGCTTCCTGTTGCAGGAATACGACGTGAACATTGCCTTTTTCAGCCAATACACCGCTAAAAACCCGGTGCCCGGCATTCGCCATTACACTTACAAACCTGTTAGCACCGGCCATGAGCAAAAACCTTATTTCTTTTCCAGATATTTTGAAATGGAATGCACCGCCATGCATGGGGTACATAACGCTGTGGTAACCAGCGGCCTGCAACCGGATCTCTTCATAGGCCATGTGGCGTTCGGCAACATGGGGCTGCTGCATGTGGAATACCCGGAGGTTCCCAAAATCGGCTTTTTTGAACTGTTTTACGATCCCTACGGACGTTATTCGGAAAGCCGCCCCGAATACCCGGCTCCCAAGCCCAACCGTTTGCGGGTTCCGCTTAGGAATGCCACACAGTTGATTGAGCTTGAGTATTGCACCAAAGGGTACTCCCCTACAGGGTTTCAGCGTTCAACCTATCCCGAAGCATACCAGTCTAAACTCTCCGTATTTTTTGACGGAATTGACACCCATCAGTATAAACCGGGCGACGTAGCTGCCAACAGCCAATTGCCTCGCACCTGGCCCGCCGATGCCCGACTGGTAACATACGTGGCCCGTGGCCTGGAGGCCATGCGCGGATTTGACATTTTTATGGAAGTCGCGCACCGGGTTTCTCAAAAACGGCCGGATGTGCATTTTGTCATCGCCGGAAACCCCAAAACCCATTACGGTTCCGAAATGCTGCAAATCAAGGAAGAGACCTTCAAAGATTATGTGATGAAGCTGCATCCGTACGACCTGAACCGCTTCCACTTTCTGAACTGGATTCCGGAACCCGCATTGGTAGACTTATTCCGCCTCAGCGATTGCCACTTCTATTGGACAGTGCCATTCACGCTCTCTTGGAGCCTGTTTCAAGCCATGTCCACCGGGTGTTTGGTATTGGGTTCCAATTCCGCGCCGGTGCGAGAAGCCATTACGGACGGTGTTAATGGCGTCCTGCTGGAGCCCTATAATATTGATGCCCTGGAGGCCGGCATGTTGGACATGTTGGATTACCCGGAACGCTACCAGCCCTTGCGGGAGGCGGCAAGGCAAGACATGGTGGAAAAGTACGGCTTTGAAGTCTGCCTACCAAACCTGGCGGAGTTTTATTTGGCTACTGGCAGCCCGGCTGCGCCCGCGATTGATTCAACACCCACTCATGGGCTTTCTGTGCCCGCTAACATTCCCTATAGCTTGTAATCAGACAGGACAGTCAGCTGTTTGAGGACAAGCTAACAGATATTGATCGCAGACCGTTTCTATATCGAAGCGCTTGAGCGCCATGACCCTTGCCTTGCGTGAGGATTCTTCCAACTGACCTTGCATTTGAATAATAGCCTGGGCGTATTTCTCGACAGGGGCTTTCGACATCCGTTCAAAATCCCGATGCGGCAACCAGGTAAAGGGGATTGACTCATCCACCAGAAGGCCGCCTGATGGGCTAACCAGCTCCCCAACACCGCCATGATTCACCCCTACCACCGGAAGCCCACATGCCAGAGCCTCAATCACCACATTAGGACAGGAATCCCAATAAGATAAGTTCAACATCAAATCACACGCCCGGTAAACCGAAGCCAGCTCATTATGGGGCTTCTTCCCGTGGAATGTATAATGCAGCCCTTCCCGCAAACCCAGCCCATCGGCCACATTCCGGGCATAGGCAAAAGAGGCCCCATCATCGCCACCGAGAATATGCAAATGATAAGCCTGTCGTGTCTGGTGTACCAAGCGGCTCAAAATCCGAAAGCTGTCATGCAACCGGTGATATGGACGGAAACTGTGCGACACCAGAATATTCACAGTCCCTGGCAGACGGATGTCATGCTGAGGGCCTTCCGGGGAAAACTCATTCAAATCGACGCCATTATAGATGATATGACCAGGTTGGGTTGGTGCTACAAACTTCTGGCTAATGGCCCTGGAGAACTCGCTTTGGTAAATAATGTCATTCGCCGCCAATAAGTTCTCCCGAATTTTAGCGTTCTTTTTGCGGTTAACCTTGGCGGAGTACCAGTCATCCAGCACAGGCACCCGTAGCACAAAGGGCTTTCGTATTTTATGGTGGCGATCGCAATAGCAGCCATCCATCCGTACCACGACTTTCGTTTTACCAGCCTTTTGGCGTTCTGTGATCCAATCCGGTAATGGCTGAAATGAAAGCTGGATCCAGTAATCGGGCTCCTCCAACGAAAAACGGCCCCGTTTCTCCAGGGCCTTCTGCAAACGGGTCAGAAAAATTCCCGGCCCTTGATGGGGGCTTGCTTCGAATCCGATCATGACTGCATTATACCAAAGCGAACCCAAGCTTTCTGGAAGCCCCCCTATTCAGCCCTACACACCACTACAGTATGTATAAAGCACCCAATATCCAAACTTAATCCGTTACTAAAAGTGTAAAAACGGCTACCATTAATCAGCTTCCGCTGGTACCATTCATAAGTGAGAATCCAAAGCTGCTAGGAATATGCCCCATGTCTCTTACTTATAAGCCGCATCAACAATCCTATAATAACCGACAAGAAAAAAGCCAATACGTTTATGAAAAATATCAGCCGCTTCTGCAAGACTCCATTTTAGATGTCGGTGCTGACCAATGTTTTTTAAAGGATTTCTTAAAACCAGGCCAGCAATATACCGGCATCGGGATTGGCGGCGCGCCTGATATTGAGTTTAATCTTGAAAGCGGTCCACTACCGTTTGAATCCGATAGCTTTGACACAGTAATGTGCCTGGATGTGCTTGAACACTTGGAAAATATTCACGCCGCTTTTGATGAACTCTGTCGAGTTAGCCGCAAGCACGTGATCATCGCGTTGCCCAACCCTTGGTACCAGGTTTGGAATGCAATGCACGGCAGAATATATACCCCGGAGCAACCCATGGTGCATTATGGCCTTCCTTTGGAAAGACAAGAAGACCGTCATAAATGGTTTTTCAATCATGAGGAAGCCGTCAATTTTGTGCGCTACAGAGCCGCTAAAAACAAGATGACCGTTATCCAAATGGATTGGCAAGGCGGACAGGAAGAGAAAAAGTGGAAAAAACGTTTATTCAGACGCTTGTTACTTGGGAAAAGACATAACCCCCTCAATCTGTTTGCCAGCACCTTATGGGTGGTACTGCAAAAAAACCGGAACAGCAGAACTTAGCATCAATAGAAGTAAGCTGTCAGTAGCAGGATATCTAATCAACGGCTTCTACCTGCAATAAGCGCAGTGCCTGTTGGGGTTCGGCAATATAGTAAAGCCGGACTTTATCTGTATTATAAATAGCCCCATGCTGAATGACTGACGTGACAGACTCATACGGAATATGCAGAGACTCCCATAAAGAAGGTGTGTGGCGAACATATGGCAAATCATAAGTTGCTATTCTGTATGGTGCCAATTGCTCTTCTAGTGAACCGACCTTAGCCCATCCCCCCTCACTCAGATAACAAATTTTAACCGGGGGTAAGCATAACCGATTGTATTGGACTTCCTCAAATAGAAAGTAATGAACTTTATTAGAAGCGAGTAATGCTTTAAAATCTTCAACCGAGTGGAACTTTAGCACTTTTCGCTCTGGAAAATAGATGGAATACACAGGAAAACGGTAAGGAGTGGCAATGGGTTCTCCCGGCTGAAGCTTAGGCTTCAAATCCTTGGCCAACTGATTATAACCAGAAGAGAGCTGTGTAAACCCGTAACTAAACGGCAATGCAGGAATAGTCACCAAGCCCAGCAGAAAGACTGCGACAGCTACCTGGACTGACTTTTGTCTAAACGGCAGCCAACTGATAACAGATTGAATGCCTATTCCACAAACCAGAATTAGCAATGGAAAAAAGGGTGCCGCTAAACGAAATCGTTTTTCCGGATAAAGAAACAACAATGCCAAACTCGCTCCGGATAAGATCCAAAGCAAAAACCAATCCGCCCGCTTCTTTCTCCAGATTTGCCAGCTTAACAGCACAGTCCCAATTGCCAGAAACAGGATGAAGAACCATCCTTCCGTATCCAGCAGGCTCTTCACAAAATATAAGTAATCGGTGGCAGCATGCACCTCATCATTCGTGATGGCCCGGCGAACATGACTTTTGAAAATATGGCTGAAAAGCTCTTGATGGTAAGGAACCACATAACCCTTGTGCAAGGTTGCATGAAAAATTTTCCGTAACCCGTGAGATACTAAATCCCAAAACACCAAAGGCGCAGCAACACCGGCAATAAATGGCCAAATCCTTATCACTTTACTGAAACGCCATTGATGTTGATAAATGAAATAGCCCAGCTCAAACAGAAATAACAACCCAACCGCCGGGATCATCATATCATTGGTAGTCTGGATCAGCCCGATACCCATTCCGGACCAGAACAACATTTTTCTGCTGGCAGGCCTACCAAAACGATATCTACTATACAGATAGAAATAAAACAATAAGACGAAGGCGGGCCATTGATACGGAATTCCAAAGCGGGAATAATAGATCTGAAAACCCGAGACCGCGGTAATTCCCATTGTCATCAAAGCCAGCCACCGACTGCCAGTCAATTGCAAAAACGTCAAATATACAAGCCCAACGGTCAGCATTCCCAATACGGCGGACAGATACGCTCCCGCCGCCGGATTATTGATGCCCACCACCATTTGAGTCAACATAAGCAACACAATATAGCTGGGTTTATAGGTGATATGTGGGTAAAACCCACCATAGTATATGGATTGAAAAGCGTCTTGTACCGGCACCCCCTGCTGAATTTCAGCTAAAAACCGGGGCAATTGCAAACAGGTTTTGGCAATTTGCATATACCAAGCTTCATCGTAGGCAAAAATGCCCTGCTTCTCAATATTTTCAAACCGTAAAAAAGCAGCCGCTCCAACGATAAGCACAACCAAAATCCAGAATAGCTTATTCAGCATGCCGGATTCCCAAAGTGCATTTGGCTGACACTCTTTCGGGACTGAGTTATTTTCCATCATTCCATCTCTTCGCTCTATGCCGGGTAGACAGCATCAATGCTCGTAAGGTTTATCATAACGCAGTCAACCGACACATCTAAGCTATAAGCATTCATCTGCTCTAAAAGGAGGTGACCGAAGGGAGAACCTCACTGTGCTGAAGTAATGAGCTTTACTTCCTTTTCATAAGGTAAAGAATGCGCTCCGAGCCCGCAATAGAAGTTGCCTGTTCAATGCGGAAATACCGGGCAAATACTTCTTCAAATGCCTCCACATGATAAGTATCAAAAATATCTTTGCGAGTGGTCAATAGACGCTGTACCTGAGAGTCACTCTTCGGGACAAACTCAATAATCAGATACTGAGAAAGGTGCTGGAAAAACTCGGCAATTTTTTCAAACGGAAGATTGTTGGAAATAGCCAGATGATGGATCAGGGCAAGCGCCATTACTGTATCTGCAGGGCCTCGGCCAGCAAAAGACTCTCGCTCCGTGTGAGCCCAACCAATCGCAGGACTTGGATTGGTGAGATCCAGCAGTAAGGGTAGCAGATTCTCTTCATGATCTTGCCGGGCCCATCGATAGTTCTTTTCAACCGCTGCAGGATCAATATCAAACGAGACTGTATTTGCACCAAGTTTGCTGGCAATTCTACTGAAAACACCGGTATTGGCCCCTAAGTCCCAAACGCTGGAAGAGCCTGTTTGCTGCAAATAGCTTTCTACCAATAGTTTCTTTTCGGTAAAAGCAGCATCATTGTAATTTGTAGCAGAATAATAGTCGCCCCATTCGGTGCCTTTAGGCTGCCAGATTAATTTTCGGACTGTGGAACTCAGACTGTCCAGCATGCCTTGTAATGCCGTCAAGGGAAGCTGGCTTTGGCGGGCCTGATCAACCTGCTTATCCGCATGCCGCTGTTGAGATCCCGCATGCAAATGAATATGGGTCAGAATACCAAAATTCAGTTTGGAGGAGAGCGGCAACAGTTTACTGGCCAAATCCAGCGGCAAACCGTCAATGTACTGCTCCGACAGCTTGCCTAAACGAATATCACAATAGGACATCAGGGCTAAGGGCGCTAAAAAATGCTGGCAAAACTGTCGGTATGCAACCCAGGGAGTACCTGGCTGATAACGTTCAAATGACAGCGTATCAATGAAAACAGGATTGGCTCCGCGAAATTGCACATTAAAGGCGGAACAATCCTTGAGCGTCATGCCTTTGGCCAGTGCCCGCTTCTGAATCTCCAGAGTCAGCAACGCCGCATCTTTGAGCTGACTGAAACTCCACTCATAAGGGTATGAAATGAACGGCACCTTTTCAGGCTTGAGGATCCGGTAATGAAGGCTGGATACCAACCCTTCTACATCATCCGCCTCCTCATGCGGAATCAGCAATCCATCAGCCACTAACTCTGCATACAGACCGGAGCCCATCAAAAGATCGTACTCGGCCCGATACGCCTGATTTACTTGGCGATACAGAACAGAGCCATCAAAAAAGACGAACCCTGCCGGATCTCTAAAAGAACTATTGAGTTTTGCTTTGTTGAGTAGCTGATTCATTTTGCTGCGATTTGGAGAACATGCGGGAAACCATAGTTTTCAGGCTCACCCAGTAAGACTTTAAAACGAACAGAAAACCAAACAAGGAGGCAAGCGCCACTTGAATCACATAACTTCCACTACCAGGATCGATATAGGCCTGCGCAGGCTCGGGTGATATTGCCATAATGCCGATAATCAGCAATGCCCAGTTGGCCCGTTTTCCAATTTCAGACATGAAAGTAAATCCCTTTCCACATCGCTTAAGTCTGGTTTTAATATTCGACAATTTTCATTTGTTTAAATATCAAAACGCACGAGCTTGGTAAGAAATCCAGTAGATACCACGATATTAGGCTATTATTGCATACGCTCTCAATCTGTTCAAGGAAATCATGAGGATGCCAATGATAGACCAATCTTTCCGTTTTTACGCGAAATAACATAAATTTGCGGATCGTTCTGCCCGGCCTTAAAAGCAAATTCCGGCACAACAAAATAAAACCGGTACCGCTCTCCCTTCTCAGGCGCATATGCACGGCTCAGCGAAACGATTCGTCCGTTAAGCGACAAGGCTAAATCCACAATAGGTTGTGGTGATTCGCCAGGTTTAAAGGATAGCTCCCCTAACAGAAAGCCTGGTAAATACGGGCCCTTCAGAGATACATTGCCCAATTTAGCCGGCTCCAATAAACGAGCAGTAACCGCTTTCTCCTTTATTCCGCCCCACTGGCCGGTACGCTGCCCCAGCAATTGCGGATAGTCTCCTGTGGCATAGAGAGAACCAAAGCCAGGGGCCTTATGAGCAAATAGCTCATTTTTTAAGGTCAGGGGCTGTCGATAATGAGCCTGTAATGTTTGGCGAGACACAGTAAACTTTTCCAAATCCCGGCCGTAAGCTGTAATGCTTTTACGATTGGGGAAAGGGTCCTGGCGAAGAGAGACGCCATCTACATGCCAGGGAATTTGCCCCCCTGTCACATCAGCAATAGTAGGCACAATATCAATTGTTTCAGCAGGAATATCGCTAATTACGGGCGCTTTTTGGTGCGGGTACTTCACAAATAAAGGTACTTGCAGAATCGAAGCGTCATTTTCAGGGCCGACCGCCCGCGTATCCCCCTTCATGCCAAAAGAAATCCCGTGGTCAGCCACCACCATGATTAATGCCTTATCAAACAACCCTTTTGCCTTTAACCGCTCCAGCATTTGACCCAACAAGCGATCCGTATACATCAGCTGCATCAGGTGCCGTTGATACCCTTGCGTTCGCGCCCAGTCATTTTCCCAAGATTTATATTGATATTTATGCTTGGCTGTATGAATCGACTTGATACCGAAGAAGATGGCATCAGGACTGGTCCCGTCATCGTATTGCTTGCCCGATGGAAAATAAACCCAAGGGCTATGCGGTAATTCCAGGTGCATCATGTAAAAAGTATTGTCAGGATGTGGCGTTTCCAACTGGGTCAGGAACTGCTCAAAAAATTGATGGCGGGTTTGCATCGCCGTCTTGGCTTCACCAAAGTTAGCCCAATCCTTATCTACGGAAGGCAGCTTGGAGGCCATACCCTTGGGCGCTATCAAATGCAGATATATGGTTTTCACATCCGTCATCAACCCTGCCTGACGCTGCCAGACAGATGAGCGTCCCGGCGGGGGACACAACCGCTCTGGACATAATTCTGTCAGGGATTCAACGGCAGCAACCTGATAAGAGCCTCCCATCAACGTAAACACATTATCAGGATAGTTGGAATACGTACCCGTCCTGAATTTGTCCGGCAGTCGACTGCTGAGAATAATAGGCACCGCAAAGGCCGTCCTATCCGCAACGGTTGCTGCATTGCGGTACCAAGTGGATTGCCCTGCAAACGCTGCAAAATAGGGGAACTGTTCCGCATCAATCTTTCCCTGTGTATTGAGCAGCGAAGAGATCGGAAGCTCATCGAAGATTAGTAAAACCACTGGAATTTGTGATTCGATGCGAGGCGGCGCAATAGAGTGAACCCCCTTTGGGAAAGCCAATTTGCGCAAAGGAGTCAGCAATAAGAAAAACAGCGGCACCAACAGAACAGCAGGCCCCAACCAGCCCAGATAGCTCCGAAACTCGGGCTGACGCACATACAACATTGTAAGTCCGCCCGCCAGGATACTGGAAAGGAGAACCGTCACCAGATCGGATTCTATACCTAGAACCTTTACCAGCGGCAAACAAAGGAGTAACACCAGCAAAAATACCATGCCTACCTGTAAAATACGCCACAACTTTGGACAACATCTCGCAAGCAGCCAAGCCAGAAGACCAAACAAAACCGGCACCAAGCAACACAACAGAACTACAAACAGGACAATATCCAAACCTTTGGCTCCATGAGCCAAGAAAAATTGAATATGCTGCTTATCCGACAATAAGGCTAAAAGCGGTTGCGCCGCAGCAAATACCCATAATACGCCTACCGCTAAAATCTGCTGGACAAGGCCTTTCTTAAGAATGCGAAAGAGGGTCATATATTTAGCAAACCTGCGCAAGAAATAAAAACACCTGAAACATCATTCCCAATATTCATCCATATAAACAGCACCATTCACGGAAGTTCAACCTGCCCGTCTAATCAGTTCAATATCAAAAAAGTAGGCCATCCATGGATTTAATGGTGATAAAAGCCGCTCTACCCTTAAAAGCAGTGGCATCAACCCGGCTGGTATCAAACTTCGGTAGGTGATACCGCCAGTAATAAAGTAGCTGATCATAGTATGGCGTCGTAAGCGAACTTCAAATTCAGGAAACTCCTTCTCAAAGAGTGCAATGTCTCTGCAAAATATAATCCACGGCAGAGCCAGATTACTCATACTCAATGGTCCGCCCGGCGGAAGCTGCCAATCAGCCGCATGCTCATCATAGGGCTCATGATGAAAATTCTTACGAATCAGCCCACCTAACAAACTATGGTACGGCTCAATCATCAATACTCGGCCACCCGGTTTCAGTACACGCGCGGCTTGCCGGAAAAACGCCCGGGAATTCGGAATATGATGTAACACGTTTTGCATAAAAATTCCGGAAACCGAAGCATCCTCCCACGGTAAGGCATGGGCATCCACTACCTGATCCACGGAAGGAAGAGGCAAGACATCGGTGGTAATCAGCTCCGGCATAAAGTCTTTAGCAAACCCTCCCCCGGAACCAATTTCAACCATGAGACCACCTGACGGGCACTGCTGGGCACACTCTTTATACTTTTGGTAAAAGCGACTATATACCGTATACAAAGCCTTCTTTCGCTGGATTAACAACCGATGAAGCTGGGTGGTATCCGGATGATCCTGATCCAATGCCTGAAGCGCAGGTTCTTTTAGAAGTTTCTTAAGCACTTTTACCATACAAAAACCACAATAGAGACCGTAAACCAGAAGCTATCCTATCCTAAATCCCTATAGGCAAACAGTCAACCAAGGCAAAACAGCAAAATGGCTCACTTAAGTTGCAACCGCCTTGATTATACCAAGCTCAAACCGTCCGCAGGAGAAAACTGCAGATGGTACAGTTTACTGTAAAAGCCATTTCGCTCCAGCAATTCCGTATGAGAACCAATTTCCATAATTTGCCCTTTCACCATAACCACAATCCGACTGGCGTATTTAATTGTGGAAAGGCGGTGCGCCACAATAAAGACGGTTCGGTTTTTCATGATATCCAACAATGCATTCTGAATCATTTGTTCGGACTCGCTATCCAGAGCGCTGGTGGCCTCATCCAACAATAAAATGGGCGCATCTTTCAAGAACGCTCTGGCAATAGAGATTCGTTGTTTTTGCCCTCCTGACAACATACCACCCCGCTCACCCACTCGGGTATTCAAACCTTCCGGAATAGAATCAATCCAGTCCAGAAGGTATGCCTTGCGAGCCGCTTCATAGACCTCTTCATCCGAAGCCTCCAACCGGCCAAAGCGAATATTATCTGCAATTGTACCGTCAAACAAAACCGTATCCTGGGAGACTATCGCAATTTCAGAACGCAATTGTTCGAGAGAAGTGTCACGAAGGTTCACGCCGTTATACAAAACGGCACCGTCTATCGGATCCAGAAAACGAGGAATCAATTCTATTAATGTTGACTTTCCGCCACCACTAGGCCCAACGAACGCAATCGTTTCCCCTGCCCGAACGGTCAAGTTTATATGCTGAAGTACCGGGACTCCAGGCTTATACTCAAAGTCAAGATTACGGAATTCCAAAGTTTCCAAAGGAGTTAATGGTATCGGATCGTCTGACTGTCGCATATCCGGCTTGAGATCCATTTTCTGAAATACCCGCTCCGCCGGAGCTAAAATCCGCTGAATTTTACCCAGAATGGCAGCAATCACCTTTACCGGCTTATATAACAGAACAAGGGCCACCAAGAACGATACAACGTCCCCATGCGTCATGGCTCCGGTTTGAATTTGATAAGTGCTGAGCAAGATAATTCCACTAATACCCAAGCCGGCAATAAATTGCATAATCGGCTTCAGTATGGTTTCCGACTTGCTGATGCGCATTGAGGTAGAAAAAAATTGGTCCAGCGCTTTTTCAAATCGCTTTCGTTGAAAATCCTGCCGCTGAAAAGAAAGAATCTCTTTCATTCCAAACAAAGTTTCATAAATGGTATTGACCAACCCCGCGGATACTTCTCGGGATTGATGATCCAAACGTCGAATTTTCTGACTGATGAAATGCAGCGGCAAGCCAATCATCGAAATAATCAGGATGGCAAAAATGGCCAGCTGCCAATTACGGGTGAAAAGCACCACCGCCAGAAAAAGCCCCGTGAACAATTGTATGATGAAGCCTTGAAGATTAGTGACAATGGCCTGCTGTAAAGTAGTAGGATCGGTATAATATCTGGTAATCAACTCACCGGATGAGTTACGTTTGAAATATCCCAAGTCCATCACAATCAAATGCTGAAATAGCTCTCTACGAATATCGCGAGTAATTGCAAACCCGATATAGTTCGTAAAGTAATCACTAATATACTCGAATAAACCCTGCATGATCGTGACGATCAAAACAGCTACCGGCAGTAAGAGGATGTATTTTGCATCCTTACCTTGGATCATTGCATCCAGAAAAGGACCAATCATCCAGGCGATTAAACCATTCAGCGAAGAAGCCGGTACAGAAGCCAACAATGACCATATAAAGCGCGTTTTATACGGCTTAATATAGCCCAGCAAACGGACGTAAAGTTTTTGATCCTTCTTGGGGTTCGATTGAGGGTTCGACATGAGACGCAAGGTGACCTTTCGTGCTTATGTGTATTGTACCCCAAACCCGCAGAAAGGCATGATGTCAAAGGATACAGGAGTCCATCCAGTAACGTAGCCGCCTTCCAAATCCACTTGAAGGCTGGCTACAATGCCCAAGTTAATGACCAGTTACCTTACAGTCGGCCTTGTCACTCATATCATAAAACGCATATGGCCGACGAGGATATATAAAATATTGCTTATCAGGCAAGTCCGTATAATCCATGCCGTAATAGTAGCTCAACACCCGGCGAAATGTATTGACTGGTGTAATCGTGGGATAGACGACATTGAACTTGTTGTCAGCTCCATTGCCGGGCAGATAATAAGCGTTCAAAATAGATAGACGCTCCTGAATATAGGATGGAGTCCAGCCATCAGTAAGATTACCGGTAAGAGGAGTGCCATGATCCCCCTGAATGATGATGATAGGAGGTGTTTTGGAATGCGCCAGAATTTGGTCGATAATCTTGATAATACGATGGTTCAGATAAACAAGCTGATCATTAAACGCCGCCTTCAGCATGACCTTATCTTTGGAGTAAGGATCCACCGATACGGGATTACCATTATGATCAAAGTGGAACGGTGGATGCGGGCTGATAACGTGAGAAAAGACGAATTTAGGCCCTGAAATCTGAGGAACCTCTTCTTCCAACTGTTGCAGCGAATGAAGAATATGCTTGCGGAGCGTTGTGTAATATAAGTCATTTTTCCAATACTTGGATAGCAGGGTTGTTTCCATAAATTCCAATGGAAACTCGTCGGCAGGGCCAACGAGGTTAATATCCGCATTTACATTTTTCTTAAATGGAGGAGACCAGCTTCCGACATGCACATACTTGTAGCCCATCTGTTTCAGGATTCTTTGAAGGTCATAATCCTTGAGCATATCAGTGTAAACTGAGTAATCATTCGTTTTATCTTTATAGGTCTTCTCTAAATAATTTAAATACTTGAAGTTCAAGGACGAAGACAGTGAAAGAAAGGTTCGCGGGTAATTACTACAACTTTTAGGAGCCACGTAAAATCCCCTACGCTGTAACGCATCCACAAAAGATTTATTTGAACCGTCCAACAAACGTTCGATAATGTCAGCCCGCGGATAAGCGTCAAAAATCATGTAATACACATCGGGTTTTTGCCCGTGCAAAACGGCAGCAAGCCGGCCTTTGATCGCCTCTTCCGATTTAGAATGAGACACGTGGGCAGCGTTGCCAGCCATATAAGCGCCGACTGTCACACCGCTCATCACCAATAATGCAATCGAGAAAAACGTTAAAAAACGAGTTACCGGCTCCAGGCTGGCTTTAGCTCGAAACGCATAAAAACACCCTAGTGCCACAAGTACGCCCTGAAACAACAAAACTTTGTCACTGTTAATTGAAATACCGTATGCCTGCTTCAGTTCATTATGCAAACCCAACAGGTGCCCATAAGCAAAAAATAGAAAAATCAAAAGCGAAGTAACGAACGCTGCGCGCCGCTTATCTGAGATAATAATACCCAGCAAGGCATAGATTAACAGTACACCCCCTAATGATAGCGCCAACGGCACCAGGATATCCGTGAAAGGCGTTTCATCCAGACTGACTGAATACAGGTATAGGACAGGATAGGCCGCAAAAAACAAGGGATGTAGAGGCGCTTTACGATGCATTCACTGATTTACCTTTTGGAGTTTTCGGATTGCACGATGGGGGACATGACTACTTATGTCAGGCTATAAAGTGAGGATTATGAATTATTACATCCTGACAATTGCCCATTGGCTATCTAATCGCTATTGATGGGCAGATATCGGTTGAATACCAGCATAGCCTTGTTCATAGTACCAGAAGCCAAAGGCGAGTACAAATGCGCGACTTGGACTCACTTACAAAAGACCTCATCTATCCACCTCCGGCTTTTGCAAAAGCGGCGCTCTCGATTATAGCAAACAGCCCCTAAGTATTTGCTTCCAGACCAAGCGTGCATAAATGTTTTTACACTATAATTGTCTGTATGAAACCGTATGTGTCTTTCTTAATCCCCTGTTTCAATTATGCCCGGTATCTGCGTGAGTGTCTGGACAGCATTCTGAACCAGAGCTTTACAAATTTTGAAGTTCTGATCCTTGATGATGCTTCTACCGACGAAACCCCTGAGTTGGCCCGAGAGATAGCCGCTACAGATTCAAGGGTTCAGTATTATCGCCATGAAAAAAACATCGGCCACCTGAACAATTATAATTTCGGTATCCAAAAGGCTCAGGGCGAGCTAATCTGGCTTATCTCCGCCGATGATTACCTGGCGTCCGGCACGATTTTAGAATCCTTTACCCAACAGTTTCAGGCCCACCCTCAACTGGGTTATGCGTTCTGTCGCGTTCAATGTATGGATGAGCATTCCAACCCCTACCCCAAATTCATCCCTCGCCTCGAAGAAAAGTCGCTTTCAAGCGAGCCCCACCTGTATCCCGGCAGGGCCTTATTTCGCGAGCTGGTAAAGGGCAATTTTATTCCCGCGCCAAGCGTACTGGCCCGAAAAGCCTGCTACCAGCAGTATGGTCACTTTCATTCCGAACTCACCCATAGTGGAGACTGGTACAATTGGCTGCTCTTTTCGTTGGACTGGGACGTCTATTACGATCCCGAACCCAAAGTGTATTACCGCAAACACAACCAGAACATGCACATGACTTACCAGAAGCCCCGCCACGCTCTGGATAATTCCCTGCTTTGCTATTTAGAACTGGAAAAATTCCTGAAAAAACACCAATATCCGGCAGTGTTACTGCGCAGCGCTTATCTGGCCAAGCTTTACTTCATGAAAAAGAACGGGTATCCCGTATCGCCCTTGGGCAAGTTGTTCCTACTGTATGGAAAAATGATGAGGCATCTTGCCTGAAGCAGGTGGCTTAAGAGACGGGCTGCTTTGCAGATACTAAATGCGTGATTTGCAGGCATACGCAGTCAATCACATACCGCACTTCATCGTCCGTCATGGTTGGGAAAATCGGCAGCATTACGGACGTTTTTGAGACAGTCTCCGTTTGCGGCAAGACAATTCCTTGCTCATAGACCGGCTCTTTATGCATGGGAGGAATACCCCGACGGGTGGTAATGCCCTGCTGCTGCAAGGCAAGCATAAATTCATCACGTTGCGTCTGGGTAGCGCCCCGCAACCGAAGGGGATAGGATTGATAATTCCACCGGGTCACATATGTAGGTGGCTGGATGATGGAAAGTTCCTCGATCTGCCCGAATGCCTGGTTATACGCATCGGCAATCTGGTTACGCCGCACGATAAATGATTCCAGATGCTCCATTTGCCGGATGCCTATGGCCGCCTGCATATCCGTCAGACGATAGTTATAGCCCACCACATCATAACGCTCATATGTGGTTGCAGCCGATTGATGCCGTACGAAGTCGGAAATGGACATGCCATGAGCCCGCAGCACTCTGGCTTTCTCGGCCAAGGTTTCATCGTTTGTAAGCAGCATGCCGCCTTCGCCGGTGGTAATCACCTTACGGGGGTGGAAGCTCAATGAATTGGTAAAGCCGGAACTGCCCAAGGGATTATTCTTATATGTGGAGCCCAGCCCGCAGGCGTTATCCTCCATCAAAGTCAGGTGATAGCGCTTTGCCAATGCCGCAAACGTGTCAATATCCGCCGGAATGCCCAATTGATGCACCAGCAAAATGCCTTTCAACTTGCGGCCTGTCTTCCGGTTAACACCCTCAGACGTGTACCTTTCCTGAATACAGGCTTCCGCCGCTTGCGGATCCATATTCAGGGTATTGGGATCAATATCTACAAAGCAAGGCTCCGCTCCGGAATGTCGAATCGCATTCGCCGTTGCGATAAAGCTGTAAGACGGGCACAGAACCTCATCCCCCGCCCCAATGCCATGAATGAGCATAGAAATGTGCAAGGCGCTGGTGCAGGAATTGACGGCCACCCCATAACGGGCCTGCGTGTACTCGCACACCGCCTGTTCAAAACGCTGGGTCAACGGCCCCATGGATACCCAACCGGACTGCAGGGACTGGGCAATCAGCTCTGTTTCATCCCCGATCAGGGTTGGTTTGGCAATAGGGATGTTAAATTGTTTTTTTGCTGTTTCCATTCTTGTGTCCATTGCTCAATATCATCCTCAATCGTTCTGATTACCCGCCCTGGAACCCCTACCACCATTGAATAAGGTGGGATTACGGTATCCTCTAGCACCACGGCGCCCGCACCGATAATGCTATGGTGTCCGATACGGCAACCCATCATCACTACCGCATTCTCGCCGATAAACACATGATCTTCCACCACGGTTGGCTTTTGATCAACTTGTCCGTAAGCGCGCTCCGTTACGCAGCGTTTCACCGTGGAGTGCGTCAGAATCGCGGCACCGCAACTGATGTCGCAACCCTTACCGATACTAAGCCCACCCTGCCCGTCAATCAGTACAAACGCACCAATCCAAGTATTCTCTCCAATTTCCGGCTCGCCAGTAATCCAGCAATGCGCATTATACTTATTAGCCGGAATATGGTGGGTTTGTCCGTCCGGAAAGTTAGCGGGTGGCTGTTGCAGGTACTTGGGCATCGGCTTGTTGTTCCAATTTCCAGTTATGGGTCTGGCATTCAGCCAATAATGCTTTCGGATCGGGATAGTGCTTGAGGAACCAATCAATGTATAACTTGAGCCCTTCCTCAATCGGGATGGACGGTTTATAGCCGGTGGCTTCCTGCAGACGGGTCACGTTCGCAAAATGACGACGCACATCGCCCGGACGCTCGGGCTCCCAGATAATGCCAAGCTCTTCCTTGCCCAGCAGTTTTAGAAGCAGCTTGGCAATTTGGGCAATGGTCACTTCCTGGCCGTAAGCCAAGTTGACCGCTTGCCCCATGAAGGCATCACATTGCCCGGCACGAATCAGAGATTCTACGGTATCGGTCACAAACGTAAAATCACGAGTGGCGGAACCATCCCCGAAAACAATGGGAGGCAGGTTGTTTAAAATACGAATCACAAAGCGCGGAATTACCTCACCGCTGGCACCTTCATAATGCTCACGGTAGCCATAGGTATTAAACGGGCGCAGTATCATAGCGGGCATGCCATACGTCAAATAATAGGCTCTGGTATAAAGCTCCCCAGCCAGTTTACTGGCGCCATAAACAGTTGTTGGCTCTACAGGATGAGTGTCCTCGTTCATAGGCACCACTTTGGCGGTACCGTATGCCTCCGAGGACGAGCAGTAAATAAAACGCTCCAGCCTCGGATTCATCAACCGGGCTGCCTCTAACAGATTTAAAGTGCCGGTCGCGTTGACTTCATGCACATAATGGGGCTTATCAAAACAGACCCGTAGGCATTGCACCGCTAGGTGATAGATTACATCTACATCTTTCACCAGAGACTTCACCAGCTCATAATCCATAATGGAGCCTTCCACCAAGGTCAAGCGCCCACTAGCTTTAGCGTCGGCCAGGTTATCCGGCTTTCCAGTCGAAAAGTCGTCCAGCACCACCACCTGATTTTCTTTTATCAGGGCGTCCACTAGGTTACTGCCGATAAAACCGGCTCCACCCGTTACCAGAATTCGTTTGTTTTTGAGTTCCATAACAGCCTGCTGTCCTTGTTTTAATGGCGTAAAACTAATTTCGTGGGATGCATCATGACCCGTGTCAGCCCAGTGAAGCGACTTCAGCTTTTTTAACCACTCGGGCCGGGTTGCCTGCCACAACCGCCCCTGCCGGAACGTCCCTGGTCACAACGGCACCCGCGCCAATCAAGGCATTTTCGCCCACGGTTACATTGCAGAGAATAACCGCGCCGGAGCCAATGGAAGCGCCCCGTTTAATAACCGTTGGATGAACCGCCCAGTCGGCTTCGGTTTGCAGTCCACCCTCCGGGTTGGTGGCACGTGGAAACGGATCGTTGATAAAGACGACCCCATGACCCACGAACACGTTATCCTCAATCATCACGCCCTCGCAAATAAAGGTGTGGCTTGAAATTTTACAGTGATTACCGATGCTGGCGTTTTTCTGGATTTCAACAAACGTACCAATCTTAGAATGGTTGCCAATCGCGCAGCCATAAAGGTTCACAAAATCAAAGATCTTGGTGCCCTCGCCCACAACCACATCCGAGGCGATTTTTTGCAAGGAGCCAGCATTATAAGCCATTACACCACTCCTACCGAGTTAATTACAATCGTCTTTCCGGTACGCATAGACTCATTTGCGGCTTCCAGGATCTGCACAACCCTTAAGCCAGCTTGCCCATCGGTAATGGGGCGCTGTTTATTGAGAACACAGTCCACAAAATGGCCGATCTCGATCTTCAGGGCTTCCGTCAAATCCAGATTCGGAGCCATCATATCGCCCACTCGGTAGCCGACCAGATTGGCGTACCGCTGCTCATCACTCTCCGGCTCACCGACGGTAATGCCTTTATCGTAAATACGCAGCTTTTCCATAGATTCCAAATCATCATAGACAATCATGCGGCTTTTACCGCCCACCAGAATCTGGCGCACCTTGACCGGCGACAACCAGCTCACGTGGAAGTGAGCAATCAGGTCATTCTCAAAGGTCACGGTAATATAGGCAATGTCTTCCAAGCCGTTCCCGGCATGGCAACTGCCCGTTGCGTGAATGGTGCGCGGCGCCTTCCCCACGATGTAATCCATGATGGACAGATCGTGAGGCGCCAGGTCCCAGACCACATTAATATCACTCTGAAACAGGCCCAGGTTAATGCGAACAGAGTCGAAATACAGCAGCTCGCCCAGCGCGCCGCTGTCCACCTCCTGCTTAATCCGGCGGACCGCCCCATGAAATACAAAGGTATGATCGACCATCAGTATAAGCTTGCGCTCCTCCGCTAATGCAATCAGTTCCATACACTCTTTTGAGTTCATGGCCATGGGCTTTTCCACCAGCACATGCTTGCCGGCTTCCAATGCCTGTTTTGCCAGAGGGAAATGTGTATGTACCGGCGTAGCAATGGCAATCGCATCAATGCCCGAATGATTCAGCAAATCCTGATAGGCATCCGTTGTTAACACGTTTGGATACCGTTTAGCGATTTTCGACAGCTTTTTAGGGTCCAGATCGCAAACCGCAACCAGCTCCGCCTGATCGTTTTCATAAAAATTCCGGATCAGATTGGGGCCCCAGTAGCCGCAGCCTACCACAGCCACTGCAAGCGACCGCTGATTTGCAGAGTGACCTGCCTGCTGTGTATTCATGTGTTGAGCCCTTACGTTAAACCCTAATACCGGCATTTCGCCTAATGATGACATAACCACCTTGCATAGACAAGCAAAGCAGTAACCATACAGGCAGACTGCCGAATGAATGGCGCTTACGAAACGCAGACCTATTTTTATTGATTCCAGCCCGTTACCTTTGCGGTAAGATGGACTGTTACCAAGTCAAGATGAGGAGCCGCACCGCATGACCGTAAAGGCCGTGATTCCACTTGTTAACCTTCGTCGGCAACTAGACCGGCACTATGATGAGTTTGCGGAGTGCTACAGGACACTGGCCGAAAAGACCGACTTCGTTGGTGGTGCTGCCGTATCGGAATTTGAGGCGGCTTTTGCGGAATACAGCCATGTCGAGCATTGCATCGGGGTCGGTAATGGTACGGATGCGCTCTATCTGATTTTTCGGGCATTGGACTTAAAGCCGGGCAATGAAGTCATCGTTCCCGCCATGAGCTTTATCGCCACCGCTGAAATTTTGCCTCCGTTGGGGGTGAAGGTGGTGTTTGCCGACATTGATCCTGACACCTACACATTGTCTCCTGAAAAGGTTCACCCCTTAATTACGAAGGCAACCAAGGCCATCCTACCGGTACACCTGTACGGGCAGCCTGCTGATATGGCTCAACTCCAAACGCTGGCGGATGAGCACGGCTTGTTACTGATTGAAGACGCTGCCCAGGCTCATGGCGCCGCATTTGAGGGCAAACGGGTCGGGTCTATGGGAAAAGCGGCTGGCTTTAGCTTTTACCCCGGCAAAAACCTGGGCGCCTTTGGTGACGGCGGAGCCATTACCACCAATGACACCGAGTTGGCGGATAAAATCCGCATGCTGGCCAATCATGGTCGCTTAACCAAGTATGAACATGCCATGCCCGGTATAAATAGCCGTCTGGACACATTCCAGGCCCAGATTCTTTCCGTCAAACTCAAATATCTGGACGAGTGGAACAATCAACGTCGTCATTGGGCCAATCAATTCAACGAGCTACTGGCTGATATTCCTGAAATTACCTTGCCTCACGTGGCTAACAACCGTACCCATGTATACCACCTGTACGTCATTCAAACCCCGTACCGGGATGAGCTGCTGACCTTCCTGCACGAACAGGGGATTTATGCCGGTATTCACTACCCAATTCCCTTACACTTACAGCCGGCTTTTCAAACGTTAGGCTATCAGGAAGGCAACTTTCCGGTTTCCGAAAAGTTAGGAAATGAATGCCTGTCGTTGCCGCTATTTCCAGAAATGACCCAGGCGGAATTTGAAGCCATAGTGCATTCTGTAAGACAGTTCTTTCAGAATCGCAGGTAGTAAGGCCCACATCTCTCGACGCCAACATAGACGTCCCGGCAGGGTGTGACTTTTGCTGAAAGCAACAGACAGACTTCCAAAGTTGCCCAAAACAAGACTTATTTCAGGTCAACCTTTTATTTTGCGGTGATCCGTTTTACTCTATAGTAGTTATTTGCCTCCCCAAAAAGAGTGAGTTCCATGACCCGCGTCCAGCCCCCCAGTGTTGCAATCAGCCCGAAAAGTACCGTCCTGGAAAAACTTGAAGCCGCAGAAGCCCAGGTTGGCATCATCGGCTTGGGTTATGTTGGCCTGCCTTTGGCATTAACCATGCGGGAAGCAGGATTTCCCGTCATCGGCTTTGATGTAAACGCTGAGCGGGTTCAAAAGCTGAATGCCGGCCACAGTTATGTGGATGATATCTCGGATAATGAGCTTCAAGCAGGCATCCAATCTGGAAAACTCAAGGCCACCACTGACTTTTCGCTACTAGCGGAGATGGACGTCGTCATTATCGCAGTACCTACCCCCATTACCCGAAACCGGGTCCCTGATATCTCCTACATTGAAAAAGCGGCGGCAGCCGTGGCGAAACATCTGAAGCCGGGGCAGTTGGTGGTACTGGAAAGCACCACTTACCCTGGTACGACAGAGGAAGTCCTGTTACCGGTTTTGAAAGAATCCGGCCTGACCGAAGGCGAGGACTTCTTCCTGGCCTACTCGCCGGAGCGTGTGGATCCGGGGAACGAAAAATTCCATACCCGCAATACGCCCAAAATTGTGGGAGGCCTGACGCCAAATTGCCAAAAAATGGCTGTAGCACTGTATCAAAAGGCTATTACCACGGTGGTGCCCGTCAGCTCGGTGCGGGTGGCGGAAATGGTAAAAGTGTTTGAGAACACATTCCGCGCGGTTAATATCGGACTGGTCAATGAACTCGCCCTGGTATGCGACAAACTGCAGATGAATGTGTGGGAAGTGATTGATGCCGCCGCCACCAAGCCATTCGGCATGATGAAATTCACACCGGGACCAGGCATTGGCGGGCATTGCATTCCGGTGGATCCGTTTTACCTGACCTGGAAGGTCAAAGAGCTGGGTTTTCAGACCCGCTTCATTGAGTTGGCTGGCGAAATTAATACCACCATGCCCCACTTTGTGCGGGAGAAAGTCCTGCGGGCGCTGGGCGAATCTTTCAAATCCATTAATGGCAGCACCATCCTCATCATTGGGGTGGCTTATAAGCCCAATGTAACGGATTGGCGGGAGTCACCGGCCCAACATGTCATTGATATCCTGTCCCAGGACGGCGCTTTAATTCAATACCACGACCCTTACGTGGATACCATTGAGGATCGGGGCGGTCGAGTGTATTACAACTCTTCTTTAAGCGATGCGCTTCTCTCAGAAGTAGATTGTGTGCTGATTTTAACCAATCATAGTAATATCGACTTCAACCAAATCGCGCAGCATGCCAAAGTAGTCGTGGATACACGCAATGTGGTTCGGGAGATTGACCCCAAATACCACGACAAAATCCGTCTGCTTTAGAGTTTATGACGCTTACCAACCCAGATCTCAGCACCCAAACAAAACGCAGCCTTTTCTGGAGTGGGGGAAGCTATGCCATAACGGCTCTTCTGAACTTCGGAACCCTGTTTGTTCTCGTCAAATTGCTCTCCCCTGCGGATATGGCCATGATTTTTATTGCGGTCATCTTTCAGGATTTAGCCATGTTGTTTGTGGATAACGGCATGGGCAGCTATGTAGTCCAGCAGGAAACTCTGACACACCGGGAGCGTTCCAGCCTGTTTTATCAAGGGCTCTTGCTTGGAGTTGGGCTCGCAGCAGCCTTATACTTTGCTTCATCTTTGCTGGCATTGTTTTTTAACTCACCGGCATTAAGCCCCACTCTGAAAATTACCGCCTTCAGCCTTGTACCGATTGCCCTCGCCTTTCCTCAAAAAGGCTTACTGCAAAAGCAAATGCACTTTCGAGCCATTGCCACCGCTGAATTCATCGGCATGCTCACGGCCTCCGCTGTCACCATTGGCCTTGCCGTAGCAGGTTATGGCTTTGTAAGCTACTTATACGGTTTCCTATCCCGCAAAGCATTGGAGCTTCTAATGCTATGGGGCAAAGAGCCTTGGATTCCCCAAATATGCATTGTACCGGAGCAGGTGGTTAAGCTGTTCCGGTTTAGCGCTTATGCAGCTGGCGGCGTATTATCCGCTTACGCAGTCAGGCTGGTGGATACTGCCATTGTAGGGCGCATATTGGGCGTTCAAACTCTGGGCTTATACTCCCTGGCTAACAATCTGGTATTTTTTCCGGTCAATAAATGTGTTAGCACATTCAGCCGGGTATTTATCGCCACCTTCAGCCAATTAAAACACAATGAATCAGCATTAAAGGATTCATTCTACAAAGCATTCAAAAATCTTGCTGGTCTATTGGTACCTGCATTGCTTGGCCTGGCAATCTTTATCCCGGATCTTATGGCCGCTTTCTTCAAGCCTGCCTGGTTTTCTACGGCGCAATTGGTGCAAATTATGGTACTGAACGGACTGCTCATTATGTTTCTGCGACTAAGCGAGCCTTTGTTACTTGGCTTGGGCAAAGCCCGCCCTGTGTTCATCATAAACGGCATCAATATTTTGCTGACATCTGTCCTGCTACTTGGCTTGACGCCTTATGGAGCCCAATTCGCGGCCTGGGCGGTAGTGCTGGGCACCGTACCCTCGGTATGGCTGATGAGTCAAGCGTTGCGGGAGTTAATGGGATTTTCCTGGAAAACTGCATTGCGCAATACGCAACCCATTATAACGGCCTCTATAGTTAGCCTGTTAAGCACTATCAGCCTCAAAATTGCCTTACATAGCTGCCTGAGCCCGATGTTCACCCTACTCCTACTAGGCCCGCTCTTTCTGGGACTGTATTTTATTTTATGGAAAACAGTGAAAGCCAGAGCTTAGTCAGGCTTTCAGCTCACTAATATCGAAAAAGCGGGATGAGGCCACATAAGGAGACTTCGCCGCTTGTTTTTTGATGAGAATAAAAACCAGCGCTTTACGGATCAATCTGGAAAAAAGCGGAAAACGCCCGAACGTCATCATATAAAGCCGGAGTATGACCAGTTTTAAGGGCGTCATCAACATGTCGTCGTTTGCTCCAACATTTGCACCGTTAACAGATAATCGGTGGCCAAGGCAATGCAGTAACGGTCATCCATCCACTGAGGGTTAATGACCACATCCTGTTCCAAACCATTCTGTAATCGATTCAGGATTTGAGGCGCAAACGCCGCCAAGCCGGACGGATATAAATACTGGGTTCGCCGGCTGGTTTGGCTTGCATCGTAGCGACCATCCTCACCAATTCGAGGTTCAAGGAAACTGGCAGCGCGCTGACAAGCGGCCATAATATCGCCATCGTTGGTTTTCTCAACATATAACGCCAACAATCCCAGCGAAATCGTCAGATAGCCGATATCCATGCCGCCGTACTCGGGAAAATATCCGGTGGGATGCTGGGCTTGCAGAATCAAATCCTTCCGTTTAGCCGCTGCGCATAGAAATTTCTTGTCCCCTGTCAGGGTTGCCAGGTTGTGCAAGGCAACTAACGAGGCTGCCTCCTGGTTAAACACGGTGGGGTTGTTATTAGCCGCTAACCATTTGCCGGTTTTCGTCAGGGCACCCATATCGGCAGTCAGCTTACCGTCCAGTAACAGCAAGCTTTCCGTAACGGACAAGGTGGAAAACGAGGTGGCACAGAAACTACGCTCAAACGGATACACCTCATTCACACTGCCGTCGCCATTCCGGTGCTTCAACCAGAAGTCGAGCATGCCTTGAATCCAAGTCACCAACCGGGGATTTTGATAAAACCGACCATTCTCGCCCTTAAAGGGATACTTATAGAGCAGAGCTAAATACCAGCACACTTCCTGCAAGCGGGCATTGGGCAAATCCAGCAATCGGTAATGCCAATAGTTGCGGTCGCAGCAGCCAAACGTTCTGGAAGCGGGCTCCCGGTCGCACAAGCCCAAAATCCGTGGAGCCTGTAATAAGGCTAAGTGGCTGAAAACAGAGAATCCCGTCTTAACTGAATGAGTCGACATGATGCGTTTAAGCTCTATTCCAATCAGGGGCCAAGAATCACCCCCACCGGAGAAGCATAACAAATAGCTGCTTATGAAAACAGCCTCTAGAGACTTTTTTACCTGAACAGTTTTGAAATTACACAGAACTCCTTTAAAATTCCACATTGACTTACCGTATAATTATTTGAGCAATCCTAAAGCCTCAGCGTTTTTATAAGAGTCTCTAATCAGCTACTCAGCATTACGTTAACCGAATATAAAGATTTCTCGACAGGCATTCCATTCCACCCTGTCTTCGGTAGAATAATAAGCTACGTAAGCGTGGTACCTCAGCTTCAAAAGGAGTGTTCATGAAAGTCCTGGTTCTTAACCCGCCAACGCGTCAAACCGGCAATGTCATTCGTGATGTACTGTATGGCTGCTGGTGCAATGGAAAGCGTATTGGGGGTGGAACAGTACCTCCATTCGGCCTGCTGAGCCTGGCAACCACTTTGAAGCAAGCCGGCTTCGACACCACCTTCCTGGATGCTATGGGCCAGGGATTCAGCGTGGAATACGTGCGTAAAATGGTGGGCGAATACGATGCCGTAGTCTGCTCCACCTCTACCATGACCGTCAATGAGGACTGTGTTACCCTTCAGGAACTGCAAAATTCCAATCCCAAGCTGAAAACCGTGATTTTCGGCTCCCACGCTACGTTTATGCCGGAACACACCTTGGCCAAGGGCGGCATTGACTTCATCGTCCGCAACGAACCCGAGTTTGCCGTTCGTGACCTGCTGAAAGCTGTTGATCGCAATGACGGCTCCGAATTCAAAGCGCTGGGCGTTGGCTTTAAAAACGAGCAGGGCGAGTCAGTCATCAACGCTGATTACCCTTATATCGAGAACATTGACGAGCTGCCGATTCCCGACGTTACCATGCTGCCCAAGAATGTAGACTGGTTCAACCCCATCGTCAAGCAAACCCCTTATGTAACTGCGTTTGCCTCCCGTGGCTGCCCAGCAAAGTGCACCTTCTGCACCGCGCCCTACTTCTACGGGGCCAATATCCGTTATAAGTCCGTTGATCGGATGATCAAGGAAGTGAAATACTACCTGGACAACGGGTTTAAAGAAGTTTACTTCCGCGATGAGACGTTTACAGCCAACAAGCGCTTCGTAATGGAATTCTGCCAGCGGGTGCTGGATGAAGGCCTGAAATTTACCTGGATTGCCAATGCCCGCGTGGTTACCGTGGATGAAGAAATGTTGATCCTGATGAAAAAGGCGGGCTGCCACCTGATTAAATACGGGGTGGAATCCGGCGTTCAGGAACTGCTTGATAACGTCCGCAAGGGCATCCGCCTGGAAGACACCCGCAAGGCGTTCGCATTGATGCATCAAGTGGGAATTGATTCCCACGCGCACATGATGCTGGGCATTCCCGGTGAAACCGAGGAAACCATTGAGCAGACCATCCGCTTCGTCAATGAAATCGAGCCGACGACCGTAACCTTTGGTATTTGCACACCCTACCCCGGAACGCCCCTGTACGAGGAAGTGGCACAAGTGCACCCGGAGATCCGCGATGGTTCCGATTCCGACCTGGGCGCCCTGCACAAGAAGGGCTTGTTCAACAGTATTTACACCGAACTGGAGTCGGATGACCTGGAATCCGCTATGAAGCGGGCTTACCAGGCATTCTATGCCCGTCCGTCCTACATTGCCAAAACCATTGGCCGGGTTAAGTCGCTGGATGACATTAAGCGGTTTGCCAAGGCCGGTACCAAGGTGCTTGATTTCGCGATGCGTGGAGAGTAATGGCTTCAAACACGCTCACCGTCAGTTGTATTATTCCCGCTTATAACGAAGGAGAAGCCATCCGTGAGGTGGTCTCCGAGATTCAGGCAGTTTATCCCGATTTTGAACTGATCGTTGTGGATGACGGCTCCAGGGATAATACCGCCGAGGTGGCCGAGCAGGCTGGAGCCAAAGTCATTCGCCACACCTACAACATTGGCAATGGCGCGGCGGTTAAAACCGGCATCCGCAATGCCACCGGCGATGTGATTGTGATGCTGGATGCCGACGGACAACACCCACCTAATGAAATCGCCCGTTTGCTGCAGCACATTGGCCCATACGATATGGCCGTTGGCGCCCGCACCAGCATGTCCAAAGTGTCCAAGTTCCGCTCCTTCGGAAATTGGGGCTTAATTCGGATTGCGGAATTTTTGACCGGAGCGGAGATTCCGGATTTAACCTCCGGTTTTCGGGCTATCAAGCGGGATAAGGTCATGGAGTTCATTCACCTGTTTCCCAACCAATACTCTTACCCCACCACCATTACTATGTGCATGCTGAAGTCCGGCTATTTCGTAAAATTCGTGCCGATGGACTCCATTCGCCGCCGGGAGTTGGGAACCAGCAATATTAAACCATTTCGGGATGGCATGAAGTTCATTAACATCATGGTTCGTATCATCATGCTGTTTGATCCTCAAAAAGTCTTTTTACCACTGGGTTCGTTTTGCTTTTTGCTGGGTATCTTGATTGCTCTGGTTCAAATTCTCACGAAATTGGCTGTTACGGGTTCTGCAGTGATGATGGTACTTTCCGGCTTGCTAATCGTCCTATTCGGGCTGGTGGCGGACCAAGTGGCAGCCGTCCGCCGTGAAATGAGTCGTTTGCGCTAACATCACGCTCATTCGGCTTAACCTTTACACCGCGCCATCATTCAGAGCCGTCTTCTTTCGATTAGATCGCTGGCTGCAAATACTGTTCGTAAGGCAACAGCCGTTGACAATGCTCCGGGCTCATCCCTATGATAAAGCCATATTCCTTGTCTGTTTCCCGAAACAATATAATTTTTGCATCCGCGTTATTGCCGGAAACGACTTTTAATAAGTCTAGAACCCATTGCTCCCTCTCTGGCATTGAGGCAGGCAAAGGCCCAGCTGAATAGACAACCTGGTCTTTCTCCAGAATTCTCAACGTGGTATCGACATCGGTGCCAGTCACTTCCACCTTGTTCAGCATTTTTTTCTGCTTGAAATAGGTGGTTATTGCCGCTTTCACATCATCAAGCACGTAACCCTTCGGAAGAATAATGCCGAAGTAATTGCATAGCAGGCGATTGATCATCTCTGGCATTAGCGCCTCGCTTGGCTGTTGGTTCCAAACTTCCGACGTGTACCGGATAATACCGAAGTTCAGGGATTGCCGGAATGCCATGGCCAGTTCCGGATAACAAACGCCCATCTCCCGGCGAAACTCCTGACTGGGCAATGCCAGCTCATCAAAAAGCGTTTCTGAAATCTGCCGGACGATGGGATTAGTATTGGCCGGATTCCGCTTGGAGCCTGGACTATTGGCTCCCTTGCGATTCTTCATTAAAAAATACAGCACCAGGGCCGAACCGGGAATCAGCACCAGTGGCAGCAGTCCGCTCATAGCATCCGTCATCGTTATCGTGCCCGCTTCCATATAGTGGATATAACGCCTATGGTACTACAAAATTACCAATCCGCCTGATTCGCTCCCGGCATTGCAAGTCCGCCCACTGAATTCTTTTTATATCCTTACATCGCGCTTCACAGTAATCGAGCGGTATTTCCCAACGGGGACAATGATGGCATACGGCTCAGGAATATCTTTTTTAATTTATACAAAAAATTAAATAGCATCTTTCCTGCGGGAAAAAAAGGAATGTTTCTTTTCATAGAAAAACTTGCTTATATTTTTGGGGTTCTATATAATCTCTCCGAACATCAAAAGTAAGTATCCATTTTTTATTTTTGCACTTACTTTTTACTGAATGAATTAAATAAGTGGGTTTATAGGCAAGAGAAGAGAACTTGCATTTAGTTGCTATTTGTCAGTCCTCGCCATGCTAAGAGACAACCGTATTTGAAGGGGAATACCTTATGATTAACCTCACCACGTTTTCGGGCGTCAATCGTACGCAGCTACAAACACGTAAAAAAACCGAATCCAAACAGAAACCGGAAGCCCAGTCTCACGCTTCAACCGGCCCTAAAACCCTATTGGCAAAGCCCTCTGCCGGGCTTGCAAAAGTCTACTTTGGCGGCGTCAATCTGTCGGATGCCATTAAAGGCAGCAGCGAAGTCGCCAAACCCCAGCAACTCAAATCCGTGATGTCCATTCAGGACTATGTGGACACCATTGAGCAGCATCCACTGTTGCTAAGAAACACCGCCCAATATGCCCAGGACATGATCAACCGGGAAGGTGTCCGTAAAAAAACCAAGTACGGACGCGACATTCTGGAATACGATTTTTTTACTCACCCTCAAAACCCCGAAATGAAAGGCTTAAAAGGCAATCAGGGCTCCATTAACGATGTGATGATGCACATTCGTGCCGCCGCCAGACGGCAGGATTTGGGCAAAAAACCCATTGTACTCATGGGGGGCCCCGGTTCCGGCAAAACCAGCATCGGTGATTTGATGGTGGACGGCTACGTGCGTTACAGCAAAACCGATGAAGGCGCTCGTTACGCCTCCAAATTGGTGAATCTGCCTGAAGATTTACGGATGGGTGAGGAATACGTAGAAGAAACCCTGGCCGATCCGTTGCTGTTTTTACCTCAGGAAATTCGTAAACAGGTGGTCAATTCCGCCAAACCCAAATTTGAAAAATTAAAACAGGAAGTCACCAAAGCCGAGGCGCAGAATGGCTCCGTTCGTCCCAATCTGTACGATTATGAAGTGGGCATTGAAGGCGACTTAACGCCGAAAACTCAATACATTATGAAACATCTGCAAAACATGTACCTGGATCAGGCCATTAAAATGCAAGGGCTGGACCGGGATGAACTGGAATCCGAGCCTGGCCAAAAACGCCTGGTAGACCTAAAGCGGCAGGCCTATCACAAAGCGCTGAAAAATCATTTGCAGGTCTATAAGTTCGAATACAATCCCAACGCGGTACCGGGTGGTATCGGCGTGTTTTCCGCAACGGATTCCAAAACGCTGAACACTGCCAAAATTAATGGCCAGGTCAACATGGTACGGCTGATGGATCTGCCGGAAAGCGATCCCCGCCGGTACGACTATGTGGACGGAGCCGCGTTCCGGGCCAATCGGGGCGTATTCCGCCTAAAAGAAATGCACAAAAACCCCGAAGCCTTCTATCCGTTATTGCTGGACTTGGCACAAAGTCAGTTGATTGAGGTAGAAAGCGGCAACGCCACGGTACACAGTCTGATTCTGGCGGATTCCAACTTCCCGGAACTGATTGAAAAGAAGGGCAAAGACGTGCTGACTGCCGCCATGAAGCGCCTGGATCACATTTATGTCACTCACCCGCTGGAGTTGTCTGCGGAAAAAGAAATCCAGCACAGCCTGTTCGCGGACTTTGAAAAAGCAACGGGCGCACACGGCAAAAAAGGCCACGTAGCGCCACACACCAAAGACATTGCCGCATTGCTTGCCGTCATGTCCCGTCTCACAGTTCCAGAAGACAAATTGACGGAAGGTCCCGCGTTCCTGGCCAAAAAAGCCGCCGCCTATAACGGCGACGTGGTGGAAGGCATTGAAGAGCAGGAAGTGAACGAATGGTATGAAAAAGGCCAAAAGGCTGATGATATCGAGCAGAAAGAAGGAATGGACGGCCTGTCGGTTCGGGAGATGCAAACCCTGACTAACCTGGTGACCAACGACCTGAACGTGCGTGATCTGAATTCCATTGACGGGTATGGTTATCTGCGCATTGTGCGCGATGTGCTGGAAAAGAACCGGCTGACCCTTTCCGATGAGATCAAGGAAAAGTCCCTGAACCTGCTGGGTGTGGCCGAACGGCAACTGGATGATCGCGTCAAGGGTGACGTGACCGAGGCATTGGCCGGTGATCCGTCTTATATGCAAAACATTTTTGATGCCTACCTGACCAACGTGATTGCCGAGAAGCGGGGCAAACGGGTGAGAGATCCGCTGACCAGCGAAATGGTGCCACCCGATAAGGACTTGATGGAAGACATTGAAAAACGCATGGGCCTGACGACTTATAACGATCGGCGCCAGTATCGGGATAGCCTGGCGGCGCGGGTCGGGATGCTAACCATGGAAGGACGTAAATACGAACTGGATAATGATCCGAAACTGAAGAAAGCGATTCTGGATCGGGCATACGCCAGAACGGTGGATCGGATTGACTCCAAAGTGCTGCTGACGTCTCATCCGAACCAGCGGGAAAAAGAACAACAAAACACGCTGGTGCAGCGCTTAATTGCCAGAGGATATAACGAGCTTACGGCCAATAACGCGCTGGCTCGCGTCAGCATGTTGGCCAAACGCGATCCGAAAATCCTGAACTCGTAGGGGACTGAATGGATGATGCCCACAGTGATTCCTCCCGGTTACGGGAGTATTCCTAAACCCGGCGTTGCAGGCATTGCCAAGACGCCCAAAAAGCCGAAGCCCGTGCCGCATGGTATGGAGCAAACCCATGTCAGCCCGCCTCGTACAGGTGGAATGGACGCGCTTTCCGCCTACAATCGCACACGGTTGAAATCGGTTCATCCAAGATTTAAAGGCTCGGAGGGGGTAGGGCGTTATCCGTTTGATCAGGTGGATATACGGCTGGGCACACACCCTGATACCCCCTATTTGAACAAGCTGGATCACTGGATGCGCAAGGTCTGGGAAGAGGCCACCAAACCGCGCCCCGGCTTTGAAAACGGCTGGCTGCAACCGATGGATACCCTGTTTCAGGTATCAAATCAGGTGGACCTGATGGAGGCTGCCGCCCGGAGCGGTTTCCCCACCCGCTACCGCCATTGGTCCTGGGGCCAGGATTTCAACAATCAGTACCAGCGCCAGCGGTTCGGCCTGGGACGCTTGTATGAAATGGTCATCAACACCAACCCGTCCTATGCGTTCTTATATGATCGCAACCCGGTTTACGCCCAAAAGGTGGTAATGGCCCACGTATTGGGGCATACGGACTTTTTCAGAAACAACGTCATGTACTCGGAAACCAACCGGAACATGGTACGGGTTATGGCCGACCACAAGGCCAAAATTGAGCGTTATTATCAGGATCCACGCCTGTCCCGTACAACGCAAGGCGGAGTGCATCCGGTAGAAAAATTCCTGAACAAATTCAACGCGTTGGAATGGCTGGTGGACATGAACGCGTTATCGCCCCCACCGTTGGAATCGGAAAAAGCGCCTGAACACCGGGAAGAGGACGACTTCGGCAAAGTCGGTGTTAATACTAAAAAATTGGGTGTCGCCCCTTGGATGCAGGACTTTCTGTATACCAACAAGGCATGGCAAAAGTACCGGAATGATACGATTCAGGAAGGGGACGCCACCCATGCCAAAACGCTGAAGCAGCCCACCCGCGATATTCTGGGTTTTCTGGTGGAAAACGCCAAGGTGTTGCATCCGTGGCAGCAGGATATTTTACGCACCCTGCGGGAGGAGTCGTATTACTTCGTTCCGCAGGTGCGCACCAAACTGATGAACGAAGGCTGGGCCACCTTCTGGCACCATAAGCTGATGAACGATTGCCCCAGCCTGATCGACGAATCCGAAACCACGGATATCGCCAAAAAGATGGCTGGGGTTGAAGCGCCTTCCCAGAATGGGATTAACCCATACCAGGTCGGGTATGCTATTTTCCAAAATATTTACGATCGGGCCGCATACGGATTGGATGATTTTGACACCACCTTCCAGCCCAATAAGACCATTAAATACAAAGACCTGCGGGACCGGATGGAGCATACTAAGCCCAACGAAGAAGCCGGATTGAAAAAAGTGCTGGACGTTCGAAAACAGTATAACGATGTGGAATTCATTCGCACGTTCTTCACGCCGGAAGTCGCCGAAAAGCTGGGCATGGTAGTGACCAACGAACGAGAGGAATGGGATTCCCGAATGGGTCAGCGGGTCAAAGTGAAATTCGTGGAGTCGGACGATTTCAACCAATTGAAATCGATGATTCTGGCCCAGTACCAGAACATGTTTCCCACGCTTAGTTTAGTAGACGCCAACCACAATAATCAGGGTGAATTGCTCATCAAGCATGAAAACACGGTACAGGATTTGGACTTACAGGATACAAAAGAAACGCTGGCCGTGCTGAATGAATTCTGGGGACATCCCATTCACCTGGACACCATGTTTGAGGTGGAGGGGGATGTGCCGCCACCAAGGCCGAACCCATGGGGCTTTGGCTTTATTGAGCCGGAGGTTCCGGAGTTTAAGCGCCAACCGGTTCGGCTGTCTTATAAAAACGGGAAAATGCAGATGTTTACCTTGTCCAAGGACGGTAAGCCCCTCAAAAACATTACGGATAAATATTTATAACAATTCACGCATTCGCGAACCATAGGTAACTCGCAATGACCAGCATGACGCCAACCAGTTCCGCCACATCGCTGTTGCGGCCAGCCATTGAAAAACGCCTCCACACAAAGTCGGTTAAATTCAAAGGTGATGAGCCTGCCAAACCGATCGAACAAACATCAAACGATCGATTTTCCGCAACGTCAACAGATTCCGTAACCGTCGTTGCAAAACCGGAGCCTCATCCCCATACGCCTCAGGCCTCGCCTTGGCTGAAAGTGCTGGATGACATGCTGGAAAATGCGCATGCGGAACAAGAGGAAATCAACGGCATTCCGGTGGCGGAACTGATTTATATGCGGGAAAAAATCCGTCGGGCACCCAAAATCGCCCCCGTTGACGAGCAAGGCAAGGTTCGAGAATTACACCCCTGCCCGTTACCGGGTCAGCCTTCCCAACTGTGGGCCATGCTGAGCCGGGACACCATTGGCTCCGATCACCCGGATTCCAAACGGTTCTGGGATATTATCGACGGCAAAAACACGCCGAAAGATATGCTGGATAAAATTTCCAAACGGCAGGTTAAAATCGGCCCCAAGGGGCAAATCAGCTTTCCCTCCCCTAATATCAAGCGCCCGCGGATTTGGTGGGGACAGCCAGGCTCCCAGCAAAGCAAACGGGGACAGCAAGGTAAAAACGGTCAGCCGGGCCAAGGCCAGGGAATCGGCTCACATCCCGGTAAAAAAGCGGGCGACGTGATCGGCAAACGACCGGCCAAGGGCGGCAAGGGAGCCGGGCGAGAAGGCGAAGCCGGAGAAGGCGCAGGCGATTACCCGAAAGAACTATGGACGCCGCCGGTGCCGCGTTCGCAGGTAGCCAAGCTATTACAATCAGAATGGGGGCTGCCCTTCATCGAACCGCGCGGCAAGGGAAAAATGAACCAGTTTCAGGAGTTTTGGGATCAAACCACTACGACGCCGCCCAATCTGGTTGAAAAATACCCGACGTTGAAAAACGCCATTCAACGTTCATTCGCCAAAGCCTGGTACGACAAGCCAATGAGCATGACCGAGCGCATCCGCAACGGCATGCATCCGGGCTCAGCGGCCATTCCAATCAAAGAAATACAGATTCAGGGCAACACCCTGGTGGGCAAAAAAACATTGGACAAAGCGATGGAGGAATTTCAGGGAAAAGACCTGACTTACGAGGATTTAACCAAAATCCTGACCCGTCTGGATCAAAAATATCAGGCGGCCGGTTACCCAACATCCAAGGCCATTATTCCGCCGCAACCACTGGATTCCCAGAAGCTGGTGGTTGATGTGCGCGAAGTGCGTGACACGTTTAATCCCAGGGATATTCAGGTTCACTCCAAAGATAAAGTTCGCATTGCCGCCCGTGTGGCGCCCAAGCCGGTGGCTAAAACGGCCATTCTCTACATTATGGATGTATCCGGTTCGGTCAGTAACGACATGAAGGAAATGGCACGGGTGCAGAATTATTTTCTGGATACGCACCTGATGTACCAGTATGGGTTGGTAGCCGCCCAACTGGCCAACGAAAAATACGATGACAAAAAACACTTCGGGCAAGGCGTGGTACGCCGGTTTATCGTGCATACCGATGGAGCCGAGGAAACCACCGAGGAGGAATTTTACACCACCGGGCAATCCGGCGGCACCAAAATTTCTTCCGGCTTTAAATTAGCCAAGGACATTATTGAAAAAGACTTCCCAAAGGATGAATGGAACATTTACGTGTTCTACCAGGGTGACGGAGACAATTACCAAAGCGATAACGACACCAGCATCAAACTGATGAAAGATCTGCTGGAGGACGGTGTCAATATGATTGGCTATACCCATTTAGCCCCGTATTACGAAGGCAGCACCTCCAACTCCGACGGGCTGAACCGTTGGAATTTTTACGGAGAGGTTCAGAAGCATCTGGGCGATCGCCAAAACGTTAGAACATCCATTCTGCATCGCCCGGAAATCCAGGAGTACAAGCAATCGATTCAGCGTCTGTTGGAAGAAAGCAAAAGTGGAGAAACCAAGAGCGGAGCGAAAAAGTCATGATTACCTTACCGCCATCCCTGAACGTAATACCAGCTAAAAAGCAGGTCCGGAAATCCCTTGGTACTCCACCGACACCTATCTCGAATGCCCCTCGGCCAAGTTCGCGCACTTTGCAAAAGGACACGGTGCAGTTTTCCGGGCAACACCCGAAAGCTGATGCCGCCGAGCAAACCAAGGCGGGTCAATATGTAGATAATCTGCTGGATCAATGCGATCAGCAGACCACTGTTCAACGAATGACGCTGCGGGATTTCCTGCTGAACTCCAAACTGGAGCCCAAGCGTTATTTACCGACCGCCAGTTCATATGTGCTGGATGCATTCGATTATTACGATAAGCCAGGCGGACCGCAGCAGGTAACCGTGTATGGCGAGCCCATGCGTCGTTTCAATATTATGAACACGCCCTGGAACAATCACCTGTCGAACCCAGCCCGTATCTACGGTCATGAGCCAACCGTCAATCGCATATGGGAAATTTTGCGCTCGTTTAAACAACAACCGAACGCGGATCGGGGTATTGCGCTGTTTGGCCCGCATGGCAGCGGCAAAAGCGTTATTGCCAAATCCCTGATGACGGGCGTGGAAAATTTTTCCAGGCAAGATGAGGGGGCCTTATGGACCTATTCCTTTGTGTTTCCGGACGGACAAAAAGTAAAGGCCCAGCCCAAGGATGAGGCTGATATCTGGATGCAGGACGTGGCAGATGGTAAAACGCTGATGGAGCCGGATAAAATTGCGGCCCAATTGATGGCGAACCTCAATTTAAATCCTATTTTCTTGTTGCCTCCTCAGCAACGCACCGCCTTTTTACAGGATTTGAAAAAAGAAGGCAAAATTGAGCCCGATTTTAATATTGACTATTATCTGAAAGCGAACCTGGAAGGCAATGCCCAGCGCATTTTAAACAAGTTGCACCACTTGTATAGCGAAGATCCCAAAAAATTCCAGAAAACGATGGAGCACATCCAGGTGGAGCGCTGGACCATGTCCGCACAGGACTACCGAGGACTGGTGGAAGTGCCGGCCTCCCGCAACCCGGACGCGGTGATGCGGGAAATTCCCGGTGAGCATCCGCTGGCCAAAGCGCCGGATTTGGTAAAAACTGCCGGGAAACGGGCATTGGAAGGACTCATGCCTCGCGCCCATCGCGGTATTTTTTACATGGATGATTTCGGCCGTAACGGCATGCCGTTCGATCATTTGCTGATGCCGCTGGAAACGGGAGAAGTGACCATTCAAGAATTGCACGGACCTGGCATTACCAAGGAATTATTGGACTTTGTGCCCTTGTTGTCCGTAAACCCGGAAGTGTTGGAACGCACCAAACAGCACGGCAATTTTGACGCATTGGAGCAGCGCATGCTGTTTGTTCCGGTTCCCTTTGAGCGCCGCTATAAAGTGGAATCCCAGGTCATGGCGCCAATTTTAAACCATGCCAAGGCCCTTGGTAAAAAAATCGCGCCGGACACCCTGGAATCCTTTGCCTTGTGGGTGGCCATGAGCCGCATGTTCCCCATCGATAAAAATTACCAGCCCTACCAGGAAATCAGCAAAAACAACAAGGATTTTGCATCCGCGCTGAGCAAGCTGACGCCATTAGGCAAAGCCCTGCTGTACCAGGGCGAGGCTGTTCCCGGCCTGTGCGCGGATGAGCAGGAAGCCCTGGTGGAAAACCTGAAAACCATCGCCGGAGAGCATAACCAATCTTTGGGAGAAACGGAATTTACGCTCTATGAAGGTGGGGTCGGCATGTCGAATCGGGCGGCCACGAACGTGCTGAAACGAGTAACAGCCCGGCACGACAATGAGCCTATCAGTTTTTTGGACATGTTTGAGGCCATTGCCAGGTACGCCGGCAATAAACCCCAATACGAAATGAAGCGCGCCCAAATTCTGAAGGACAAGGGTAAAACCATTCCATTTCAATCCGGGCTGGAACTGCTGAGAGAGGTTGAAGATTTTCAGCGGCAGAAATTCATGAAGCAGCTGAAGGATGCCTTGGGCATGTACCAGGACCCGTCCGTTTACGCCCAGCGCATCCAGCAATACGGGGATCATATCGCCGCCATGCAGGAAGGAAAGTCGGTGCCTCCGCGTTCCCAAGTGGACGGTGACCCCAAACCCAGCCGGCGATTGATTCTCAGTTTCGAGCAAACCGCTCACCCGGATAGGCGATTAACTGATAGCGAGCGCAAAGCGTATCGTACCGATTTTTTGGCCCGCGCAATCGATTGGGACACGGATCTGCCGGATGAGGAGAACGTCACCCAGATCTATCAGAATGAAATGAGTCGGTTACGCACGAAAGACGAGCAGGAAAACAAGCAATACTTGACCGAGTTCCGCAATAACGTCAAAATCCTGCTCAAGGACCCGCAAGCCTTTGAGCCCCAAAAGGGCCTGCCTTCCACCCAGAGGTTGGAAAATGCGCTAAAAACGCTGGGCGATATGGGCTACAGCCCGGAAGTGCTGCCGAAAATTCTGGATTGGGCCTTGGAACACCGTTACGTGGCCGAACAGGTCAAATCGCAATAGCACTTATGCATTCAAATACAGCGACGGGGCACTCAAATGTTTACGGGGTATTTTTCCGCAGTCCAGAAACTCGCCCCGTTCAGAAATAGTTCGATAGGTCAACCCCTGAGGGGTAATTTCAAACAGCATAAAGTGCAGGCGTTTGAGCAAACCGTTGCCCTCCGGGCCGCCACGTTTGGGAGTATCCAGCTTGCCCCCGGCACCACTCACCAAATGATACGTACCGTTGATCAGCACCGGTTTTTCATAGTGGTGCTCATGCCCGGCCATATACAAATCCACCCCGTATTTGGTAAAAAGCGGCGCTAACTGCTGAGACAATATCATTTGCTCCATGTTGCGCTTGGGTTTGGTTTTCGCCCCGGTAGAATACAGCGGATGGTGGGCATAAACCACCTTCATGGAAGCGGTGCTACTGGCCAGGGTTCGTTCCAGCCAGGCCAACTGGCTGGCTGCCTTCTGTTGAGCCAAGAATGGATTTGCAAAATCCTGTGGGTTGGTGCCGGGTAACAACATGTTGGTATCCAGCCCCCAGAATTCAATATCGTAGCCCGGTGGCCCCAACTTGAAGTTATAAAACGGCGGCACACCCCAATAAGCCGATTGCCAATCGCCATAGCCCTGCTTCACATCGTGATTGCCCCGGACGGGCCTGAATTGCACACCTCGTTGGAATAAGTCCTGATACGGGCGGGCAATCCGATCCTGGAACAGGGATGGCTCCCCGTTAGGGTAAACGTTATCTCCCAGTACCATCACCGTATTAAACGGCGCAATACGGTGCCAAACGGAAAGCTGACGGGCTACCTGGTACTGGGCGGCATCCCCCGTGCCGGCGTCTCCCATCACGGCAAAGCGAAAAGGCGCGTTTTTCGGATTGGGCCAAAAGGTATACTCCGGCCCCACATGCGGATTAAACGACACCTGCGAGGCGTAACCACCCAGCGGCAACCTGGAAGGCAATGGACGATAAGCTGGTATGGCGGACGGTGCAAGAGTCATAGCAGACTGCAACCTGTAAAGTCGGGAAAAATTGGAGTCATGAGTGTTTTAGCAATACCGTTGGGGCAGGGCGGATCGATCCACTCAGCCTGAGA
>JAJQJM010000081.1 GCA_021323475.1 Vampirovibrio sp.
ATGACGATATTTTGAATTATTATTTGCCGGAACCGCGAAAATGATGCTAATATCCCAAGACTCTACTTTTAAATGGCACCGCTAAGCGAACCCAATCACCGGAAAGACGGCATCTTGTTATGGTCAGATGCTGACCACTCAGTACGGGCTTTTGAAGACCCGGTGCAGCTATCTGCTACAACAGGTTAACAATAACTGAGAGCGAGATCGAATGCAAGATACTCAAACAGGCAATTAATCTTCATTTGCAGGATTGGTATATCAAAAGATGCAGAAACAGGCTTTGATAGGCAAAAACAAGATTATTCTTTATAGGTGGGAAGATTATAAATCCAATTTCTTTTGAACTGGCTTATTAACTACAACCATTCTTTCTCTGACAGTTTCCCGAACAACTTTGCCTGTAATATTAAAAAATTCTGAATCTTTCGGAGAAACACCTTTCTCAATATCCTTTTTTAATGCATCTGCGCATTCGTTTAAACAAGTTCTCGCCAATTTAAGAATCTGATCTGTAGATTTGTTTGAGCGCTTTAGGAGTTCTGCACAAGCAGTCTTATCAAATGGGAATAAATCTGGATTTGCTGGTGATTTCTCAGCAATCGCTTTTTGTTCCTCAGTTGCTTTTTGCCTATATGGATTCTTGCTCAAATATTCTTTCAAGATAGTCGCAACTTGCTCATCATTTTGAATTTGAGGAACAGTTAAGATACGACTTTCAAAAATACGTTCGCCTTCGGGGCTTTCTTTGACCATAAATTTATTAATATCTTGCTTGGCTTGCTCTGTTACAGCCAGAATCAAGATAAAACCATAATGATGTAGTTGACGAATTAAACTTCCCACATCTGTCAGAAAGTTATCTTTTCTTCTAGGAGCTGTTTTGGATTTATTCCAAGCAATATCAATTTGGTCCAATACTAAAATAAAGTGGTCAAAAGCCCCACTCGTTAGTAACTTAATGGTATTTCGCAGAATGATTTCTTGGCTCTCAACTACAGTCGGCACTAAGTAAGAATGAGTTTTTTCCTCTATCAAAAAGGTAGATTCCAACCGCCGTCTAATGAAAGGAGCCAAGAACTTGTCAAAATAGTCCTTATCCAAAGGTAGGATACCGGCATTTCGTACAACTTCCAAAAGCTGAATAAATTGCTCAATCTGTGACTCATCAGAAGTATTGAGAAGATTCTCTATATACTCTGCGCCCTCACTTTCAATTCCAGCTTTAATCTCATCAGGACTAAACACAGACGGTAAATATACTTTATATGTATTAAAGGTGTTTTCATCTACAATAAATTTGTAAATAGTCCCTGCAATAGCATCATGAAAAATCTTATCAATAGGATTATCGGCCAGAAGATTTTGATAAAAACTCTCGACCAGATATTTAAAAGGGCTTCTTAAGAACTGTCTTTCCTCTCTCTTTTCATAAGTCATATACCATCTGAGACTGCGCTGCAATAGAGAGGACGTCATAAAAGGTTTATTAAAATAGTATTGAAGTAATGTAGATTTCCCAACTCCAGGCTCTCCACAGACCCAAAGAATCTTAGCTGCGCGATTAGCCGTATATATATTCAAAATCTCATCTAAGCTAGCAAGTTCATTTTTTCTCAACTCAACAGAGAAAGGTACATCTTCACTAAATCCAGTTTGTCTTATCCTTCCTGGAGTAAAATTTTTAGCTCCTATGCCAGGCTCATCAGGAAAAGGATTCTCATCCAAAAGGTAAGGCTTATATTTGTCAAATTCCGGGCGCTGTATTTTAAATTGCTCTGGATTATACTTGCTAGAATTCATCTGCTCGACCCTTATATGACAAGTTATTATCATGAAGAAAAGTCAAGTAATCATCCACGATTTCTTTAGGTAGCAACCTTGTGTTCCTAGCCACCGGGGGATACCTGAACAGAACATTCTGATAACTTTCAAGGTTACCATAAAGGGTTTCATTGTAGAACTTTTTTAAACTTTTCTTTCGCTTTTTAAACAGATGTAGTGCGAGCGAGATATAGGGTTGGTAGGGATTCAGAAAAACCATGTTGTTGAAAACACAATCGTTTAAAATAGTTTTGTTAAGTTCTCTATTTGTAATTAACACCAATCGAATCTGTCGGTAATCCCCTATAGTTTGAAGATACTGGGCCCTCTGAAAAGCAGCAAATGCAAATTTTCTATTTCCTTCCTTAATATAGGCCCAGGCCCCATTATCATCTTGTTCAGAATATTTACATTCTCCTAAGTGAAGGATTCCCTCATATTCAAAAACAACATCAAACTGATGCGCATTCACACCTCGGCAAGGAACTAATTCAGTACCCCCGCCAACCGGTATATCATATATATCATTTATCAGTAAGCGACACTCACTCTCAAATAAAGTCCCTTTATCCTTAGAAGTATCCATTTTTTTTAATTTATCACTAAGGGACCTTACTCCAAGCCAAAGTTGTTCAAATTTTTGATTGTCTCTAAACATCTAAGTCTGAAATCTCTAGAAATCACCATCCCACTATTTTTCTAAAATAGTCAACTTTTAACAACTGGGACAAAAATGGGACACAAAGAGGCTTATAAAAACAATAGCGGCCCGAAAGCCGCTTATAAATGGAGCCGATGACGAGACTTGAACTCGTGACCTACGGTTTACGAAACCGTTGCTCTACCAACTGAGCTACATCGGCATACGATAGGTAACCTTAACGTTATACCCCAAAATCATTTTGGGGGGCAAGCGCATCCCGCAATCAACGCAGGAATCGGTTACAGCCTGCATTCGGTCTCATTAGCCGGTAGAGCGCCTACCCATATTCTCACTAATTCAAGTTGACTCGCCAGCCGCCAAGCAAACTGCGCTTGGCTGAACCTTTTTACACACTTATTCTTTTACACGCTTATTCCGACCCAGTTCATTAACCCTCCGCTCCCTTTTCCGATCTTCATTAAAGGTTGAAGCATGCCAACCCTTTGGTTAAGGTGGATGCCATGACTCAGCCAAGCCACACCAATCTATCCACTTTGCCCCTTAGCAAAGCCCAGCAGCGCATGCTGGAGGCCTTGGCGCGGCGGCGCTTCTTCAAGCTCATTGGGGGGGGCAGCTTCACGGAAACCGAGAAAATCGCCCACCTGGCAAAAAGCTACGCCATGGCCGGGGTGGATTGCATTGATTTGGCCCCGGATTTTGACGTTCTGTCTACCGTAGAAACCGTATTATCAGCACTACCACAGCCGCATCCCGTGCTAATGGTCAGTTTGCCCCTGGATCCGGACCCGCACTTTCGAAAGATTGAGTTGGCAGAGGCGGATTGCATCCGTTGTGGGCTGTGCTTGCCTGTTTGCCCCACGGAAGCCTTAACCTTGCCGGAGGCCTTGGAAATTTCCCAATCCCTATGCTACGGTTGCGGACGCTGTGTACCTATGTGCCCCACCGATGCGCTGTCTCTTCTGCCGTTTCAAGTCGAAAATCAGGTGCACAATGCCCTAAGCCACCCGCTTGTAGAGGCCGTTGAGATTCACAGCCAATATGTCGACCCGTTCATGCTGGATGCCTTTTTCCAGCGTTGGCACCTGTTGCTGCAGAACAAGCTGATTGCCTTGTGTTTTCGGGTAGACACGATACCAGCCGAACAAATCATTCGTTTCTACCAAACCGCCCAGGCCCATAGCCGACTTCCTGTACTGCTTCAGATTGATGGCGCCCCTATGTCCGGCAATGATGACCCGGAAGCGTCCCGCCCGGCCTTGGACGCTGCGGTCCATACCGCCGAATTATTCGAAGCCAGCAGCCTTCCCATTCCCATTATTACGATTTCCGGTGGTATTAACCGGCATACGGCCCAGTGGCTCCAGCAAGAACGCTACCAGTTCATTGCCGGGGTTGGTATGGGGACCGTCGCCCGCAAAGCCATCTGGTCTTTGAGCGAGCCGGAAGCAATTCAAGTGGCCACCGACCTAATGAGCGGGTTTAAGGCCCGTTAATGGTTAAAAAGCGCATGCCCAGGGAATACTGTATAATGTAATGCGAGAGGGAACATAGCTTCGAAAGGGAAAGTGATTCTGAAAAAATTTGCGAATTCCGCCCAAGCCCAGCCACGCCTGGTCAATGAGTTAACCGCTTCTCCATTGCATCCTGTTTTGTCTGAGGATCCGACCATCGCAAACGATCTCCAACTGCTGATAGACATCCTGCCGGAACGCATCCGCCGCGTCTTGCAGACCACCGACCTGGACGACATGATCGAAATTGTCATGGATCTGGGACGAATTCCGGAAGCCCGTTTTTCGGAAGGCAATATTTTAGAGCTGAGCGAGCAGCAGGTCACGTTGGAAGAAATCCACCATGTCGTCAAACACATGGGTTATTTCACCAGCGATAACCGGGCGGGTATTCCCCGCACCCTGCACCGTATCAGCGCCCTCCGCAACCGCCAGGGCGACATTGTAGGCCTGACCTGCCGGGTTGGTAAAGTGGTAACCGGCACCGTAGACCCCATTCAGGACATCATCCAGTCCGGCAAAAGCGTACTGTTGCTGGGACGCCCCGGCGTAGGGAAAACCTCCCGCCTGCGGGAAATCGCCAAGCTGTTATCGGACGAGGCTAAAAAACGCGTAGTCATCGTTGATACCTCGAATGAGATTGCCGGAGACGGGGATATTCCGCACCCAGCCGTGGGCCGTGCCCGTCGGATTCAGGTACAGCAACGCGAACGCCAGAAAGAAACCATGATCGAGGCGGTGCAGAACCACACGCCGGAAGTAATCATCGTGGACGAAATCGGGACCGAGGATGAAGCCATGGCCTCCCGCACCATCGCGGAACGGGGCGTCATCCTGATTGCGACCGCTCACGGCCACACGCTGGAAAACCTGATCAAGAACCCTATGCTCTCCGACCTGGTCGGCGGTATCCAAACCGTTACGCTAGGTGATGAAGAGGCCAAGCGGCGCGCGTCCCAGAAAACCATTCTGGAACGGGCCAAAAAGCCGACGTTTGATATCTGCATTGAAATTCGGGATCGCCACACCCTGGCCGTCTATCCGGATGTGGCCGAAGCGGTGGATCACCTGCTGCGGGGCTGGACTCTGTTTCCCGAACTGCGCAAGGTGGACAGCGAAACCGGCGCCACCAAAGTGTTGAAAACCGACTTTGAAGTCATGCCCGGCCATATTATGGACACTGAGCCCGGCACCTTCAATCCCGGCCCGTTTACCGAGCATACGCGGGACATTGCCGCCCTGCCGGTCGGTCAGGAAGAGTTTCGGGTGTTTCTGTACGGCATCAGCAAATCGTTTGTAGATCGGATTCTGGAGCGGTTGAACCTGCACCAGATCCGCATCACCAAAAATGTTTACGATGCCAACGCGGTGATTGCCATTAAAGCCAACGCCCGGCCCGGCTCCAAAATTCTAAAGCTGGCGCAGGATTATGAGGTACCGGTGTTTTACGCCAAAACCAACACCATGCCTCAGATTCAACGGGCCCTGCGGGAAGCCTTGGATGCGGAGGCAGGCGCGTTTGCCGGCCAAATCGCCCATAGCCCGCTAGAGGACGAGATGGAGCTGGCTCTTCGGGAAGCACAGGAAGCCATTGATTCCGCCTTGAGCGAAAAAGAGGCCGTGGAGCTGGCGCCCAGGCGTTCCTATATTCGCCGCTTGCAGCACGAGCTGGTGGAAAAGTACCACCTGACTAGCGTGAGCATTGGCGATGAGCCCAACCGCCGCCTAAAGGTGCTGCCGCCCAAATCGCGCGACTAGAAATTATCCCAAAAATCTTCAAGCCGAGCTAGCTACAAGGCGCGAGCTGCGCAGCCGCATGGTATTGCCTTGGGTAGACGGCTGGGTTGGAGACTTGGAGGATAACTTCTAACGCCCCAAGGCTGCCGCGAACTGCTTGTTCTGTCTATAATGGAGGCTTGTCTCTGTGTTGGCATAACAAGGATGGGCGCATGAAGGCTGAAAAACGCGGTTTATTCGTAACCTTTGAAGGGATCGACGGCTCCGGGAAATCCACCCAAATGGAACGGTGCGCCCAAATGCTGGAAGCCGCCGGCCATTCCGTGTTGCTCACCCGCAACCCAGGGGGTACGGAGTTTGGGCTGGAATTGCGGCAAATTCTGCTGCACTCCGCCAAGCCGGTCTATCCCATGAGCGAGTTGCTGCTATTCATCGCCGATCGGGCGCAACATATGGACGAAGTGGTTTTTCCTGCCTTAAAGGCCGGTAAAATCGTGCTTTGCGACCGGCATATGGACTCTACCGTGGCGTATCAGGGCTATGGAAGAGGACTGCCGCTGGCCACCATTCGGGAATTGAACCAAATTGCCGTCCAAGGCCGCCTGCCGGATTTAACCCTGCTCTACGACGGCGAGCCGACCCTGCTGGCCCAGCGGGTGAACAGCCGAGGCAAAGCCGATCGCATGGAAGGCGAGAAGGCGGACTTTCATCGTCGGGTGCGGGAAGGGTTTTTAGAACTGGCTCAACTGGAGCCACAACGCATTCAAGTGCTGAACGCCCTGGAATCGGTAGAAACGCTACAATCCCAAACCCTTCAGCATATCCAGAACGCGCTAGATATTTGTGCATTGGCTTAACGAATTACAGGAGTAATGTTATGGCTTGGCTATATCTGATTCTGGCTGGTATTTTGGAAATCGGATGGGCCATTGGCCTGCGTTACACGGAAGGGTTTACCCGACTGTGGCCCAGCGTCGGCACGATTGCAGTGATGGTGCTTAGTTTCCTTTGCCTGTCTCAAGCCATCAAAGTCCTGCCCATTGGCCTAGCCTACACAGTATGGACCGGTATCGGGGCCGTGGGAACCGTTTTGGTGGCCCACTGGCTGTTAGGAGAAACACTGAGCCTGATGGGCCTTGTATTTGTGGCAATCATCATTGTCGGTATCCTCGGGCTGAAGCTGGTATCCCCCCATTAAAGGCTCCCGACTTACCAGTTTAAGACACTTCTCGGCTATTCCTGCGGTTTGCCTTCCGGGTTACCGTTGCGCCCTGCCAGCGCTTCTTCATCTTTTTCCAGCTCAAACGGCACCGGGGACTCAAGAATTACGCTTACAATGCGAGGACCGTCGGCTTCCATTACGGTGAATGTCAGATCCTCAAAGCTAACTTCGTCGCCCTGCTCCGGTTCCCGGCCCAGCGCGCCGAAGACAAAACCGCCCACAGTCTTGAAATCATCAAACGGAATGTTCAGGTCCAACTGGTCGTTAATGTCTTCAATCTCGCATTTGCCGTTTACCAGCACCTTGTTGGGCTCCATAAAGGTCAGCATGGGTTCTTCGTCTTCATGCTCGTCCCAAATCTCGCCGATAATCTCTTCAATCACATCCTCAACGGTTACCAGCCCGGCAAAACCGCCATGTTCATCGGCCACGGCGGCCACCCGAATTTTATTGCGCTTGAAGTCCTCCAGCAAGTCGCTAATCGGCTTGTTTTCCGGATAGATATCAATTTCCCGCACGATGTCAGACAACGGCGCATCCATCTGGTTGTTGCGAATTTTGTCGAACACATCACGGGAATGCACAATGCCTACCAGATCATCCACGTTCTCCTTGAATACCGGCAAGCGGGAGTGCCCGGTTTCAATGATCAGATCGGCCACTTCATTCAGCGGGGTTTCAATTTCCACGTATTCCACGTCAATCCGAGGAATCATGATGTCCCGCACCGTGGCTTCGGTAAAGTCATACACGTTTTTCAGCAGAATTTCAGTACGGGCGTCCAGTACGCCTTCTTCCCGGCCTTGCTCCACCAGGGATTTGAACTTTTCGCCCCATTCAATCTCGGATTCATCGGCCAGCACTTCCACGAATACCTGATTCACGTGGCTGACCCGGTTCTGGATTTTTTCCTTGATCCGCTCGGTCAGGTCATCCACGTCTTTTACCTGGGTGTAAGGATCCACTTGCACTTGCAGGTGAACCGTCAGGCCGCCCAGCCCGTGGTCTACGGTTTTCAGGTCCAGCACTTCGGAAACCCCGTACAGGCTGGTCACCAGGTCCGTAATGCGTTTTTCCACCTTGGGAGAGGCCGACGTTTGAGTCAGGATGCCCCGGTTGTGCCGGAACAGGTAAAAGGCCATGCCCAGCAACATCAAACCAATCAGGATGGACGTGATCGTATCCGGCCAAAACGCTGTTTCAGGAGTTAACAGGTTCAGACGCACCGCAAAATGGGAAACCGTCACGGCAATCAGCGCCAACGTAGCACCCAGCAGAGCGATATTGTCCTCATAATAGACAAAGCGGGTTGTGGGGCTAACCACATGCTTGATGTTCTGAAACGCCAGCGTAAAGGTCTGCAGCAAGGTTTTCGGCTCCACCTGAACCTCTTCCAGTACCGCTTCCGAAGCCCGTTTGACCGCATAGATTTCCAGGGCGATGCTGAGCAGCAAGATACCGAAAGAGAATAAAAATCCTTCCGTGGTGCTGGGCTCAGCCGTTCCGGCCTGTAAGTGTTGCACACCCTGCCAAATGGCCAGGCCGGAGGTAATAAACAGGAATACGCAGGCCATCAACGCCCATACATTGGCTTCCAGTCCGTAGCCAAACGGGTGAGTCCTGTCCGGCGGGCGTTGACTGGACTTGTTACCGAAAATCAAGGCAATACTGTTTACAGCGTCGCCAAACGAGTGCAGACTTTCGCTGAATACCGAAGGACTTTTGGAAACAAACCAGGCAAACAGCTTAATGCTGCCGATGGCGAGATTGACTAAAAAGGCCACCCACAAAGAAGCTTCGGCATGTTGGTAGGCGTGATCTCTCGGGCCGATATAAGTGGCGGTTTCCGTAAAATCGGCTAGATGAGGACTACCTGGAGGTTCGATTGATCCCATGAATTTCTAGTTTATCATCTTCAAAACGGCCCATTTCTCCATTACAGAAAAACGGTAGGTGTTGTATCGGCGCTCTTTAAGAAACCTTTAGCGACTCTTAAAAAATACAAATACAAAATCCATTATACCAAGCTTTCAGATAAACCTTTAAGCCAAACCCAACAGTCCCAGCTCGACCAGGCGCGGGCAGCCCGCCAATTTATCGGCTCATCGATCCGGCTCAGCCGCAGTGGATGACTCCGGCTCCGGCAAAGGCGCCTCTGGCAAGGCAAGACCATCAGTAACCGGCGGCAAGTCCGTTTCCGGAACGGCTAACAGGGGCTGAGTCGGTGAAAAGGGCCGGGCCTTGGCTTTCGCTTTAGGTTGTTTTTTCTTTTTGGGAGGCCCTTTCGGGTTGGCCAGAATATCGCCGATCAGGTAACCGATGAAACCCGCCACAATGGAGCCACCCAGGCTGATCAACAGGGTTTCGATAATATTCATGCCCGGCAGGACGCCCGTTGCCATCTGTGAAATATCCACCGGCTTGGCCTGCTGATAGAAGCCCGGCAATGCCGCCAGGATAAACGCACCGCTGCCGCAGATTCCGGCCATTCTAACCGATAATTTCATGCCTGAGGTTCCCTGAGGTCTTCTGTTTTAGCTTCCATTTGATACTGCCGTTTCATCGCTGAACGCCTATGCCAGTTGGGCCATATCGACCCGCACCGAACCAACGGCGGTGGCTTTCACGCTAGGCCCGATTTCGTTGTAGGACAACACCGCAATCTGGGGTAACATCCGTTCAATCAACCGACGGAACGGCAAACGTAAGCGCCCGTTACAGAGAATCACCGGCTGCACGCCTTGCGTCCCGATGACCCGCTCAATTTCCTGATTGAGCGCCACAAACAACCGCTGGGTAAACACCGGCCCCAGGGCCAACATTTGCCCGTCTTGCGTGAGCCCTTGGGCAATTTGCTCTTCCACGGCAGGGTCCAGCGTTACCACGGGCAACTCGCCGGTTTCGGGATTCTGGTGTTGCTTGCAGATACTGCGAGACAAGGCCATGCGCACCTGCTCGGTCAGGTAATCCGGGTCCTTGTTCACGCGGCAGTGGTAGCTCAGCGCTTCCAGAATGGTGATCATGTCCCGCACCGAAACTTTTTCCCGCAGCAGGTTCTGCAGAATGATATGGATCTCGGCCTCGGTCAGGGTATCCGGCACCAGGTCGGTCACCAGGGTTTCATTGATCTTTTTCACGTTGCTCAGCAGGTTCTGCACATCGGACCGGCTTAGGATATCCGCCGAGTTCTTTTTAATCACTTCCGTTAAGTGAGTAGAGACAACGGCGGACGCGCTGACTACCGTATAGCCGGCCACCTCGGCCTTTTCTTTCTCATCGGCCTCAATCCACAGGGCCGGTAAGCCAAAGGCAGGCTCCTTGGTTTCGATGCCGTCTATGGGTTCAATTATGTCAGGGTCGGTACTCATGGCTAGCCATAAGTCGGCAATGACCTCGCCGCTTTCAATAGTCACGCCGCGCATTTTAATGTTGTATTGGTTCGGAGCCAACTGTAAATTATCCCGCACCCTGACCGAAGGCAGTACAAAGCCCAGCTCCATCGCCACCTGTCGCCGGATTTGGGAAATACGCTCCAGCAAGTCGCCACCGGAATCCGCTTCAATCAGCGGCACCAGCCGGTAACCGATTTCCAGCTCCAGCATTTCCACCTGCAACAGGTCCAGCACGTTTTCCGTGGTGGATTTTTTCTTTTGGACTGCCTTGGCCTTGCTTTCCTCAATGACCTGCAATTCCGCCTTCTCGCGACGGGCCTTGATTAACAGGAAACTGCCACCCACCGCCAGGGCACCGATGGCCAAGAACGGCAGGTTGGGCAAGCCCGGCACCATACCCATCACCAGCATCAAGCCACCCATAATCGCCATGACTTTGGGGTTCTGGAACATTTGGCCGCCAATTTCATCGCCCAGGGACATTTCCGAGTCATTCACGCGAGTCACCAGAATACCGGTGGCGGCGGAAATAATCAGCGCCGGCATCTGAGACACCAGACCATCACCCACCGAGAGCGTGGTAAAGGTAGCCGCTGCCTGCTCAATGGGCATGCCCATCTGCAACACGCCGATAATCAAGCCGCCAACCACGTTAATCACTGTAATGATAATGGCCGCAATGGCATCGCCCTTCACAAACTTGCTGGCACCATCCATGGTTCCGTAGAAGTCGGCTTCCCGCTGAATGTTCTGCCGGCGGCGCTTGGCCTCTTTCTCGTCAATCATGCCCGCGTTCAGGTCGGCATCAATGCTGAGCTGCTTACCGGGCATGGCATCCAAGGTGAACCGGGCGGCGACTTCCGATACCCGGCCCGCACCGTTGGTGATAACGATAAAGTTGATAATGATGAGAATGACAAAGAGCAGCATACCCACCACGTAATTGCCGCCGATAACGAAACTCCCGAAGGCATGCACCACCTGCCCGGCTTCGCCGTGGAGTAGGATGAGTCGGGTGGTACTGACGTTCAAACCCAGCCGGAATAAGGTTGAAAACAGCAAAATGGTAGGGAAGGTGGAATACTGGAGCGGCTCCTGAGTATACAGCGTCACCAGCAAAATGGTGACGGACAGGGCGATATTCACCGTCAGCAGCACATCCAGCAGCAGGGGCGGCAAGGGAATCAGCATCATGGTGACTACCAGCACAATGCCGACGGCCAGCAGCACATCGTTATGCTTCAGCAGTTGCTTCCAGCTCATTTTAGGCAGCTTGGGGCCGGGGGCGCTCATTCGTCAACCCTCCGTTGCTGTTGCTGCTTTTTAGCGGCATCCTTGGCCCGCTTTTGGGCGGCTAACCGGCGCCCCTTGTTTTTGGCGAATACATACGCCAGCACCTCGGCCACCGCCACAAACAAATCGGGCGGCACCATGGCATCCACTTCCACCACGGGATACAGGGCACGGGCCAGCGGCTTGTTTTCCACCATAGGCACCTTATGCTCTTTCGCTACTTCTTTAATCTTTTGGGCAAAGATATCTTTCCCCATCGCCACCACCACGGGGGCGGGAGCAATGTCCGGGTCGTATTTGAGGGCGATGGCGTAGTGAGTGGGGTTGGTAATCACCACATCCGCCGTAGGCACGGAAGCCAACTGGCGAGTGCGGGCCATTTTCACGCCCATCTGCCGGATGCGACCCTTCATCATGGGGTCCCCGTCCGTATTACGCCGCTCATCCTTGATTTCCTGGCGGCTCATGCGCATTTGTTTTTCAAATTCCCACGCCTGATAGCGCCAATCGATCAGCCCGGCGATAAAAAACAGGGTACAGGCCCACTGGGCAATTTCGGCCAGAATTTTAACAATGGTGCCCCACGCCACCGGCACTTCCACGCTGCCCAGCGTCATCAGTTCGCTCATGTGATTCTGGATAATCATGGTGCCCGCCGCACCGATTATCGCCATCTTCACGATGGCTTTGATCACTTCCACCAGCGAGCGGGTGGACCAGAACCGTTTGAACCCGTTAATGGGGTTGATTTTATCCAGCTTGGGGTAAATCGCTTCCATTGCAAACAGGGGTTTTACTTGCAACAGGTTGGAAAGCGCCCCTAACACCATGACCGTCAGTAAAAACGGCAGCATCAGCCACACCATAGATTGAATGGTGCTGCTGACCAGCGCGTTATAGCTTTCAAAGGTCAGCGGCTTTAACACTTCCGGATTACTGAGCAACTTGCCGAAGGTAAATTGCATTTGCCCGTACAGGGTACTCACGGCATACGGCCCGGCATACGCCATGGCCCCAGTCGCGGCGATTAAGACAATGGCCCCGTTAAAGTCCTGGCTTTTAACCACCTGGCCTTTCTTTCGGGCATCCTCCAGCCGCTTGGCTGTTGGCTTTTCTGTTTTATCGTGCGCCACCCCATCGCCTCCGTCAGGTCTTGTACAGGCCCAGCAGGACCTTGATCAGATGCGAGTATTGTTCGCCCAGCATGCCACCCAGATACGGCATGCACCACATAATAGCCAGCAAGCCCAGCGCCACTTTTAAGGGCATGCCCACCATAAACACGTTCATCTGGGGCATGACTTTGGCCACAAAGCTGAGCGCGATTTCCGTGGCCAGCAGGATTCCCATGAGCGGCACACCGATCATCAGCGCCATTACAAACATATCGCCCGTCAGTTTGATGAACCGTTCCGCCATGAGTCCGCCTGTTAAGTGGCCTTCTCCTATAAAATGCCCCAGCGGAATCCAGTTGAAACTGCGATCGACTCCTACAATCAACCCATGATGGATATTCAGGGATAAAAACAGCAAGGCCGCAAAGTAAAAGAAAAATTGCCCGACAATCGGCGATTGGGTTTGGGTAACCGGGTCCAGCATGTTGGCGACCGATAACCCCATCTGCATGCTGACATATTCCCCGGCCATTTGCAGGGCGATAAACACCAGGTTGGCCGTAAAGCCGATTAAAATGCCGATCACGGTTTCCTGGACCGCCATCAGACTAAATTGAATTAAGTCTTTTGGAATGACCACCTGCGCCGCATGCAGCGGGAACAGGATCAGCGCGATGGAAACCGCCATGCCCACTTTCAGTTGGGCAGGAATGTTCCGCATGTTGAATAAAGGCGCGCTGACCATCATGCCGCTGATGCGAAACAGCACCAGCAGAAAGGCAATTACGGTATTCACGGTCAGCAAGCTTAAATCCAAGCGGAAAAAATCCTCTCTATTTCTTGGGCGCCTGGGCCACCTCGATTAACTGCTGAAAAATACGGCTGGAATAATCCACCACCATCTGGGTCATCCACGGCCCGGCTAGCACCAGCACCAGAAACGTTGCTAGCACCTTGGGTACAAAGGTCAGCGTTGATTCCTGAATTTGCGTGACAGCCTGCACGATGGAAATGGCAAGACCCACCACCAGATTAATCATCAGCAGCGGGGCGGACAGCAAAATAATCAGCCAGACGGCATTTTGCAGCAGATCGATAAAGACGGCTTCATTCATGCTCAGGCTCTCCCTATCCGAATCCGGCTACGAGAGACTGGGAAATCAGGTGCCAACCGTCCACCAGCACAAACAGCACCAGCTTGAACGGCAGCGAGATGGAGGTGGGCGGCAGGAACAGCATCCCCATCGATACCAGGATGCTGGACACCACCATATCAATAATCAGGAACGGCAGGAAGATGATAAAACCCAACTGGAACGCCGTTTTCAGCTCACTGATGGTAAAAGCGGGCAGCAGCACGTACGTCGGCACATCACCCCGGTTTTTGGGCTTCTTCAGCTTGGCCATACCCATGAATAGTTCCAAATCCTTGGAGGAAGTTTGCTTGAACATGAAGGTTCTTAGTGGGGTCATGGCCTTGGTTAAGGCTTGCTCCTGGGCCATTTGGCCTTTCAGGTAGGGTTGCAGGGCCTCGGTATTCATTTTGTTGAACGTCGGGGACATCACAAAAAACGTGAGGATCAGCGATAAGCCGATAATCACCTGGCTGGGCGGAAGCTGCGGCGTACCAATGGCCTGACGCACCAGGGACAACACAATTACAATCCGGGTAAAGGCGGTACCCATTACCATAATGGCCGGAGCCAGCGTCAGCACCGTCAGCAATACCAGAATCTGCAAGCCCTTGCTGACCTCCTGCGGATTGGCCGCCGTGCCCACTTTAATATCCACAGTCGGTAAACCCACCTGCGCCAGCGCAGCCGGCATGCACACCCACAACAACAATGCGGCGCTCAGCACCACTATCAGTAGATGCCTGAATCCACGACCACCCAGAATGCCTGTCCCGGTCATCCCGAAAATACTCCACATTTCACCACGTTCATCCATATTATGGAGTTTTACGGATGGGTGAACATCATCCAAACGCTGTA
>JAJQJM010000194.1 GCA_021323475.1 Vampirovibrio sp.
CTGATGGTATTGGCATGATTTTGCCCCGTAGCATTATGGGCTTTATGCGAAACGCGGATGATGGCCGGGAAACCCTTCTGAGAGAAACATTCGGGCTTATCGGCAACGTGCTGATCGCAGGCTGGTTCGGGCATGGCATGGTTGCCCTGCTGGGCAATTCCGTTAACCCGTACAACCCACACGGGCTTCCGGGTAAAGCCTGGATTAGCGCCGAGAACATGAATGCGTTTCAGCGCCTTTATACCCGCGCCCTGCAAAACGCCCCCAACCATCAGGACGCCCGAAAATCCTTTATTAACAGTGTACTGGCCGGACTGGAGTCGGGCGATCGAGACTTTAGCATCCAGAGCCGTCTGACCAGCCTCAATAAGCTGGCTGGACACGGCAAGGCGCAAAATGGCGCGTTGCTGCAAATGCTGGAAACCACCTACGGCAAACCGGATGCCCAAACCCACCTGAAGAATTATCAGCAAATGCTGAAAGCGGGCAAATTATCCGAGTTAAGAGATAAGCTTAAACAGCGCTGGGGTAAGCTTTCCAAAGAATCACAGGGCGAGATGGCCCTGTATTACAACCAAAAGAAAGTGGGCGACACCAGCATTATGGGCACCAACGCGCTGGATGCGCATGCCCAAGAACGTGTCCGTCAACAAGCGCCGCAACTGGCGGAAGAAGCCGCACGCAAAAAGGTAGACCCCAAAGCCTATCAGGACAAGGCCTTTATCAAGCAGCGCTTCAATCTCAGCCTGTCCGAGCTGAACCATCATGAGGAAGATTTCGTCAAAGCAGTCGATCATGAGGCGCTGCTGCGGGGCCTGACCGGCACCGTTAACCTGAATGACGCCGATGGCAAGCCGCTTTCCGCAGGACAAAGCCGTCGCACCATGTTGAAGGAAATGAAAAACTTCCTGGAGCAATACGTGGACCGCGCCACCTATGCAGTGGAACGGGAAGCCGGGCCCACCAAAGACTGGGGGCAGAAACAATCCCTGATTCTTGAAAAATTGTTCGCGGAAAATAAAAAAGGCTGGCGCCGCTTTGTTCCCACCATGGAGGACGGGCTGGTTACCGCCTACCGCAAAGCCAAAGGCGCGTATACTTGGGTGCCCCTTGGCCTGTCGATTGCGGCTGCGGGCGCTTTCACCTTTTACAACCAATACATCACAACCAAAAAACATGGGGGCAAAATGTTCTTTCCCGGCGAAGGGGGTCCGCCGGCAGAGGCAGCGCAGCCTTCTCCCCCTGTACCTCTCGCCAATCCCGTCCAGCATGGGCCGGCACCGCCGGCTCCCACACCCACGCCTTATCGCAATTTTGGCTCGTTCCCAGCCTATCCCCAAGTTCGTAACCAGAACGGGGGGGTTATGGCATGATGCAACCACTCCAGCATCGCTCACCCCAAGCGGCTAACCCTGCCGTACGGCAGCCTTTGCCCGCAAAGCGCCCCATTGCGCCCGTCCGGTTTGGCGGAGCCCCCTTGGGAACGGCCCTACCCAAGCAATCCTTCGGGCAACGACTACTTCAGCATTTTGATTACCGGGAATTTGGCGTATCACACGTGAATCAGATCCAGATTATTTACGCCTCCTGCATTTTATGGCGACTGCTGGCGGCCAATGAGCGCCGTAAAGCCAGCCCCAACAAAAGCTGGAATGAAATCCGGGAAAGCGCGCTGCGGGATTCCATCGGGTATGCGTTCTGGTTTTTTGGCACCCCATTGCTGCAACGGGCGTATTTAAAGCTGGCAACCCGCAATAATCCCGACCTGGAAAAAGCGCTGATTCAACGGAACCCCAATATTGATAAAGGCACCGGCCGATTCAACTTCCTGAACAAGCTGAACCCCTTAACCAGTCTGAAGATTCCCTCCAGCGAACAGGTGCGCAATTGGCATGAACAAGACATGCACGACCTCCACCAACTAAAGAAAAGCGGGATTCAAGTACCGGATGCCCTATTCCAGAATCGGGAAAAATATTACAAGGAATTGATGAAGCATCGAAACCTGGCGACCGCCGTCGGCCTGGGCAGCACCATTCTGTTGTTGGGCATCGGCATCAATTTCATCAATTTTTATATGACCAGCAAAAACGTAGCGAGACGGAATGCGGCAAAGCACAAGCCCAGCTTCCCCCCGGTTCCCCCGCTGCCACATCCTTTCAACTTTCACCATCCATCACAACATCCACCAACTTTATCCACCGCAACACACACACCGGCACCATCACCTCAATTTCAATCCCCACAAGCCATGGCCCCCTTTGCCTTATCCAATCCCGCTCCCATAATTAGTCAGGCTTAATTCCCCATTACAACCCGCCGTTTAAACACCGTATTCAGTTGTCTAAAAGGACGACTGAAGCGAAATCCCACGCTGATCCGAACAAATTCGGCCCGAAAGGATATGCAAAACATATCCTCAATTAGCCGTTTCCGGCACCTGATTTTGGAAACTTGTCCGGTTCCTTTTGACGCTTACCGTAGAAAATTCGGTTAAACTTGCTATCGCTGCCAAAAAACTCAGATATACGCTCACCAAACGGGATTCGGCGCTCGGCGGCTTCCGAATCAAATGACACTTCATAGCGTTTCGCCAATGCTTTTCGCAATTCCTCGGCATTGGTCATTTTTTCCAGCTTACCCCCCTCAACCAGGGAGATGGTACCGGACTCCTCCGAAACCACGATACAACGGCTGTCGGAAATTTCAGTCAAACCAATCGCCGCCCGGTGCCGGGTGCCGTATTGCCAGCTTAGTTTCGGATCTTCCGTTAACGGCAGCAGTACACCGGCGGCCACGACCCGGTTATCCGGGCCAATCACCACCGCCCCATCGTGTAAGGGCGTGTTATGGTGGAAAATGGTCAACATCAACTCCGTGCTCAGCTTGGCATCCAGCAGGGTTCCCATTTCCAGATAGTCGCCCCCGTGGGTCGTGGCAGACTCCAATACAATTAAAGCGCCACGCTTGGCCTTGCTGAGGAAATGCACCGTTTCCGTCAGCTCATGAATCAGGTATTCGGCCTTTTCCTCTTCCGGGGATTGAGCGGCAATGGCGGTGCCAAACAGCTCTCCTTGTCCCAGAAACAGTAACATCCGCCGCAACTCGGGCTGGAAGATAACGATCAGGCCGATAAACAAAATTTGGATGCTGGCCGCAAACACGTGCTCCAGCATGGGCAACTGGAACACATAGGCAAGAATCCACATGCCCACGAAAATCAGCAGCATGATGAACAGCCCTTTTAAAAGCTGTTCGGCATGGCTTTTGCGGATAAAGCGCACATAGACGAAATAGATAATGCCGGTCAGGATGGCGATTTGAATGACACCTTTCAGCACCTGATGAACCAGCGAGTGCTGGACCGTCCATTCGCGCAGAAGCCATTCCATCATCGGCGTTTCATCGTTTCCGTCTTATTATCCCAACAAGGCTGTGGGGAATACTCGCTGAATCCTTTACACGGCCTAATTCCATTCTAACCTACCAAAGGCCATATCGCCATTGCCCCGGACAGATAACCTGCCCGGAATGGTTTGCCGTTCTCTCAAAAGGCAGACTATACGGCCGATGCCACCGTTGCCTCGGCGACCTTGCGTAAGTGGGCTGGAATCAAATCCTGCTGGATAATGGTATCGTAGGTTTCCCGCTGCACCAGCACATGGGCATGTCCGTTTTCCACCAATACCGTCGCTGGGCGAGGGAAGCGGTTGTAATTGGACGACATGGTGTAGTTATAAGCGCCTGTTCCCAGTACCGCCAGGGTATCGCCACTCTCCAGGCTGGGAACCGGAAGTCCTTTAATCAGCACATCGCCGGATTCGCAGTATTTACCCACAATGGTAACGGTTTCCTCTACCGGGGCACCAAACTTGTTGACCACCAACGCGGTATACTGCGCCTGATACAGGGCCGGACGGATGTTATCACCCATACCGCCGTCCACGGCCACGTATTTCTTCATGCCGGGCACGTCTTTCATGCTGCCCACGGTGTACAGG
>JAJQJM010000195.1 GCA_021323475.1 Vampirovibrio sp.
CTTTAAAGGCTGTGATGTCAATGCTATAGCCAACCAGCCCATAAAAATCACCGTTGGGATAATAACAACGGTTTCCCGAATGAAAGAACCATCGGTAAATCCCATCCCGTCGTTTGGAACGAAGCTCCAGGCGGTAGGATTCTCTTTTGCCCTCCAATGCATCCTGAACTAATTGGGTCATATTGTTTAGATCATCCGGATGGACTTCCGAATCCCAACGTCCCTTCATGATTTCCGGCATCCGTTCGGGAGAAAGAAAATCCATGACAGCCTGGTTCAGAAAGCGAAAGGTGCCATCCGGAGCCATATCAAATATATGTGCGGGGGAAGCATTGGCGATGATGCGGAACCGCTCCTCACTTGCCTTGAGTTCCAGCTCAGCCTCTTTAAAGGCTGTGATGTCAATGCTATAGCCAACCAGCCCATAAAAATCACCGTTGGGATAATAACAACGGTTTCCCGAATGAAAGAACCATCGGTAAATCTCTATTCGGTAGGATTCTCTTTTGCCCTCCAATGCATCCTGAACTAATTGGGATATATTTTCCAGATCATCCGGATGGATTTCAGGCGCCCAATGCCCTTTCCTGATCTCTGGCATCCGTTCGGGATCAAAATAATCCAGGGCAGTCTGGTTCAGAAAACGCAGTGTGCCATCCGGAGCCATATCAAATATCTGGGCAGGGGAAGCATCGGTCAACATACGGAAATATTGGCTGTCATCCGAAGAGACGGGTCCTATATCCTGAGCAACCTCGGATTCCGGCACCAAGGAAGATGCAAAGCGACGCAGGGAAGTCGGCGTAGTCGTATCGCCCGTTTGTTCAGGCCCTTCAAACTGGACGAGACAGGCACCGCTCCCCGAACCATCCCGCAGGGCCATGATACTGACTTGCGCACTCAGAAGCCGTCCCCTCTCTTGTGGATCACCATCAAGACTTCGAAAATCCAAAACCCGTGGCGCAATGAATTTCTGCCGGGCCAGGTCTGGCCATTGCTGTTCCCACAGTGTCCAGGATTCGGGAGAAAGGATGGAATGGCAATGCAATGCATTCTCCGGCCCCAATGCCTCTTGCGTCATTCCTAACCGTTCCAGCAAAACCTCGTTCGCCTCCACAATATGGCCAGCCGGTGTGGCCACAAAAAAGCCCAGCGTCTGTTTTGACGAAATATTAGCTTCCGCCAAATAGGATGTGGGGTGATTCAGTTCTGAGGTCATCGTTTTAATTAACTCTTGGACTCTTGCGCTTATGTAAGAAAGGGAAATCCGGCTACCCGTCCAGCTACAACATTGAACAATTGCCCATCACACTTCAGTCAGGTATCCATCAGTATATCGGTATTACAGTGTAAAGTCGGTTGTCCAAGGAACAAGTTCCTGACCTGTCTTCTCCAGAGCAGTTTCATAACCTAGCATACCCCCACAGGTGCGGCAAACGGAGATGTCGTCTGGAAATCGGCATTCTTTAGCCAGAATGGCTCAGGTACGGCCCTGGTACTTTTGCAACTTTCGTTTGAATTAACTTTTTGTTGAAATAACCGTATAGAACAAGGCTTTCGGCATGAACGATTTCAAAGGCAAGATTATGTTGTGAGCCGAACTATGGTGGTACTCACAATATGTCATCTCCACGATGATCTGCCCCTTCAATCCGGAACTGTTTAAAAGTAATTAGTTTAGTTTTATTTTATAAAGCAAGACCATCAGGTGAGTGACTCTAATTCTTGATGGTAACGTGTGAGGGGCTCAGTCAAAACCTCTTTCACGGCTTCACTTTCCCGATGAGGTGGGCTACCATCTGTTTCAGCTTGTTCTAGTTCTATCAACAGCTTGGCCTTATTATCTTCCAGCTTGCCATATGTACGCTTCCAGAAGTACTAAATGACGGCGCTAATTCCCAACTCCCGCTACTGCTCGACGGCCTTCTTGCCACCAGTTTCCACTTTTTTCAAGAGGCGTACAATTTGCTCTTCAGTTAAACTGATTATTCTTCATTTACAGGTTCTCCTGTAAATAGGTTACTTGTCCAAAACCATAGCACGTTAGTGCGTGCGGAAATGGATGCCCTTCAGGGTCAAACGCTCTACCTTCAACTGACCCTGGATCTCGGACACCTGTCATTTGCGTATGCTTGATGCCCCAATCGCATGACTCGACGTTTCGTCACAGGTTGTTGAGCCAAGAGAGTTCTCCCAGAGTTTTTGTATCTAGGTGACGGATAGGAAACTCATAATCTGGTAGTATAATTAGACTATCCTGCTGTAAGCCCTGCTTATTGACGTCGGGTATGCTTTCAACCAACAACCAAATCCGTTTTATTAGTCTTGGCAAGGTCTGGTAAAATATCTGACGGCTTTGTGTTACACACGGGTGTTTCACATGTTTTATTGCCAGTCGGGGTGGGTAAAGGTTTATACATGAACAAGGTATTAATTATTGAAGACAACCAGTTGAATCTGGACCTGGCAAAAGCATTACTTCAGCATCAGGGTTTTCAAACCTTTGAGGCTGAGGAAGGGGACGCCGGTGTCGAGATGGCGCGAAAGATTTTACCCAATTTAATTTTACTGGATTTAAACTTGCCCCGAAAGAGCGGTTATGAGGTTCTCGAAGAGCTTCGTGCCGATCCCAGGACAAAAGATATCCAAATACTGGCATTTACAGCACTTGCCATGGAAGAGGATAAGCGAAGAGCTAACGCTTGCGGGTTTAACGGAGTTATTACCAAGCCTATCAATGTTGATACATTCGCAAATCTGGTGGGTTCTTTTATAACAGAAAAAACACCATCACCACCAGTGGAGACAACCACACAGGAAGGCCCCAATTGCACAGAAGTACCCGTTCCCTATCTGGCGGATGTCATGGTGGCGGATAGCTCACCCACTAGCGTGCAACGACTAACTGATATTCTTACCCCACTCGGATACGGGGTAACTGGAGTGAATTCGGGCAACGAAGCATTTGACGCGATTTGCAAAACCAAACCGGATCTGGTATTGCTGGATAGCATGTTGTCTGATACGGGTGGGGTTCCGGTACTCGAAACGCTGAAACGGCACGCCGAAACTGCAGAGATTCCTGTTATTCTTCTTTTGGGTGGTGATACAGGCGATGATATCGGCACAGCACTCGAAAATGGCGTCCTTGACTATCTTACCAAGCCCGTCAGGCCTGAAGCGGTTCAAGCAAGAGTGGCAGCTATCCTGGAGACCAAAAAACTTGAGGATGCCTTGCGCCAAAAGACGTGTGAGGCAGAGTCAGCCAAACAGGACTTGGAACAATTTCTGTTTATCGCCTCACATGATTTACAAGCTCCACTTCGTAAAATTCAGCAATTTAATGAATTTTTACGAGCAAGCATTGAAGATGAATTAACGAATGAAACGGCAGAGTATCTGAATGGAATTGCACGGAACAGTCAGGCTATGGAAGTGCTGCTCGGCTCACTGCTTTCATTGTCCCGAATTGAGCGCAAAGGTGCCGCGTTTTCCAGCTTTTCCCTGAAGGAGCTCATTGAAAATTTCATAGCGTTGCATCAGGACTTCTTTCAGGCGGACAGTATCCAGACTGATATTGCCAAAGCGCCAATGCTTTACGGCGACAGGGATCAGATTGTGGTGGTACTTGAGATCTTGTTGGATAATGCCTTGAAGTTTCGTGCCAAGGACAGACCAATAAAGATACAGATAAGATGCTGTCAATTGGATGAGAATCGTTGTGAGCTTATTGTTCAAGACAACGGTATCGGATTTGACCCCAAGTATATTAAACGCATTTTCTTGCCAATGGAAAAACTGCACGGTGGCACAAAATACCCCGGTGTGGGAATGGGACTGGCCATCCTCAAAAAAATTATAGAGCGTCACAATGGACGGGTTGACGTGGACAGCAAATCTGATGAAGGCAGCCGCTTCACAATTACCTTACCCTTGAACCCCTGACTTCACGGGGGAATTCTAATGGCAGAGATAGCCTGTGGCAGACCAGCCGGTTCTTACCGCTCACAACGCGCAGAGTACCTACCGTTGGTTAAATGTAGCGGCTTGCATTTATAAACGGCCATGCTTGTAAACGAGAGGAATTTCTGCCAGGAATAAATGCAACTGGAGGGGGTGTCAGGCTAGGATTATTTGCAACTATGCTTGAAATCAACGAGACGTACTTGCAATTATCGAGGTTGTGCCAGGATTAAGTGCAAATAAGAGAAACCGGGATAGGGAGTAGGATTTTCATTGAGGTCTACCCTGCTGATCCGCTGGACATGAGACACTTTTTCATTTTATTAGGGGCCTTTTTTATTTATGATATGGTATCAAGGCAAGGTCTAAAGCCTAATGAGACAAACCATG
>JAJQJM010000196.1 GCA_021323475.1 Vampirovibrio sp.
TCACTATCTGAAGGCGGATCGATGCTTCATTGCCGCATTCGATAGTCGGCGGAAGGTGCTGCTGCCTCCAACCCAAGAATATCGATCTTCCGAGAATATTCAAAGCATGCTGGATGTGGTTAAAGGCCACTGGCAAGGGCCATCCGGTTTTTCTCAGCAGTTATGCCGGCTTGAGCATGCCTCTCCCTTCTCTGATGTGGAATTATCGGTGGAGATGCAAAAGCATTTGCAGGAATTCAAGGTGAAATCCGGCTTAACCTGCGTGATTCGATACCAGAATACGTGCCTTGCTCTGTTATTTATACATCAGGTGCATCAGGAAAGGGTGTGGACGGAGGAGGAGCGTGAAAATGTGGAAATTATCGCGCAACAGACTGCCATCGCCATCAATAACGCCCGTACTCATCAAGCCTTGCAAGTTCATTCGCAACGGCAGGAGCAATTGCTGTCATTCTATCAAATTGCACTTGCCGGCCTCTCCCAGCGGGAATTGTTCGAGCATATCGTGATGATAGTGCGAGACAGTCTGGGGGTGGACTTTGTGAAAATTATGGAAAGCCAGCCGGATGGCAATTTGTTGTTTAGAGCGGTCGCAGGATTTGATCCCGGCCTGGTTGGGCAACGCTTCGATCCGGGGGATGAGCCGCATGCCGCCTATACTTTGCAAACGCTGAACCCGGTTATTGTGGAGGATATTTATAGTGAGACGCGCTTTAAGCCGTCACCCTTGCATTATCAATATAAGCTGGTCAGTGGTATTAGCGCTGTAATCTATGGATACCGGCGAGCGTTTGGCGTACTGGAAGCAGACACCCGGATAGAACGAGAATTTTCGGAGTTGGATAGCACGTTTTTAAGTGCGCTTGCCACGACGTTGGGCATTACTCTGGAACGCAAGCAGGTGGAAACTACCCTGAAGGAAAGCGAGGAGCGCTACAGAGCCTTGGTGGAAGGCGCTACAGACTATTCATTTTTTATGGAAGACAGAGATGGTTATATTAAGAACTGGAGTCCCGGCTCCTTGAAAATTTATGGTTATACTGCCGAGGAGGCATTGGGTCGGCACTTTTCCATCGTGTTGTCTGAGGAGGAGATACTGACCGGTTTGCCGGAGCGCATTCTCCGGACGGCTACCGCGTATGGGCGCTATGAAGATGAAGGATGGCGGATTCGGAAAAACGGTGAAAAATTCTGGGCGAATGTGGTCGTGAATGCGTTGTATGATACGGAAGGGAACGTGACGGGCTTTGCTAAAATCAGCCGGGATATGACGGATCGAAAACGTATTGAGGAGGCGCTGCTGGGGTATCAGCGCAAGCTGAAACAGAGCAATTATGATTTAGAGCAATTTGCCGCTATTGCGGCCCATGATTTGAAAGCGCCGTTGCGGAAGATCCAGTTTTTCAGCGAGCATTTGTTGACCACGCTTGATAATATGCTGGACGATGAAAACCGGGATGATTTAAGTCGGATTCAACGCTCTGCGGAAGGAATGCAGACCCTGATTGACGACTTGCTGGCCCTGGCTAAAATCAGTAGCCAGAAACAGCCATTCGTGCCGGTCGATATGGTTCAGGTAGTACAGGCAGCCATTTCGGACTTATCGGAACCGATTCGGGAAAAGCATGCGCAAGTTCATATTGGGGAATTATGTTCCCTGCATGGCGATCCTGGCCAGTTGCAATTATTAATGCAGAACTTGCTGGAAAACGCATTCAAATTTCATAAGCCGGGGCAGCCGCCGGAGGTCACGATTTCCTGCTGTCAATCCGAAGGCATGTGCCAGATTCGGGTGGAAGATAATGGCATTAGTTTCCCGCCGGATCAGGCTGAGCGTATTTTTAAGCCGTTTGAGCGATTGCATGGTAAAACTGCTTTTCCGGGCAGCGGGGTTGGGCTTGGTATCTGCAAACGCATTGTAGAGCGGCATAATGGTACCATCACGGCCGTGGGTAGACCGGGAGAAGGCGCTGTGTTTACGGTATGCCTGCCGGTCTGAACGGTCAATTTCAGGAATGTGCCTTGGTTATTTCGCAAATTGTTTTAACAGCAAGGCGGTGACTTGGGCCATCAGGCGTAGCTGACCGGCTTGCTTACCTTCCAGCGGGAGCCCTGTTAAGGGTTGGTTCTTCAGGCGAGCCGGCTTGCGGGATGCCCGAAGTGTATCCGTACCCTGCGGGGTTTCCTCGGGCGGTTCCCGCAAAGGCTTGCCATGTTTAAGCGTATGCGCGATGCGCTTTTGCGTTTGGCGTGTGTGCAATAAAGAAAGAAAATTTTCCCGTTCCAATTGGGCAATTTCGGATTCCGTCACGGTGGTGGCCGAATCGGTCCTGCCCCCGGTCAGGGTTTCCGCCAGCGCATCGGCCACGATCACGTCGTGATAAGTGGTGTCGCCTTTAATATAAAAATCATCAATAGCCATATTCAAAGCGGCTCTGCCCGCTGGCCCAGGCAGGCGGTAAGAGGGTGTTTGCGGTGCCGTATATTGCTTTGCCAAATCCAGCGCCAATGCTTTGGCGTCAAATAATAAACGGTCCGGATTCATGGTGATTTTATCCTGGGGACGCAGCCAGTATTTTTTCAGCGCGTCCTGCGCGGATGTGGAAACCGAAAATTGCGGCATTAAAATGGCTTGGAATGCGGCCCGGGCCGGAGGAACAGCGCCTCCTTGCATGCCCGGCGCTTTCTGGCAACGTTCCAGATAACGGGCACAACCGCCCCAGGCGGGAATTAATCCGACACCACTTTCTACCAGCCCCATATAGGTTTCGGAGCTGACTTGAAGGGCGTCGCAATGCAGCAGGATTTCACAGCCGCCGCCCAGCGCCATTCCATTGGGGGCGCCCACCACTGGAAAGTTGGACTGTTTTAATGCGTTGAAAACGCTTTGACCCTGATAAATCATGGCCTCTACCGTATTGAACACATTTTCGGCAACGAATTTTGACAGGCCGAGGGTTTTTAAAGAACCGACCTGACTGGCTTTCAGCGCGGCATCCACTAGTCCGATATTGGCGCCCAGCGAAAAATTCTTCGCCTCGTTATAGATCACCATCGCTTTATATTGATTCCGATTTCGTTGCATGAATCGGATGCTTTCATTGGTAACCCACAGTACGGACGGATCCAGCGTATTCATTTTGGAATGGAATTCCAGGCAGGTTACCCCGTCGCCAATGTCCCATAAGCTGGCGGAGTAATGAGTTACCAGAGGCTTGCTGCGGCGTTTGATATCCGCCAGCTTCAGAGTGCCTTCCTGAGGTGGCAGCTCCTGATAATCCGCTTTTTTCCGTTCAAAGTCGAATACCAGACGGTGCAATTTTCCGTTCCGCTCTTTATAAAAGGGTCGATTATTTGCCATTTCCAGTACCGGTGGCAATGGAATGCCGTCCTCTTTCACCTTCTGGCTGAACCACTCCACGCCTACCTGATCAATCTGCTCAAACGGGCCCCATTTGGCATTGTAACCGCCTCGCAAGGCGGCATCCACATCGGCGATATCATCCGCAATTTCGGGGATTAAATAGGCGGCATACAACAAGGTGTCTCGAACAACCACCCAGGCAAAACGACCCAGTTTTCCGTCGGATTCGAATACCGCTCTGGGGCCGTGTTTTTTGGCTTCTTTTACATGTTTCAGGTTGGGTTTTTCAAACGTGTAATACTCGCTGTTTTCCAGGCTGATTACCTGCTTCTGTTTGCTGCCGTCCGACTGCTTTTGCATGCGGTAAAATCCGCCCTTGGGAGAGTTTCGGCCGGTGCAACCTTCTTTTAGTAAACGATCCACCAAGGCAAGGCCGTGGTCATGATCGAATTTCCGGAAGGGATCATCATCAGGCAGCGTTTTGAGCAAACTATCCGTCACTAATGGAATAATACCGATGCCCACTAAATCCAGCAAGCCGAAAATGCCTTCCTTGGGAAAGCCGATGGGGCTACCCAATACCGCGTCCACTTCCTCGATTTTCATGTTCTGTTCAATGGCTTC